>NZ_CAMLMK010000001.1 GCF_946481155.1 uncultured Flavobacterium sp.
TAATGAAAGGCGTATTATTGGTCAATTTAGGTTCTCCCGAAAGTCCCGAACCGAAAGATGTAAAACCCTATTTGGATGAATTTTTAATGGATAAATTCGTTATCGATGTGCCTTATCTTTTAAGAGCATTTCTGGTGCGCGGAATTATCCTGAGAAAACGACCGGAAAATTCCTCCAATGCTTATAAAAGAATCTGGACCAAGGAAGGTTCCCCGCTAATTGTCATCTCGAAAAAAATGCATATAAAAGTTCAGGAAAGGGTAGAAGTGCCCGTGGCATTGTCCATGCGTTACGGGAAACCAAGTGTTTTATCCGGTTTGCAGGAGCTTGCCGATAAAGGCGTGACCGAAGTAATGTTGTTCCCTTTATATCCGCAGCATGCAATGGCTTCGACCACTACAATTTTGGTTTTGGCCGAAGAACTTCGCAAAAAGCATTTCCCGCAAATGAAATTTACTATAGTTCCCGCTTTTTTCAATAAAAGGGACTATATCCAAAATCTTGCGGATTCCATAAAAAAACACCTTGACGGATTCGAATATGATCATCTTTTGTTCTCCTATCACGGAATCCCGGAGCGTCATCTTCGAAAAACAGATGTAACAAGATCCCACTGCAAGATTGACAAATCCTGCTGCAACACGGCTTCACCGGCCCACGAATTCTGTTACCGCCACCAATGTTTTGAAACCACGAAACAGGTAGTGGAAATTTTAGGTCTTCCAAAAGAAAAATACAGCGAAAGTTTCCAGTCGCGTCTGGCGGGTGACAAGTGGCTGGAACCTTATACCGATGTCGAAATCAACAAAATGCCCGGAAAAGGGATTAAAAACCTGGCGGTAGTGACCCCGGCCTTCGTAGCCGATTGCCTGGAGACCTTAGAGGAAATTGCCATGGAAGCCGATCACCAGTTCAAAGAACACGGGGGAGAAAATTTCCTTGCCATTCCATGTCTGAACGACGACGACAACTGGATGGATACCATAGCGAAGTGGATTAACGATTGGGCTAAAAACTAACCATGGACGATTATTATAACTACATAAAATCCCTGCATTTAATCTTTGTAATCACTTGGTTTGCAGGGCTATTCTATGTGGTTCGATTATTTGTATACCACGCTGAAGCCAAAGCAAAACCACAGCCGGAACAAGATATTCTAATCAAACAATACCAATTGATGACCTATCGTTTGTGGTATATTATCACCTGGCCCAGCGCTATTCTGGCAAGTATTTTTGCTTTCTGGATGCTCTTCGGAACCAGCTTGGGCAATGCCTGGCTCAAAATGCCTTGGATGCATGTGAAGCTCGGATTTGTTTTCTTACTATATTTATATCATCTAAAATGCCATCAGATCGTTTTGCAGCTGCAGAAAAATGAGGTAAAACACTCTTCCGGTTTCTTTCGGATATGGAATGAAGGTGCTACAATTATTCTCTTTGCCGTAGTGTTTCTGGTGATTTTAAAAGATGCCTTCAACTGGATTTATGGCGTAGTCGGGATTTTCCTGTTTTCCATTCTCCTGATGCTGGGCTACAGATTCTATAAAAAAGTAAGAGAAAAAAATCAGTCCTAATATGGCGCAACAAATTAATATAACGCATTTATCGCTTCGGGTACGAATTTTTCTGTCGATGATATTGCTTACTTTAATTGCGTCGGTTTTAATTGCAACAGTCTCCATTTATCAGTTCCGAAAAGAGGCACGCGAATACCATCAGGACCGTCTGGAACGGAAAGAGGATGCTATTACTGAGCACATCAATTACATTCTTTCCACAACAACCTATCCGCTTACGACAGAGAATCTTCCCCTAATTTTCAAAGATAAAATTTACGAACTGGCCAATATCCACAGCCTGGAAATCAACATCCATGATCTTAACGGAAAGTTGCTTATTTCCTCCAAAGGCACTTTTTCGGTGGACAGTATCGCAAAACCAATTCAGCCCATTATCCTGAAAATCATCCAGTCTTCCACAAGCAAACGTTTTGTGGACCTGCAAATGATCAACGGGCAAAAATACCGCTCGTCTTACAGTTATTTAAAAGATACCAAATTCAAACCTCTGGGAATTTTAAACCTTCCTTATGTTGAGGAGACGACTTTTTATGAAAATGAGCTACGGAATTTCCTAATGCGCTTTGGACAGGTGTATCTTTTCATGTTGCTGATTTCTTTTGTAATAGCATATTTCCTTTCGAGTTATATCACTAAATCTTTGCAAACCATCAGCGATAAAATCCGGGAGACCCAACTGAACCGGAAGAATGAAAAAATTCAGCTTGAAGCATCAAGCCACGAGATAAAATCATTGGTGGATGCTTATAACGGCATGGTGGACCAATTGGAAGAAAGTGCCATACTTCTGGCGCAAAGCGAAAGGGAAGAAGCCTGGCGCGAAATGGCGAAACAGGTCGCGCATGAAATTAAAAATCCGCTTACACCCATGCGGTTGACAGTGCAGAGTTTCCAGCGAAAATTTGATCCGGAAGACCCTAAGGTTAAGCAGAAAATGGATGAATATTCCAAAACACTAATCCAGCAAATTGATACCATGAGTTCGGTGGCATCGGCATTTTCCAATTTTGCTTCACTCCCGGCACAACAGAACGAAACCCTGAATATCGTTTATGTGGTGCAGTTGGCACTGGAAATCTTCAACGAACATTACATTCATTTTTTCGCTCAGGAAAGCGAAATCATCACTAAAATAGACCGGACGCAGCTTATCCGAATCATCACCAATCTGGTGAAAAATGCGATTCAGGCGATACCGGAAGAACAGGAAACGCCATTGGTATTCGTAAACGTTTTCCGCGAAGGCGAAAATGCAAAAATTGTTGTAAAAGACAACGGAAAGGGAATTAGTATTGAAAATAAAAACCGTATTTTCGAGCCGAAATTCACCACCAAATCCAGTGGAATGGGTCTCGGCTTGGGAATTATTAAGAATATTGTGGAAAATTACCACGGAGATATCACATTTGAAAGCGAATTAGGGGTTGGCACCGAATTTACGGTTACCCTGCCCATCATAAATACTTAAAGCATGAACTACGAAAACATTCTAATTGAAAAGGAAAACGGTATTTCCGTAATCACGATTAACCGTCCGACAAAATTAAATGCGTTAAACAAAGCAACTATCGAAGAACTGCACAACGCTTTCAAAGCGGAAGAGGCCGACAAAACAACTAAAGTAATCATTATCACGGGAAGTGGCGAAAAAGCGTTTGTGGCCGGAGCCGATATTTCGGAGTTTTCAAGTTTTTCCGTGGACCAGGGTGCAGAATTAGCAGCCAAAGGACAGGAATTATTGTTCGATTTCGTTCAGAATTTATCCACGCCGGTAATTGCAGCCGTAAACGGATTTGCATTAGGCGGCGGATTGGAGTTGGCCATGTCAGCCCATTTCAGAACGGCTTCCGATAATGCCAAAATGGGCTTGCCGGAAACATCTTTGGGTGTAATTCCGGGATATGGCGGAACACAGCGTCTGGCACAATTGGTAGGAAAAGGCCGTGCCATGGAAATGATTATGACTGCCGGAATGGTGACTGCCGATGACGCCTACAGAGCCGGACTGGTAAATCATGTCGTGGCACAAGCCGAACTGCTGGATTTCACAAAAGGCATCGCACAACGCATCATGAAAAATTCGAGTGTGGCAATTGCCAAAGCTATCCAATCCATCAACGCGAACTACGAAGATGGCGTGAACGGGTTCCAGACGGAAATCAAAGCTTTCGGCGAATGTTTCGGAACTGCTGATTTTAAAGAAGGAACAACTGCGTTTTTAGAGAAAAGAAAAGCTGAATTTCCGGGAGAATAATTTTTAAGGCGAACCCATTTTGGGCTCGCTTTTTTTGTACTTTTAAACATCATACTAAACCAAAATTTAAATTATGTCACAACAAATCAATGATTTTATTGAGGCTGTTGCCAAAAAAAATCCGAATGAACCTGAATTTTTACAAGCGGTGAAGGAAGTAGCCGAGACTGTTATCCCATTTATCGAAAACAATAAAAAATACCAGAATAAAATGCTTTTGGAGCGTATGGTGGAAGCCGAGCGCGTAGTAATGTTCCGTGTTACTTGGGTAGATGATGCAGGTGTTACGCAAGTAAACCGAGGCTATCGTATTCAGATGAATTCGGCTATCGGACCTTACAAAGGCGGACTTCGTTTTCATCCTTCCGTAAATTTAAGCATCCTGAAGTTCCTTGCTTTCGAGCAAACCTTTAAAAATAGTTTGACGACATTGCCAATGGGCGGTGGAAAAGGAGGTTCCGATTTCGATCCAAAAGGAAAATCCGATAATGAAATCATGCGTTTCTGCCAGGTATTCATGACCGAATTGGCAAGACATATCGGTGGCGATACTGACGTTCCGGCCGGAGATATCGGTGTAGGCGGAAGAGAAGTTGGGTACTTGTTCGGACAATACAAAAAAATCAAAAACGAATTTACGGGAGTGCTTACCGGAAAAGGAATTGCTTTTGGAGGTTCCCTAATCCGTCCGGAAGCTACAGGTTATGGTGACGTTTATTTTGCGCAAAGTATGCTTCAGACCAGAGGTGAGAGTTTTACAGGGAAAACTGTAGTGATTTCAGGTTCTGGAAATGTAGCGCAATATGCTGCTGAAAAAGCAACACAATTAGGCGGAAAAGTAGTGACGTTATCGGACTCTGCTGGATATATCTACGATGCAGACGGTATCGATGCAGAAAAACTGGCTTACGTAATGGAAATCAAAAACGTAAACTACGGAAGAATCAGTGATTACTTGAATAAATATCCAAACGCGAAATATATTGCCGGTGAAAAACCATGGGGTGTTAAATGCGATATCGCTTTGCCTTGTGCTACTCAGAATGAATTGGATGGTAAAGATGCACAGGCTTTGATTTCCAACGGCTGTTTCTGTGTTGCAGAAGGTGCCAACATGCCATGTACGCCGGAAGCGGTTACGGTATTCCACGACGCAAAAATTCTTTTTGCACCGGGAAAAGCTTCTAATGCCGGAGGTGTTGCTACTTCAGGATTGGAAATGTCACAAAATTCCCTGCGTTTGAGCTGGACTTCCGAAGAGGTAGACGAGCGTTTAAAAGCCATTATGCTTGCTATTCACGATTCTTGCGTGAAATATGGTAAAGATGCCAACGGCCATATCGACTATGTAAAAGGAGCCAATATTGCCGGTTTCGTAAAAGTAGCCGACGCGATGTTAGCGCAAGGTGTAGTATAAATACCGAATTAAGTAATACAATAAACCGCAGCCCTATTGGAACTGCGGTTTTTTTTATTTTTTTTCTAAATTAATTGCCGTTAGACACTTTCAGGTCCCTTGTGTTTTTCTGTACCGTAATGGCAGCGAATAGGCTCACCAGATAAGCCATTCCAAAAAATCCTTTTTCGCTCAGTTCTAAATCGGCGTTCCATAATCCAATTACAAGAAGCGTAAGTGCCGCGAGTGTTGAGAACCAGCTAAGGCCATAGTAGATTTCCGTCACAGGGATACCTTCCATTTTGTCGCGCACATTTTTCTGCACGGAAATTACCGAGAACAAACCGAAAAGCAATAGTGTGAAATAATATCCTTTTTCATTCAATTCCATAACAGCATTAAATAATCCTACCCAATACGAAACGATTCCAATAATAAAGACCATCCACGAGGCGCCTACAAAGGCATTGCTGGGTTTTAAAATAGAGATTCTGTTTTCCTGGTTTTGTGGTGTTGAACCTCTTTCTTCGATTTCCGTGGTTTTAAAATTTTCCATAATTACTTGTTTTTGATAAGACGAAATTCGGGTATAATGTCCGTTTCGTAAAATCAAATTTTTAATAAAAATGACGATATAAATTAAATTTTATATCTTTATTTTATTCAAAAATACTTCTTTATGAATTCAGTTTCCGGAATTATAAATACGCTTTCTTCTTCAGAAATAGATGAATTTATACTCTTTCTTAAAAGAAAAAACAAGCGACATGACACCAAGAATATTCAATTATTCCAATTACTAAAAACTGACGATAAAAATGAAATTACTGCTCATGAAAACAAACCGGCACTTTATGCCCTTCGAAAGCGATTGCATCAAAACTTAATTGAATTTATAGCCAACAAACGTTTTGAAAGCGACACTTCGGAAGAGCGGGACATCCTGAAACTGCTTATTGCCAGCCGTGTATTTTTCGAGCAGGAACAATATAAAACCGCGTTTAAAGTTTTAAGCAAAGCAGAAGAAAAAGCACTGAAAATCGAACGTTTTAATCTGCTGAATGAAATTTATCATACTCATATTCAGTATGCTTATCTTGATAAAAAGACACCATTTTCTCAGCTCACTGAAAAATATCAGTCGAATCAAAGAAAATTTCTGCAGGAAGAACAATTGAATCTGGCTTACGCTTCCCTTCGGATAGCCTTGTCGAAAATTAAAGAAGGGGCTGAAGTATTTGATTTTCAGGAAACGATACGCAATACCATTGCACAATACGACATTTCATTAAAGGAAATTTTAACCTTTAAGTCGCTGTATCAGATTCTGTTTATTGCTAATGAGTATGCGGCTTTGCGCAACAATTACTATGAAATTGAGCGCTTTTTCCAAAAGAGTTATGACTTTATTGTGAGCAGAAAGGAATTGACGGATAAGCACCTGTTTTACCATATTCAGATTGTGTATTTTATGGCGAATATGCTTTTTCGAAACAAGAGATTTGACGAGTCGAAACTGTATCTCGATAAAATGGAAGCTGAAATGCGCAAGCAGGATGGAATTTATTTTCAGCAATTTTGCAATCAGCTGGTTTTGCTTCGAAGCTTAAATGAAAATTATTCGGGGAATTTTGTTCAGGCAATTGCTCTTTTGGAGGATACTTTGGCTAAAAATGGGAGTGAGATTGCAGAAGTATCTGATCTGAAATTAGGCCTTGCTGTATTCAGTTTTCAACAGCATAACTTCAAGAAGGTACAGCAAATAATAAAAGATTTTCATCACTCGGATGCCTGGTATGAGAAAAAACAGGGCATGGAATGGGCAATTAAAAAAAACCTGATGGAAATTTTATTGCATGCGGAATTGGATAATGACGATTATGCTCTTTCGAGAACAACCAGTTTTAAAAGACGTTATAAAAAGTATTTAATCCAGGTAAAAGAAGAACGGGTTCTGGTTTTTCTTTCCTTGGTGGAAAAATACCTTCAGGCTCCGGACTATTTTAAATCGGGAGCCTTTAAAGATCAGTTAGAAAAGTCTTTTCAATGGAAATCGCATCAGGAAGAAGATATTTTCGTAATGAGTTTTTATGCCTGGTTAAAAGCTAAAATCGAAAAAAAGAATATCTATGAAGTTACCCTTGAATTAGTTAAGATGCCTAGATGTTATTGCTCTGCCTTCCCATTCCGCGTAAAACTGCATAAGGAAATCTTCCATGTAGCGATGCCTTTCCAATGCGATTGCTTTTCCCGTTTCGGTATTCATTTTGTCTTTTAACAGCAATAGCTTTTCGTAGAAGTGGGTTATCGTAGGCGCTGTACTGCTTTTGTATTCCTCTTTAGTCATGTTGAGGTTCGGTTGGATTTCCGGATTGTACAACGCACGATTTTTAAAGCCTCCATAATTGAAAGCGCGCGCAATACCAATTGCTCCAATAGCATCCAACCGGTCGGCATCCTGAACGATTTCCAGTTCTTTAGAGTTGAATTTTTTTTCAAAATTCCCGCCTTTGAAGGAAATGTTTTCAATGATGGCAATGACATGTTGGATAATTTCTTCAGCAACATTTTGACTTTGCAGAAAAATTCGCGCTGTTTTTGGCCCGATGGTTTCGTCGCCGTCGTGAAATTTACTGTCGGCGATATCATGAAGCAAGGCTCCCAGTTGTACAACAGTAAGATCGCATGTTTCCCCTCCGGCAATTAGTAATGCATTTTTATAGACCCGCTCAATATGGAACCAATCGTGACCTCCTTCAGCATTTTCTAATTGTTTTTTTACGAAGGCAATGGTGTTTTCTATTAAAGGCATCGGTAGTAAGGTTAAAAAAATCCTTTCGGTCGGGAAAGGATTTTTGTTTTTATTCTATTTCTTTGTTCTGTCTTAAAGAACTATTTCACTAAAGCAGGCTGTACCCACTTGAATATTTTTTCTTCGTTCGGAACCACTAAACGCTCAGCGATTCGCGTCATTCTTGCAGGTAATTTTGTTAGATAATCACGTGCTTTTTCCGCTTCATCCGTCAGGTTGGTGATTTTTTCGATTTCCCAACGGTCAATCAGTTTTTGAAGGATTTCCACATAATCTATTGCCGTATATACACCAATTCGCTGTGCCGATTCTGAGAATTTCTCAAAAGCCGTTCCGATACTTTCACCCGATTCACGGATCAAATGCGCCGGCATCGTAATTTTCTGTTTCATCATGTATTGGAATGCCAGCATCATTTCACTAGGATCGACTTTAAAGATACGGTCTACGAATTCGCTGTAAGCGTGATGATGACGCATTTCGTCTCCGGCAATTAAGCGGCAGATTTTTGATAATTTGTGATCGCCGAACTTCTTAGCCAACTGCGCTACACGATTATGTGAGATATAAGTAGCCAATTCCTGGAAACTCGTGAAAACGAAATTTTTATACGGATCTCTGTCGGTTCCCGGATCGAAACCATCGTTGATTAAATGCTGGGTAGTGATTTCCACTTCGCGCATGTTCACACGGCCCGACAGGTATAAATATTTATTTAGCAGATCACCGTGGCGGTTTTCTTCTCCGGTCCAGTGACGCAGCCATTTCGACCAGCCGTTATCCGGTTTCTGGGAGACGCCATCCATGTCCATCAACCAGGATTCATAGGTTGGCAAGGCCTCTTCCGTAATGGTATCGCCCACTAAAACCACCCAGAAATCATAAGGTAAATCTTTGGCAAGCTCTCTTAATTCTTTTACGTCATCGAAAAAAGTTTCTTTTTCTGAATCGGGCAATAAATCCGACGGCTGCCAGATCTTTTCGACCGGAATCAGGTAGTTCTCCACGAAAGTGTCGATGTTCTTTTCCAGAAACTGCATTACTTCCAGACGTACATTTTGTATTGACATAATCTTAAATTTTTATTCCTTGAACCACAGCATGTTCTGTCTTTTCCATTATTTCCGGGAAAGGGTAGTCTTTCACGGCCATTGGTTCATGAATGGTGAATTGTAATTTACTTCCTAAACCCATTGGAAATTGCCCGTAACGGAGAATTTTCCATGAGTTGTTTATAGAAATCGGCACAATATACGCAGATGGCGCATATTTGCATAGTATTTTTAAGCCATTTTCCGAAAATTGTCTCGGAATCCCGTTTCTGCTGCGTGTCCCTTCCGGGAAAATAACCGCAGCACGGTTGTGTTTTTCAATATATTCCCCTAAGCCTTTTATCACCGGCAATGCCTGTTTCGGGTCTTTTCTGTCTATTAAAACGGAACCGCCGTGACGTAAATTGTACGAAACGCTTGGAATTCCTTTCCCCAATTCCTTTTTACTGACAAATTTAGGGTGTGAACGTCGCAAATACCAAATCATCCCCACAATGTCAAACAGGCTCTGATGGTTGGCCACAAAAATTACCGGTACGTTTTTCGGAACCAGGTGCAGATTTTCAAAATTGTAGGTTGTCCCTAAAAGATTGGTGCATTTCCCCAGAAGGAAATTCATATAATCCACACTTTTTTTGTGTGCCTGATAGCCAAAAAGATTCAAACAAACCCATTGTATCGGATGAAATATCAATAGACATAACACAAACGCCAGGTAGAAAACCAGGGATATTGGGTATGAAATTAATTTTTGCATTAGTGATGGTATTTGCTACAAAGATAATTCATTAAATAAAAAAAACCACGTTAAAAACGCGGCTTCTGTTTTGAATCTCACAAAATTAGCAATATTCGTTGAATGCGTCCTTAAGGTTTTCGGCAATTAATTCTGCCGGACGGCCTTCAATATGATGACGCTCTAACATGTGTACCAATTCTCCGTTTTTGAACAAAGCCATGCTAGGCGACGATGGAGGGAAAGGGAACATATGCTGACGCGCAGCATCAACCGCTTCCTTATCTACACCTGCAAAAACCGTGATTAAGTTGTCCGGTTTTTTGCTGTTCTCTAAACTCATTTTTGCGCCTGGGCGTGCATTTCTTGCCGCACATCCGCACACGGAATTTACTACAACTAATGTTGTGCCTTCTTTTGCTAAAGCTGCTTCTACATCGGCAGCACTATATAAATCCTGAAAACCTGCTTCTGATAATTCAGCACGCATTGGTTTTACCATTTCTTCTGGATACATAATTTTATGTTTCTAAGTTATTGAGTCGCAAAGTTACAAAGTATTCCTGGAACTTTTGTTAGAATGTTGTTAATGAAAATTAACCACTTCTTTCAGGAACCGGATCATTGTGGGAACATCGGTATAGGAATTGATCTGCAGCAAAATAGCGTTGTTTTTATCTAAAATGGAAAAAGTCGGATAAGTGACCGTGCCGTCAATTGTCGCCAGTGCTTCAGCTAATTCGTGAACGCCTGAATTCTGTCCTTTTGGTTTGAAAACAAAAGTGTAATTGTTAAAGGGAATCGGCGCTTTATCTTCCGCGTTAAGCGAAACAAAATAGAAATTATCGTTTAGCAACTGAATGACTTCCGGATCTTTAAAAGTCGAATTTTCCATCATCTTGCAATATTTGCACCAGGACGTATGGACAAAAACAAAAATAGGTTTTGGCTGTTCCTTTTCTAATTTTTCTGCTTCGGAAAACGTATAGGTTTTCAGCTGCGCAACTCCGGAGAAAGCACAAAAGAAAAATAGAAGAAAGAACAGTTTTTTACACATTTACTTCAAAGTATATCGGATCCCGAAAAAGCTTCGGATTCCCTGGTTCGGACCATAAACATAACCTGGATCAAAGGTCAGCGCATAAGGGTTATGATACTGACTGCCAGGATCATTTACCTGCATAACGCTACCATCCGGGTTATATTGCACATTTTCATCAAAAGGATCATCAGCACGTGCAATAATGAACGGATTTCCCTGATTAGGTGTCCAATTTAGCAAATTTTTGATTCCGGCGTAAAATTCGATGTTTTTTAATTTATTGAAAGTGAACTGGATATTCTGAATACTCCAAGTGGACGAATATTCGCTTCTCGGATCCAGTTCTCCTAGTAAAGGCAAACGCATCGGACCGTAAACATTTCCGGTATAATCTACATCCAGATACCATTTTTTGATGCGATAGGAAATAGCCCACGTGCCTGTGAATTTCTCGGTAAGCATTTGTCTGGTTTTCTCTCCGTTTTCCGTTTTGGACACATCCATAAAAGTGGCGCCCAGAATAACCTTCAGACCGTTTTTGAAAACGCCGTCTACATTCATGCTCAAACCTTTGGTTACTGCATATCCGTCAAGGTTTTTGTAAATGATTTGATTAGGATTGGTGTCATAATCAGGAATAATCGAATTAGTAAAGTGCGTATACCAGGCTGTTGCTTCTACGCCAACAAAATTGCCTCCTTTCGAATAAAATTTTTGCAAAAAGTTCACATTCGCATTGTAAGAACGTTCCGGCTTAAGATCCTCAAGTACAATTACATCACGTGACCCAGTCAGTGCAGCGTGTTCTTCAGTAAATAGGTTTACTACCCTGAAGCCCGTTCCGGCATTAAATCTGAAAATGGAATTGTCGTCGATTTTCCATTTATACGCAAATCTTGGCGTAAAAATATTCCCGTGTCTGCTATTGTAATCGTATCGGGCGCCCAATAAGATATTGTGTTTTTCCGAAAGATGGATTTCATCCTGAGCGAAAAGACTCGGGATCCATGATTCGTCGGCTCCTACGGTTGCCGTAGTATTGTCATTATAATACTGATAACGTACTGCAGTTCCCACAAGGAAATCATGGGCTTTTATTTTCTTGTCCCACGTCAACTGGCTAAAACCGATTTTCTGTTGTGCCAGATAGGGAATGTTACCGTACACGGAATTTTGATCATGATCGGTGTAAGAAAACGTAAAGAGCATTTTCTCTGCCACCGGAAGTTCATACGAACCTAATAATTCGAAACGTTTAGTGTAAATACTTTCGCCATAGACTTCGCTTCCGCCGCGGTATTTTTTTTTCCACTGCATTTCGCCTCCCCAACGATCTTCATAGAAAAAGCGTCCCGCCATCGAAAACAGCTTGTTGCTTTTTCTGTTGAAATTCACTTTCTGGAAAACAGAGATACGGTCCTGTAAAGTGACGTCAGTAAAATTATCGTGGTTGTTGTCGATGGGATTGCTGTAATTGAAATAATTCACGCCCGTCAGCAACGAAGCAAATTTTCCGAGATTGGCTTTGAACCCTAAATCCAGATTGGCTTCTCCCCAACTCGTTGAAAAAGCATCTGCCGCAAATAACGGAGCATTTTTTGGGTTTTTTGTAATGATATTGATCAAGCCACCGACAGCTTCACTGCCGTATAAAGAAGAAGCGGGCCCTTTAACGATTTCAATACGCTCCAGAAGCGAATTCGGGATTCCGGAAAGTCCGTATACCGTTGAAAGTCCGCTCACAATTGGCATTCCGTCAATCAGGACCAGGGTATAAGGACCTTCTAATCCGTTAATGTGGATATCGCCGGTATTACAGACGTTGCAGTTCAATTGCGGACGGACGCCATTTACGTTTTGTAACGCTTCGAAAATATTTGCTGTTGGATTTTTTTTGAAGAAGACCGGTTTGTATACTTCAACCGGAACGGGACTTTCCAATCGGTTTACCGCTTTCAGGGTGCCGGTCACTACCACTTCGTCCAAGGCATTGTCGAGTTTCAAATCAAAATCAAGCGATACTAAAGTATCTTGAACGGTTATTTTTTTTCGCTGCGGAACAAAACCGGCGTGCGAGACCTTTATTTCATACTCACCACGAGGAACGTTTGGAAGAACGTAATTTCCCAAACTGTCTGCGGCGACACCAGTTTCTGTTTTTAAAATTGCTATGGAAGCGTATTCCAAAGCAGCGCCTTCAGCGGTTATTTTTCCTTTCACAGTGGATTGTCCCGATGAAACCAGAGGGAGCAGGAAGGTAAACAGCGAAAGCAGAATTAGATTTTTCACAATTATATTTTAGTTATTAATGAAATTAAAATTTAGACAAAACTAAAAAAATATTTTCAATAAAAAAAATTTGTACTTTTGCAAATGAAAAATTTAACGCAATGACTTATTCTGAGGAAAACTATCTGAAAGCGATTTACCATCTTTCCCTATCCCAAAAAGAGGGTGTCAATACCAATGCGATTGCTGCTTTGGTGGAAAGTAAGGCATCGTCGGTTACAGATATGATAAAAAAGCTTGCCGATAAGGAATTGGTTATTTATCAAAAGTACCAGGGTGTTTCCTTAACAGCTCAAGGCCTATTGGCTGCAAAAATGATTGTGAGAAAGCACCGCCTCTGGGAGGTTTTCCTTGTGGAGAAGCTTGATTTTTCCTGGGATGAGGTGCATGATGTCGCAGAAGAACTGGAACATATCAAGTCCGAAAAGCTAATCAATAAACTGGATGCTTTTTTAGGCTTTCCTACCGAAGATCCGCATGGTGATCCCATTCCGGATAAAAAAGGTAATATTATAAAGGTAGAAAAACAATTGCTGTCGGAGTTTGAGATCGGGCAAACCGGTATTTGTGTAGGCGTAAAAGATTCCTCATCAAGTTTCCTGCAATATCTCGACAAACAGCAAATCGCCTTAGGCTCTAAAATAAAAATCATTGCAAAAGAAAGTTTCGATATGTCACTGACTATCGAAATAGAGCAGAAACAAATCATCATTTCCAACAAAATAGCAAGCAATCTTTTTGCAAAAATCGTTTTATAACACAAGATGGAGACAAAATCAAATTCCTTAGAAGAAGTACACGAATCGGTTGCAATTATCCAGAATACAACCGTTTGGAAAAGAATATTAGCTTTCTTCGGACCGGCTTACATGGTGAGCGTGGGGTATATGGATCCGGGGAACTGGGCGACTGATATTGCCGGTGGTAGCCAGTTCGGGTACACGCTGATCTGGGTTTTGCTGATGTCCAACATCATGGCATTATTGCTTCAGAGTTTGAGTGCGCGTCTGGGAATTGTGCGTCAGCGTGATTTGGCCCAGGCCTCGCGGGATACGTATTCAAGACCGGTTAACCTTGTATTGTATTTCTTAGCAGAAATTGCCATTGCAGCTTGTGATTTGGCAGAAGTATTAGGTATGGCTATCGGATTGCAGTTGCTTTTTGACATCCCATTGCTTTGGGGTGTGAGCATTACCATGCTGGACACCTTTTTGCTGCTTTTCCTTCTCAATAAAGGAATCAAGAAAATGGAAGCGTTCATTATTGTATTGGTATCCATTATCGGAATCTCCTTTTTAGTGGAAATGTTTCTGGCGCAACCCGAAGTGACCGATATTGCCAAAGGATTGATTCCTTCCATTCCGAACAGCACTGCATTATACATCGCTATCGGAATTATCGGGGCGACCGTGATGCCACACAATTTATACCTTCATTCATCATTGGTGCAAACCCGAAAATTCGACCGATCCTCTAATGGTATCAAACAGGCTATCCGCTATAATTTCTTCGATTCGCTAATTGCCTTGAACCTGGCATTTTTTGTGAACTCAGCCATACTAATACTTGCAGCAGCAACGTTTTATAAAAACGGTATGTTTGACGTAGCGGAAATTCAGGATGCGTATAAATTTTTAGAGCCGCTTTTGGGTAGTCATTGGGCGCCGACATTATTTGCTATAGCGCTGATTGCTGCCGGACAAAGTTCCACGATTACCGGAACACTAGCGGGACAAATCGTAATGGAAGGGTATCTGAATTTAAGAATTCAGCCATGGGTGCGCCGAATAATTACACGTTTGATTGCCATCATTCCGGCGTTTATTGCGATTGTTTATTTCGGGGAGGCGGCCACAGGAAAACTGTTGATTTTAAGTCAGGTGATTTTGAGTCTGCAGTTGGGCTTTGCCATCATTCCGTTGATTCACTTTGTGAGCGATGATACGAAAATGCGTGGTTTCGCTATTGGGAAGTACACGAAAATCGCTTCCTGGCTAATTGCGTTAATTATCGTTTCACTGAATGCGCGACTGGTTTTCGACGAAATCGTAGGTTGGATTGAAACATCGGAGAACCCGATATACATTTGGATCTTTGTGGTTCCGTTGGCTGTGGCTGCGGCATTACTGCTGATTTATATTATTGTGAAGCCGTTTGTTGAGAAGAGCTGGTCTACTCCTACATTGGTGCCGCATATCAAAGAGATTGTTGTGAAAGAAGCAGAAAAACCTATCATTTATTCGAAAATTGCATTGGCCTTGGACTTCTCCAAAACCGATCAGAAGACTATTGAAAGCGCGTTGCAATTAGGCGGAAAAGAAGCCACCTATACTATCATTCACGTAGTGGAATCGGTTGGGGCAATGGTGTATGGAGATGAGATTCAGGATTTCGAAACGTCCAGCGACAGAAGTTATCTTGAGAAATATAAAACCGCTTTGGAAGAGAAAGGCTATAAGACAACAATCCAATTAGCTTTCGGTAGTCCGAAGAAAAGCATCGCGAAAATTGTCAACGAAGGCGATTTCGATATCCTGATTCTGGGGGCACACGGTCACAGCTGGTTTAAGGATTTGGTGTTTGGTACGACTGTTGATGCAGTTCGTCATAGCATCAGCATTCCGTTGCTGATTATCAAGAACTAAATTAAGCATCATGAAAAAGGGAATCACCATTTGCAGCCTGGGTTTTTTACTGATGGGATGTGCTTCGGCGCAAATCAACGAAATTGATCAAAAACTAGACAAGCAGAGCGACAAAGAAATTGTTCTGGTGAAAGTGCTGAATGATTCCCGCTGTCCGGAAGGCGTTCAGTGTATTTGGGCCGGCGAAGTAACCATTGAAGTCGCGGCGTATGAAAACAACAAGATAGTAGAACAAACGCAATTCGTGGTCAATTACAATAACGCGGAGGAAATTAAGGCATGGTTTTCTACCCATCTGCCTGCAAGAAAAGAAAAATTAAAAGGCATTAGTGTTGTGCCTTATCCGAAAGATGGAGTAATAATACAACCTCAAGACTATAAAATCATCCTGGACTAATTACAGCCGCAATCGCCATCACCGCAGTTTTTGTCGTTTTTCTTTTTTCCGAAGAATTTCCTCCACAGGAAAAACAGGGCCAGAGCCAAAAGAACATAAACGACTATTTCCTGAAACGACGGCATCTTATTTCAGAATCTGATAAGCGAGCAATGATACGGCATAGGCAAACCCGCTCATGAAAACCAATTGCACGATAGGCCATTTCCAGGAATTTGTTTCCTTTTTGGTGATGGCTAAAGTAGAAATACATTGCATGGCAAAAGCATAGAATAGCAATAGGGAGACGCCTGTTGCGAGGTTGAATATTTTCTTTCCGGTTACGGGATGTATTTCGGCAGACATGCGGTTAATAATTGTGGTCTCTTCTTCAGAATGGCTTCCCACACTGTAAATAGTGGCTAATGTTCCGACAAAAACTTCACGGGCGGCAAACGAACTCACAACGGCAATGCCGATTTTCCAATCGTAACCCAAAGGTCTGATGACCGGCTCAATTGATTTTCCGATAATCCCGATATAAGAGTTTTCCAATTTATAGGAAGCAACCAAGTCGTCTTTTTCTCCAGAAATGGTTTTGTCCTGCAACTGTTTTTCGACAATATTCTCAGCATTGTGGAATGTATCGTTTGGTCCGTGCGAACCCAAAAACCAGAGAATCACGGATAATGCCAAAATGATTTTCCCGGCGCCGAACACAAACGATTTCGTTTTTTCAAGCACGTTAATCGCTACATTTTTAAACATTGGGACCTTGTAACCGGGCATCTCTACCACAAAATAGGAGCGCGATTTGAACCGTAGTATTTTGTTTAAAACATAAGCCGAAAATATGGCCATCCCAAAACCCAGCATGTACAATAACATCAGCGTCAGGCCCTGCATGTTGAAGACGCCGAAAAGGCGTTTGTCGGGAATGATCAGCGAAATTAAAATGGCATAGACAGGAAGTCTCGCCGAACAGGTGGTAAACGGAGTTACTAATATGGTTATTAAACGCTCTTTCCAGTTTTCTATATTTCTGGCCGCCATAATCGCAGGAATAGCACAGGCTGTTCCCGAAATCAAAGGCACGACACTTTTTCCGCTCAGTCCGAAACGACGCATGATTTTGTCCATAAGAAATACCACGCGGCTCATGTATCCGCTTTCTTCCAAAACAGAAATGAACAAAAACAAAAAGGCAATCTGAGGGATGAAAATAGCGATACCGCCTATTCCGGGAATAATCCCTTCCGAAATTAAATCAGTAAGGACACCCGGAGGCAAGTGATTTTTGGTATAGGAACTCAGTGCAGCAAAACTAGTATCGATAAAATGCATCGGAATGCTTGACCAGTCGAAAATGGATTGGAAAATAAGAAGTAAAATCCCGAAGAAAATTACATATCCGAAAATTTTATGTGTAAGGATACGATCCAGTCGTTCCCGGAAATCGGTGGCGGTATCTTTGTCGACTTTATATCCGATTTTCAGCGTATCGTTAATAAACTGATATCGCTTGACAGTTTCTTTCTGCTGAAGCTGTTTTAATGCTGCTTTTGGCTTTGCAAAGGAATTTTCCTCAATTTTTTTTCTGTGAAGATTCGAGAAATTCACGTCCTGTGTAATCACGAGCCACAATTTATAGAGCAGTTGATTCGGAAAAGCACGACGAAGGTTGTTAAAGTAATCCGGGTCGATGCTTGAAGCATTCAGGCAAGGTTCGGTAGACAGCTCCTGATAATTAATGATGAGTTTCTTCAGGTAGTCGATCCCGATTTTCTTCCGCGAACTCACTAAGGCGATTTTGGTTTTCAGCTGTTCTTCTAAAAACGGAATGTCCAGCGTAATCCCTTTCGGAATCATACGATCCGACATATTAATCACTAAAATCGTTGGGATTTCCAGATCTTTTATCTGAGTGAATAGCAACAGGTTTCGTTTCAGGTTTTCCACTTCCGAAACCACTACGGCCACATCGGGAAAATCCTTATCGTTTTTATTCATCAGCAATTCGATTACCACGCTTTCGTCCATTGAACTCGCGTTCAGACTGTAAGTTCCCGGTAAATCGAGGATAGTTGCTTTGGTATATTCGGAAAGTTTTGCGATGCCGACTTTCTTTTCAACGGTGATGCCGGGATAGTTTCCCACTTGCTGGTTCAATCCTGTCAGGTCATTAAAAACCGAAGTTTTTCCCACGTTAGGATTACCTATCAAGGCTACTTTTATAGTGTTGTGTTTCATAGCGGTTTTAACGATTTATGATTTCAACACTAATTTCTTTTGCAGTCTCCACTCTAATAGCCACGTGGCTGTCATTAACAGTAATATACAACGGATCGCCAAACGGAGCAACCTGCAGGAGCTCTACTTCATTGCCCGGTAAACACCCCATTTCCAGTAACTTTAAAGGCATCTCATCGATGTTAAAATCCAGAATGACAGCTTTTTGTCCGCGTTGTAACTGTGCTAACGTAATTGCCAACTTTTATTTAGATTGAATTTAGATTGCAAAAATAAGGAAATAAAGTTTTAAAAGATGTTAAAAGTGACTTTTGCTTTTTTTTATCAAAAATCAGTTAGTTTTCCTCTTCGGATAAAAAATTGATGTCGGCCAGCAGGCGCTCCACTTCTTCTTTTTTCGTACCGTCATAAAAGCCACGAACCCGGCGTTTGCTGTCGACCAGTACAAAGTTTTCGGTGTGGACCATATCGTACAATTCTTCCGGTTTTCCGGTTTTTACCGCGAGATAGGATTTTCGGGCGATGTAGTAAATGTCTTTTTTATCCCCTGTAACAAGATTCCATTTGTTGTCGATTACGCCTTTTCTTCCGGCATATTCTTTTAAAACAGAGACACTGTCTATATCGGGAGTAACCGAATGGGAAAGCAGCATGACTTTAGGATTGTTTTTTATTTGATCCTGAAGCCATACCATATTATCGGTCATTATCGGGCAAATGCTTTGGCAAGTAGTGAAGAAAAAGTCGGCAACATAGATTTTCCCTTCGTAGTCTTTTTGGGTGATGGTTTTTCCGTTTTGATTCGTAAAAGCGAAATCGGCAATGTGATGCTCATTTTTATTCGAGACATGCTGAATGGTCGAATCCACCAGTTCCGGATTGACCATGGAAGGCGTGTAAATCGGCAAGGTTTTTTTTGGCTTTAAAGCAGTGTAAAACAGTGTAATAATAATTACGGACAAAACGCCCAGAACGATAAAAAAAGGAATGTATTTTTTGAAAAAAGCAAACATGAATTATTTTTTTGCAAATGTACAAAAGAAAACAGAGACGTTCAATAAGGTAAGGTTTTGATTTATTGCTTGTTAAATTATTGGATTATTGCTAAAACTTTTTAAATTTGACGAAACTTAACTAAAAAAAATGAAAAAAACTTACCTACTACTAACCTTATTGTGTGCTTTTTTAGGGCATTCACAATATAACGAATTGGCCCCTTGGGTACCGCAGCCCTCCGGTACGGCCAAAAACGAATTGACCATCGATGAGCTTGTTGCTTCTTTTAATGAGTATTGGAACCACCACGACCGAAAAAAGAAAGGAAGCGGATACAAACCGTTCATGCGTTGGGAGAATCATTGGAGAAACAAAACTGATGCACAAGGAAGATTAATCACTCCGGAGCAGATGTGGGCAGCCTTCAACGAGAAAAAAAATGCAAAAGCACGAAACCAGTCTAACAGAAGTCTTCCGGTAAGTAACTGGACCCCCGTGGGACCATTTACCCATGTGAATACAGGATCATGGTCTTCTGGGCAAGGCAGGGTCGGCTTCGTATATGTTGATCCTACAAATTCCAATACGCTATATGTTGGATCGCCGGCTGGAGGTATTTGGAAATCCACGAACAACGGGGCAGCCTGGAGTCCATTATCAGACGAATTACCTCAAATCGGGGTGTCAGGAATTGCAGTAGATCATACCAACCCAAGTACCATTTACATTGCAACAGGAGATAAAGATGCCTCTGACACTTATTCAATCGGGGTGTTAAAATCAACCGATGGCGGTGCTACCTGGAATACAACTGGCTTGAGCTTTGCAAATACAACAACTTTAGCAGGAGATTTAATTATGAATCCCAGCGATCCAAATATGCTATGGGTAGCGACCAATGTTGGTATTTACAGAACGACCAATGGAGGTACGACCTGGACAAATGAACAGGCCGGAAATTTTGCGCAAGGTTCCATAAGAGTGAAACCAGGTGATTCCAACACAGTATATGCGGTTTCTAATAACCGATTCTACCGTTCTACAAATGCCGGGGATACTTTTACAGTTGTTACAACCGGTTTGCCTTTAAATTCAGGAAGATTTATATTAGACGTTACGCCGGCCAATGCCAATTACGTTTATATTTTGAGTGCCACAACTGCAGGCGCCCTTCAGGGGATTTACCGTTCAGTGAATGGCGGAACCAACTGGACCAAAACATCAGGGACAACCGATATTTTCGAATCGACGCAATCTTGGTATGATTTAGCATTAGCGGTTTCAGATACCAATGCTGATGAGATTTACACAGGATGTTTAAATGTGTGGAAATCCACAAACGGAGGAGCTGCAGTTACCAAAATGAATAACTGGAGTGCTCCTACGGCACCAGCTTATACCCATGCGGATGTACATTTCCTGCGTTTCTACGGAGGAAAATTATTTGCTGGAACCGATGGCGGTATCTATGTGTCTGCAGATGGAGCCCTAAATTTCACCGACTTGACAGGCGGACTTCAGATCAGCCAGTTTTATAAAATTGCAGTTTCAAAACAATCGGCAGATAAAATGGTAGGAGGTCTTCAGGATAATGGAGGTCATGCCTATAGCGGAAACCAATGGAAAAACTTCTATGGTGCCGACGGAATGGACACTGCAATCGACCCTAATAACAGCGATAAATACTACGGATTCATTCAAAACGGAAGCAGCTTATACATAAGTGCTGATGCCGGAAGCACCTTAGGATCTTCAGTGGGATCACCAGGAGGCGCGGACGGTAACTGGGTTACTCCTTTAGCGACAAACTCTTTAGGGGAACTATACTCCGGATTTGCAGGATTGTATAAATTGGTAGGATCGGCTTGGGTATTGCAAAATACAAACAGCGTAGGAACAGGGAATCTGGAATTGATTACTGTGGATCCAAGCAATAATAATAATATGTATGTCGTAAATGGTTCTACTTTATATAAGAGTACAGATAAAGGAATCACATTTGCGAACGTTTACACGGCGACGTCCAGCATTACTTCGGTTTGCGTACATTCAACAGACAGCTCGATTGTTTATATCACGACTTCCGGTACTGGAGGCCAGGCTTTAAAATCAACAACCGGCGGAACAGCGTTTACGTCTATTTCAACCGGATTGCCTGCTATCGGTAAAAATGTTATCAGACATCAGGGAAGAAACACGCTTAATCCATTGTATTTAGGTACGAGTTTAGGAGTTTACTACAGAGACGATTCCATGTCACAATGGGAGCCTTTCGAAATAAACCTTCCTAACGTGAGTGTAACCGACTTAGAAATCAACCTGGAAGACTCAAAAATTACGGCGGCTACATACGGAAGAGGAATCTGGCAGACACCAATACCGGTGGAAGTGCCTCAGACAGACGTTAAACTAGTAAGTGTAAATAACCCGACTGCCCTTATAAACTGCGGAAGTTTCATTCCTCAGGTTACTGTTAAAAACATGGGCGTGAACCCGATAAACTCGGTTACCATAAATTACGACTACAACGGAACTCCGATGAATTTTGTATGGAACGGAACCATTGCTCCGGCTGCCAATCAAATTATCGATTTGCCTCAGTTATCGGTAGCAAGAGGAACTTATACCTTAAACATTAGTACCACAACAACAAATGACGCCTATGCAGATAACAACGGTGGCGCCATTCCGTTCTATGTTAATGATGGAGGAACAATTGCATCGGTAAATACTTTCGAAGCATCAGGTTCTGAATTATTAACGTATAATGACGGTGCTGCTGTTTCCCAATGGCAGAGAGGAACAAGAACCGGAGGACTTATGGCAACAGGTACAAACAACGTATATACTACTAACTTATCAGGAAATTATCCCGATATGATAAAATCCTATTTGGTTTCACAATGCTATAACCTTTCAAATGTGACCAATCCGGTAATCCGTTTCAAAATGAAATTTGATTTGGAGCAGGACTGGGATGTGGTATACGTTCAGTATTCTACGAATTTCGGACAAACTTGGACCGTTTTAGGAACGCAAGGAGCTAACTGGTACAACAGCAACAGGACTCCGGCTACAAGCGGAAATGATTGCTACAACTGCCCTGGCGCTCAGTGGACCGGAAGCGATACAACGCTAAAACAATATTTTTATCCGCTAAACGCGCTGAATGCCGAAACCAACGTAATCTTCAGAATCGTGTTCCATTCGGATGAATCAGCAAATCAGCTTGGCGTAGTTATTGATGATTTCGTAATCGACGGAACGCTTCCGACGCAAAATTTTGAGCTTAACAGTATTTCGGTATATCCAAACCCTTCAACAGGACTATTCAACGTTGCCTTGGGTACGTTTGTTCCTGAAACAGTAGAAGTGTACGATTTGTCCGGAAAGATAATTTTAACAGATGAAAATGTAACAATTTCGAATTCCCACTACTTATTGAATCTGAGTAAGGTGGCTACCGGAATTTATTTTGTAAAAATTGCTTCGGAAAACCAAAGTGTGGTAAAACGTATAATCAAAAACTAATTTCGTTTATGAAAAAAAACATTGTTGCAGCCGGCTCACTTGCCGTGCTTTCAATGCTTAGTCTGGAAGCTTCGGCACAACAGGCTAAGCCTAAAAATCCGGGAATTGATTTGGATTTAATGGACAAATCGGTAAAACCCGGAGATGATTTCTTCCGTTATGTAAATGGGACATGGTTTGATAAAACCCAGATTCCTGCAGACAAAACGCGTTGGGGAAGTTTTGACGAATTGCGTCAGAACACCGATAACGATGCTTTGGCTATCTTAAAGGAAGCGGCTGCCAACAAGAAATTAGATCCGAAATCTGATCAGGCGAAAGCGGTAAATGTGTACAAAACCTTTATGGATACCATTTACAGAAACAAACTGGGAACTACTCCGTTAAAACCATATTTGGCTAAAATCAACGCGATTAAAACGATTGCGGATGTAAACAAATTGCTTATCGAGATGGAACCTCAGGGCGGATTAGGTTTTTATGGCGTAGGTATTGGTGCCGATGCTAAAAACAGTACCCGCAATGTAGTGTATCTTGGTTTGGGAAGCTTAGGTTTGCCGGACAGGGATTATTACGTTTCCGATGATAAAGATTCGAAAGAAAAACGCGAAAAATATGTTGCTCACGTGGCAAGAATGCTTCAGTATGTTGGCGTAAAAGCTGCTGATGCAAAAAATCAGGCTGAAAAAGTCCTGGCGCTTGAAACCGAAATGGCACGTCCAAGATTAGACAGGGTAGAGCGTCGTGACCGAAGAAAAACCTACAACCCAATGACAGTTGCCGATTTGCAGAAGTTAACACCTTCGGTAAACTGGAATGGTTATTTAGAAGGAGTGGGCATCGGAAAAATTGACTCTTTGATTGTTTCACAGCCTAAATACATGACGGCCCTGGAAGATATCTTCAAAGCAAACAAAGTGGAAGACTGGAAAGCCTACATGCGTTGGACCTTAATCAACAAATCGACAGGCGTTCTTACTACCGAAATCGAAACCGCTAACTGGGAATTCTACAGCAAAACGCTAACGGGAGCTTTAAAGCAACGTCCGCGCGAAGAACGAGCTTTACAGGTAGTGAACGGAACGGTTGGCGAAGCTTTAGGGAAATTATATGTTGAGAAAAAATTCCCTGCTGAAGCGAAAGCGAAAGCAAAAGCAATGATCGACAACGTATTCCTTGCATTCGAAAACCGTATCAACAACTTACCTTGGATGACGCCGGCAACAAGAAAAGGTGCTATTGACAAATTAAGAAAATCAACCGTTAAAATCGGATATCCTGATAAGTGGAAAGATTATTCTAAGTTGGAAATCAAAAGTGTCGAGCAGGGCGGAAACTATTTCGAGAACATGAAAAATGTCGCTCGTTGGGGATTTGCTGAAAATCTTGCTGATCTGAAAAAACCAGTAGATAAAACGGAATGGGGCATGTCGCCGCAAACGGTAAACGCCTATTACAACCCGTCTTACAACGAAATCGTTTTCCCTGCTGCTATCTTACAGCCGCCATTCTATGACTATAAAGCGGATGATGCTGTAAACTATGGTGGTATCGGAGCGGTAATCGGTCACGAGATCTCTCACGGATTTGACGATTCAGGTTCGCGTTACAACGCCGAAGGAAACTTAGTTAACTGGTGGACCGAAGACGATTTAAAACAATTTACAGGTCTTGGCGGCGCTTTGGCTTCACAATACAGTGCTTTAGAACCGCTTCCGGGTACATTTGTTGACGGTAAATTTACTTTAGGTGAAAATATCGGAGATTTAGGTGGAGTAAATGCTGCTTATGACGGTTTGCAAATTGCCATGAAGAAAAGCGGAAAAACAGCTTTAATCGACGGATATACGCAAGAACAACGTTTCTTTATGTCGTGGGCAACGATCTGGCGTTCAAAAATGAGAGACGAAGCGATCAAGAATCAGGTAAAAACAGATCCGCACACTCCGGGGATGTACCGTGCTTTCGTGCCGTTGCAAAACGTTGATTCGTTCTATCAGGCATTCGACATCAAAGAAGGTCAGAAATTATACGTAAAACCGGAAAACCGTGTGAAAATCTGGTAATCCGATTGCATTTAAATAAAAAAATCCCAAGCTTATAAACTTGGGATTTTTTATTGGAATCATTTTAGAGATACGACTTTGTCACACCGCCTTCGTTTGTGATAAATGCTATTTTCGTTTTATCTTCCGACAGGAGACATCAAGCTGGGAAACAAATCCCTAAAATCACTGATATTTTAAAAGGAATACCTTCATGATTAAAAGTAATGAGCTAAAAGGGACTGTTTTTATTTCTTCCGCATGGATTTATTCACCAGGTACAATCCAAAAACCGTTACAATACCACCCATGATAATCATTACAGTTAGCGGCTCATCAAAGATAAACGAACCTAAAACTACAGCCACAATCGGGTTAATATAGGCGTAAATGCTACTCACTTCGGCGGGAAGGTGCTGAAGGGCATAAATAAAAGCTATAAATGTAAATACTGATCCGAAAACGACCAGATAAGCAATCGACCACCATGATATCGCCGGAATTTCAGCAAGATTTACAGAAGTTCCTGTGGCGCCGGTATAAGCAAATAAAAGTAAACTGGAAATCAGCATCTGAAGTCCCAAACTGAAATACGGATTAAAGCTAGCGGCTTTTTTCTTGGTATAAAGACTTCCGAAAGCCCAGGTCAGTGTCGCTGTCACGGAAAGTAAAATCCCGAATCGGAAATCAGGTTTAAGGAAATCGGACAAGTAATCATAGAAAACCAGGCAAACGCCGCCAAAACTCACCAGCATTCCGATAATGGCCCATTTGGAAAGCTTTTCACCTTTAAACATGCTTATGATTACAATCCACAGTGGGAATACTGCGCCGATAATCGCTCCCAGCCCACTGGAGATATATTTAACGCCCCAGGTGCTCAGTCCGTTGCTCAACACGAAATTCAGGATGCTCAGAATGATGATGGTCTTCCATTGCCTGCCTTTCGGCCATGGTGTTTTTTTATAGAGGAAAAAGGAAATGTACAAAGTAGCACCCAGAAACTGGCGAATGGCGGCCAATTGCAATGCCGGCATGTGCTTTACGCCTTCTTTGGAAGCAATCCAGGTGGTGCCCCAGAAAAAACTCACCCAAAACAAAGCGAGCATCGGCAAACCGATCGCCTGCATGCGGTTTTTGGCGGAAAGATGCAGCTTTGAAATTTTCAACACTTTAGAGCTTGTTTTTACCGAATGAATATCCCAGCGCCTTTTCGATTTTCTCACTCGAAATGAGTTTGCCGAAGGAAGGCTTATCGGATGCAAATTTAGGTATTGCCAGATTCATATCGGCAGCTTTTTTGTGATAAAATTCCTGTCTTGTCGGATGGTACGGAGCCACAGCATTATAGGTTTCACCCCAAGCTTCTTCTGCTATAATTTTTAGGATGATTCCGATGCAGTCTTCCTGATGAATTATATTTACGGGAGCTTCAGGGTTGGCAAGGTTGTCTCTTCCGGCTAATTGTTTTATCGGATGCCGGTCGGGGCCGATGAGTCCGCCAAAACGAACAATCGTGGTCCGAAAGTTCGAATTGTCCTGCAGTAGTTTTTCTGCTTCAAAAAGCTGTTTTCCGCTTTCGGTATCCGGAACGGGAATACTGCCTTCGTTCACGTTGGAATTATCATCGGGATAAACTGAAGTTGAGCTTACGAATAGTACTTTTTTGACCGGCGCTTTTTCAATGTGCGGAATCAGGCGCGCTATTTTTGCTGTAAAATTTTCTTTATTTTCTCCGCGTAATTTGGGCGGGATGTCAATTATTAAAATTTCAGAATTTTCTAAAAAGCGGATGATGTCGCCGGCGATTTCTTTTTCGGATAAAGCAACCAAAAACGGTCGAATTCCTTTGGCTTCCAAAAGAGCAATTTTTTCCGGGGAAGTTGTTGAGCCTTTTACGGCATGGCCTTCTTTAAGTAAGGCTGCTGCTAAGGGTAATCCCAACCAGCCACAGCCTAAAATGGCTATTGTGTTTAATTTTTCAGGCATCTAATGGTCTTTTTTTACCAATACAAATCCGTCATTCTCTATAGCCATATAACCTTGATCGTATAGGAAATAATAGGTGTTTCCGGTTTTTGTCTGATAAATGGAAGTGAAGAACTCAAAATCAAAGCCTTTCCCGAACAGTTTGGTACGCGTGGTTCTGGATTTTCCTTCCGGATTGAGTTCCGATAAGATTCTGTAATTCTTCCGGAGTTTATTGTTTACATTACGCATTAGGTTCGTACTGTCCTTGTTCCTTTTATTGTTGTGCGCGTTGCGGCACCCGTCACTGCAAAATTTCTTATCCTCGCGCCCGATGATTTTTTCATCGCATTCCAAACACGTTTTCATTGGCTACAAATTAAAATTCCCTTCGTACGATAATGCCTGCTCGATATGCGCCAAATGATGGTTGCAGTGCCAGGCATACATGCCTAAACTTTCCTTAAGGGTAAAAAGCCTTTGATGCTCCGGATGAATATAGATTTTCTCCCACTGTTTTGCATCAAGCTGTGCCATAAGTTGCGACCAGCGTTCGTGTACGCCTTCAATGATTTTCAGGGAAGCTTCGAGGTTATCATTGGTATCGTCAGGATGTTCAGCCCACAGCGCTTCTTCGTATGGACGAATGACCGGGGTGTCTTCGGTTAAGGTGAGTTTGAAACGGATAATCGCATTCATATGGCTATCGGCCAAATGATGTACTACCTGTTTTATTTTCCAGCCTTGCGGACGGTATCTCCAATTCAATTGTGTTGCAGAAAGTCCTTCCAGCGTTTCTTTCAGCCGCTGCGGAAAGTTTTTGATGGTCGCTTGCCATTCTTTAAGGTTTGTAGCGTCAATTTCAGTCGGACAATTAAAACGTCCGATGGGAAATTTATAGCGCTCCAGCTCTTTTTCTTCCATTTTATTTTAATTTTTTCAATTCGTATAAATCAAATCGTCGGTCTTTCATCGTTCTTACGCTGCCGTGTTCGTGTAACTCTTTCAGCAGGTTTAAATCGACGTCAACAATTAAAGTCATTTCTGTATTTGGGGTTGCTTCGGCCCGAATGCCATTGCTCGGAAAGGCAAAATCCGAAGGAGTAAAAACGGCGGCCTGCGCATATTGGATATCCATGTTGTTCACTTTCGGCAAGTTTCCGACACAACCGGCGATTGCTACATAACATTCGTTTTCGATCGCGCGTGCCTGTGCACAATGTTTTACGCGGGTATAACCGTTTTGGGTGTCTGTCAGAAAGGGAACAAACAGGATGTTCATGCCTTCGTCGGCCATTATTCGTATTTGCTCCGGAAACTCCACGTCATAACAGATTACGATGCCAATTTTCCCACAGTCGGTGTCAAAAGACTGAATTTTGTTGCCTCCTGTAATACCCCAGTGGAAGATCTCATTGGGAGTAATATGGATTTTGCTGTACATTTCATGGGTTCCGTCCCTGCGGCAAAGAAATCCCGTATTGTAAACATGATTTCCTTCCTGAAAAGGCATGCTTCCGGTAATGATATTGATGTTGTAGGAAATCGCAAACTCCTGAAATTTGGCTTTAATTGATTCGGTGTATTTTGCTAATTCCTTAATGGCTTCCGCTTCCGTGAGATCATTGTAATCCGCCATAAGCGGTGCGGCGAATAATTCCGGAAATAAGGCAAAATCGCTGCCATAGCCCGAAACGGCATCAATAAAAAATTCAGCCTGTTCGAATAAGGCTTCGAGGTTTTTTAAGGATCGCATCTGCCACTGAATCAGCCCTAGCCGGATAACGCTTTTTGTCAGATTGATTAACTTCGGACTATCATCGTAGTAAATATTGTTCCATTCCAGCAAAACGGCATATTCCTGGGATTTTGCATCGCCTTCGAGGTAATTTTTCAGAATGCGCTCTTCATGAAAATTATTGCTCAGCTGAAAGGTCAGTACCGGATCGTAAATTTCTTTTTTCTTTACTTTCTCGATATACTGGCGCGGAGTCAATTCATCCGAATATTTGCTATACATTGGAATTCTGCCGGCAAAAACTATAGATTTTAAATTGAGCTGTTCGCAAAGTTCCTTCCTGGCATCGTAAAGCCTTCTGCCGAGTCGCATGCCTCTGTATTTTGGGTGTATAAAAACATCGATGCCATATAAAATATCGCCTGTCGGAGTGTGTGTCGAAAAAGTAAAATTTCCTGTGATTTCCGTGTAGGTGTGGATTTTATAAGCCGATTTTTCAGGTACGATGATGGACAATGCCGAGCCTACAACCACATCGTCTGCAAGAATTACGAGCTGCCCCTCGGGAAATAAAGACAATAATTTCTCAATATGATGCTCGTCCCAATAGGAATTGTCCAATTCTGGATAAGACTTCATCATTGAACTTTTCAATTGCTTGTAATCGTCAATCTGCAAATTTCTTAATTCCACTTTCATAGCGCAGGATTTATTCAGACTATCAAATATAAGAAAAATATTTCATTACAAACGGTTACAAACGATTACATTCGAAAGTAAACGATTTACAACCGAATAAAATTTTCGGCCCTTCACATCTTTGCCCTGTCGGAATCAAATACTATTCGGCACGAACAAAATCATTTTTAACACAAACATTTAAATTTTACACGCCATGAAAAACAGAGTACAATTAATCGGCAACGTTGGGCAGGAGCCTGAAGTAAAAACAGTTAACGGAGACAGGAAAGTAGCCAATTTCACTATTGCTACCAATGATCATTACTTTAACGAAAAAGGGGATAAAGTCGAGCAGACCGAATGGCACCGGGTGACCGCCTGGGGGAAAACAGCTGAAATTATCGAAAAATTTGTGGCCAAAGGAAAGGAAATCGGGATCGAAGGTAAGCTGACCCATCGAAGCTATGACGATAAAGAAGGCATCAAGCGATATGTTACGGAGATTGTAGCAAATGAAGTGTTGCTTTTAGGCAAATAGGCTTATGAACATTCAGTTATTTGCTGTCAGAATTGCTGCTGCGCATTGTGAAGCAGATCAGCAAAAGCTAAACGATTTTCTGCGACATATACATTTTGTGAAATCGGAAGCGCATTTTGTGGAATCCGAGGAGCATTGGTCAGTTTTACTTTATTATGAAAATAAGAAAGCAGTAAAAGAAGTCATAACGGACATCTTACAGGAATCTGATTTAACGCCTGGAGCTTTATATGTCTTAGAATGTCTAAAGGAATGGCGAATGGAAAAGGCAAATGCTTTGAATATTCCTAAATTTATGATTTGCCATAATTCGGAGTTGCTGCAAATTGCCTTTCATCATCCGAAAGATATTGATGGACTGATGAAAATAAAAGGCTTCGGAGAGAAGAAAGCCGGAAAATATGGGGATGACATTATTTCCGTTTTGAACGCAGTTTGATGCTTGGGAAAACCATCGGTGTTGGCCGATGGTTTTTTTTAATGGTACAGATCCGCTGCAACGCGGTAGGTATTAGCATGTGCTTCGATGATTGTTTTAATTTCGGGAGAATAACCACCACCCATGCTTATCTGTACTGGGATTTCATGTTTTTTACACAGTGATAATACCATTTCGTCACGGCTTTTGCAACCTTCGAGTGTACAGCTGAGTTTTCCCAATTTATCTGATGCCAGAATATCTACACCACTAAGGTAGAAAATAAAATCCGGTTTTTGTGTTTCGATGAGGTAAGGCAAAGTGTTGCGCAGGATTTCCAGGAACTTCTCGTCGTTGGTATTATCGTGCAGTTCGATGTCCAGATCAGAATGCTCTTTCTTAAACGGATAATTGGATTTTCCGTGCATTGAAAACGTGAAAACAGCGTTGTTGTTTTGGAAAATTTCTGCAGTTCCGTTGCCCTGATGCACATCTAAATCGACAATAAGGATTTTTTTGGACAATCGTTTGTTCAGCAAATATTGCGCGCCTATCGCTTGATCATTAAGTAAGCAAAAAGCTTCGCCTCTGTCGGAGTAAGCATGATGCGTTCCGCCGGCAATGTTGAAGGCAATCCCCGTTTGCAATGCCTTTTCCGAACCTAAAATTGTGCCTTGTGCGAGACGCAATTCTCTTTCTACCAATTCGGCCGAAAGCGGGAAACCGATTTTGCGAACCGCTCTGGGATCTAAGGTCAGTTTAATCAGGTTCTTGGCATGCTCTTTTGTATGGACCGCCAAAATATGCTTTATATCCGGTAATCCTGGTTCGAAAAAAGCGCTGGACGAAACAATACCTTCATGTAAAAGCTGCTGAGGCAATAATTCATATTTGAGCATAGGGAAACGATGCCCTTCCGGCAACGGATGTTTGTAAATCGGATGATAGGCAATCGGAAACATCTACAAATCCATCAGCTTTTGGAATTCTTCCAAAAATAGGCTCACATGATAGCCGTCCATTAATCCGTGGTGCACGTGAACCGACATCGTCATGGTTTTCTTTCCGTTTTCTTCCGTCATTTTGCCGAAAGAAATCTTTGGACAGCTGTCGGCAAATGTAAAACTTCGGGAATGCGAAACGGAAGTGAAATTTATCCAGGGAACAGATGAAAAGTGGATCAGGTTATGATCTTTAGTGAAATCGCGTGTGAAAAGTCCGCTGGTGTTTTTAACCCTTTCGATCTCTGTCGTAGCATGTTCATTGAAAGTTTTCAAATCATCGAAATATTGCATCAGAGAAAACCCGAAAGTGGTATCGTCGCGCATAATCGTTGAAGATACATTGATAGAATCGTATACGATAACTTCACCGTCTACAATACGGTATCGGAAATTCTCAATGGCATTTGCTGCCGCCAGAGTTTTGTGCAGGTAAAAAATAAAAAAGGAAATTCCGTTTTGTTTTGCCGTTTCGTAGGCTTTCGTACAGTCAATAGTCAAGGTGAACCCGAAAAAAGGCTCTTCGAACTGGCAGAAAAACTCAAAATGTGATTTTCGGTTCCAGTTGGCTATGTCTAGTTTATGTTTCACTTTAAAATCAGGGGTAAAATATCGGTAATAGTGGTGACGGTATTGAATTTCGGGTGTTCCACTTTATGATCAATTTTCTCATGGGCCCATGTAGTATGAAACGGAATATGAACGGCATAACCGCCAATGCCTAAAACTGGTAATACGTCAGATTTAAGGGAATTTCCAATCATGAAGAATTCTTCGGGCTGGATCTCCAGACGTTTCAGCAAATCGTGATAGTCAGTTTCCTGTTTGTCGGACATCACCTCAATATGGTGAAAATAATGTCCCAAACCGGAATTGTGCAGTTTTCTGCGCTGATCTAACAAATCGCCTTTTGTAGCTACCACTAATTTGTATTTTCCGTGCAAGGCTTGTAATGTTTCTTCGACTCCGTCCAATAATTCGATGGGTCTTTCCAAAAGTTCCTTTCCGTACTGCACGATCTTTTCAATAATTTCAATGCTGATGGTTTTGTCTGAAATTTTCATGGCGGCTTCAATCATGGAAAGGATATAGCCTTTTATGCCATAGCCATACAAAGGAAGATTGTCAATCTCTATACGGAATAATTCTTGCGACAATCCCTGAATAGACAAATAGTCCTCCATCAGGGCGCAGAATTTCTGTTCTGTTTCCTGGAAATACGGCTCATTTACAAAAAGCGTGTCGTCAGCGTCGAAAGCGATTACTTTTAGATTCATGACTTTTGTATTTTAAAAAATCCTTTCCGATAGGAACCAGAAAGGATTGGGTTGTTTTTGTTTTTAGCTAATCATCGCGCCATTAATCACGCCTTCTGCATCAGGGTTTACGAAAACCAGTTTACCTTCTGCAGTATTGGATAGTAATAACATGCCTTCACTTTCCACGCCGCGCAAAGCTCTTGGTGCTAAGTTTACTAACACCGTAACGCGTTTCCCGATTACTTCTTCCGGGGTGAAATGTTCAGCGATTCCGGAAACTATCGTACGGACATCAATTCCGGTGTCAACTTTCAAGACTAAAAGCTTGTTGGCTTTCGGCATTTTTTCAGCTTCTATAATGGTTCCGATACGCAAGTCTACTTTAGCGAAATCTTCAAAGGTGATGATTTCTTTCTGAGGTTCTGCTTGGGCATTTTCGGCTTTGTTTGCCACTTTTGTTGCTTCCAATCGGTCGATTTGTTTTTGGATTTCTTCGTCTTCTATTTTTGCGAATAATACTTCGGCTTTTTCTGTTTGGATTTGGTGGCCTGGCGTAAGCAATTCCGAAACAGTACTAATGTCGTTCCATCCAAATTTGTTATCGAACTGTAAAATAGCTTTTAATTTCTTCGATGTAAAAGGCAGGAAAGGTTCTGCTAGAATGCTCAGGGCAGCCGTAATTTGTAGCGCGACGTACATTTGTGTCTTCACGCGCTCCGGATTGTCTTTATACGCTTTCCAAGGCTCTTCGTCGGCTAGATATTTGTTCCCTAATCGTCCTACATTCATTAACTCATTTAAGGCTTCTCTAAATCTGTATCTTTCAATGGAGCTGGCGATTACTGCGGGATAGGCTTTTAATTCAGCTAAGGTTTGTTCGTCAATTTCTGTAAATTCATTAGGTTGCGGAATAACGCCGTTATAATATTTTTGCGTTAACACGGCCACACGATTAACAAAATTCCCTATGTTGTCTGCCAGTTCGTTATTATTTCTCGCCTGAAAATCTTTCCAGGTGAAGTCGTTGTCTTTGGTTTCCGGAGCATTTGCAGTTAAGGCATAACGCAACACATCCTGTTTGCCCGGGAAGTCAACCAGATATTCATGCAGCCATACCGCCCAGTTTTTGGACGTTGAAAGTTTGTTGCCTTCGAGGTTCAGGAATTCGTTTGCCGGTACGTTATCCGGCATAATATAACTTCCTTCCGCTTTTAACATCGCAGGGAAAATGATGCAATGGAAAACGATATTGTCTTTTCCGATGAAATGCACCAGTTTTGTATCTTCCGATTTCCAGTACGGTTCCCAGTCTTTTCCTTCGCGGGCTGCCCATTCTTTGGTAGAAGAAATGTACCCGATAGGCGCGTCAAACCAAACATAGAGTTTTTTGCCTTCGGCACCTGCTACCGGCACGTCGATTCCCCAATCCAGGTCACGGGTGACTGCGCGTGGGCGTAAACCGTCTTCGAGCCAGGATTTTACCTGTCCGTATACATTCGGTTTCCAATCGTTTTTATGGCCTTCAAGAATCCATTCTCTTAGAAATGTATCATATTGATCTAAAGGTAAAAACCAGTGTTTCGTTGATTTTAAGATCGGTTTTGTTCCGGTAATGGTCGATTTCGGATTGATTAAGTCGGTCGCATTTAAAGACGAGCCACATTTCTCGCATTGGTCGCCATAGGCTTCTTCATTGCCGCATTTCGGGCAGGTTCCCATTACGAAACGGTCGGCCAGGAACTGATCGGCTTTTTCGTCGTATAACTGATCGGTCGTTTCTTCAATAAATTTTCCTTCTTCATACAGTTTTCTGAAAAACTCGGAAGCGGTGTCGTGATGAATCTTAGCCGATGTACGCGAATAATTATCGAAGGAGATTCCAAAATCTGAAAACGATTGACGAATGATCCCGTCATATTTGTCGATTACCTGCTGTGGCGTGATGCCTTCTTTTTTAGCTTTCATGGAAATAGCCACACCGTGTTCATCGCTTCCGCAGATAAAAGCAACGTCTTTGCCCTGAAGGCGAAGGTAGCGCGCATAGATATCGGAAGGGACGTATACCCCGGCCAAATGACCAATGTGAATGGGGCCGTTAGTGTAAGGTAAAGCGGCAGTTATCGTATATCTTTTCGGATCTTGTGTCATAAATTCGTCAATTTAAGTGCAAAAATAACTTTTTTAGCACGAAATAGAAGATTGAAGAGCGTTAATTCATAAATTAAAAATATATTTTTCTTCGGATTTTCGTTACAAATTGTTATTTTTTTGTAGATTAGTACGGATTTTTCTCTAAATTTGTTAGAAGCGATTTCAAAATAATGAGCATGAATACAGGTAAGCTAATTTCGGAGTCCTTATTTTTGAAATCAATCTTAATACTGATTATATTACTATTTACCACAGAATTCTATTCTCAAAAACGAATGAAAATCCCACCATACCTTAAAAAAGGAGATACAGTAGCTTTGGTTTGCACGGCTCGTAAATTTTTTCCGGAAGAAGCACAACCTGCTATCGATTTATTGAAATCCTGGGGTCTTGAAGTGAAATTGGGAAAAACGATAGGGTTAGACAGCTGTCAATTGGGTGGAACGGATAAAGAACGTGCCTCCGATTTACAGGAAATGCTAGATGACAAAGATATCAAAGCCGTGTGGTGCGCCCGCGGAGGTTATGGAACAGTAAGGATCATTGACACCTTAGATTTTACAAAATTCAAAAAGCACCCGAAATGGATTGTGGGCTTTAGCGATGTGACGGTCCTGCACAGTCATTTGCATAATCTTGGTTTTGCGACTTTACATTCCATCATGCCGTTTACAGTTCCTAAAGCACCGGATGAGGTGAAGGAAACCCTTCGGAAGGCGCTTTTCGGTGAAAGCCTTAAATATACGGTTCCAGCCAAGGGTTATGAGCTGAGAGGAAAGGCGAAAGGGCAGTTGGTAGGAGGAAATCTGTCGATTTTGTACAGCTTGCTGGGGTCGAAATCGTCGCTGTCAACGAAAGGAAAGATTCTTTTTATCGAAGATCTGGACGAATACCTGTACCACATTGACAGGATGATGCAGAACCTGAAGCGAAATGGATATTTCGACGGACTGAAAGGTTTGGTTGTAGGGGGGATGACGGACATGCATGACAACGAGATTCCGTTCGGACAAAATGAAGTGGGCATTATAACCGAAATAGTAAAAGAATACAATATTCCGGTTTGCTTCTATTTCCCGGCAGGGCATGTGAAAGACAATCGCACCCTAATTTTAGGAAAAGAAGTAGAGTTTGAAGTGAATTCGGAGGAAATTGTTTTAGAGTTTAAGTAATAGCATGGCGGAACACAACGAATTGGGAAAACAGGGAGAAGATCTGGCAGTGGATTACCTCTTGAAAAATAACTATGAAATTGTGGAGCGCAATTGGGTTTTTCAGAAAGCCGAAGTGGATATCATTGCGAGAAAGGATGATGTGCTGGCAATAGTCGAAGTGAAAACACGTTCAAGTGTTGACTTTGGCGACCCACAAAATTTTGTAAATCAAAAAAAAATTAAATTATTGGTAAAGGCTGCAGATGAATATGTTAGCTTAAAAGAACTGGATTATAGCATACGTTTTGACATAATTGCTGTGTCTAAGGACGCAACCAATTATAATATTGAGCATCTACAGGATGCGTTTTACTATTTTTAACATTGTTATAACTATAACAATTTGTTTTTAAGTGTACATTTCGCAAATTTTTAAAACACAAAATGTAATTTATGAAGACGATATCCTCAGTTGTAGAAAACTATATAAAATCAAAACCTTTCCTGCTCAATGGATTAACTCTCGGCATCGTAAATCTAACCTCTTTGGCCAGAATTATGCAACAGGAGTTGGAGCACGATATGGATAAGGAAGTAAAACAGGGTGCGATTGTGATGGCTTTAAAGCGTCTTTCGGAAGAGCTTGATTTCAGAATCAACCACAAAATCGAAAAGACATTAAAAGGTATGGGCGAGATTACTGTCCGTTCCTCTTTAGTGAATTATAATTTTTCAATTAACCCACGGGTTTTAAACCGACAAGCCGATTTTCTTAGCGAAATCAGTTCTTTAAAAGACATCTTCTATACTTCTTCGAGAGGTGTGAATGAGACCAATTTTATCATAAGCGAATCCATCAGTGATGTCCTTGAAAAGCATTTTGCCGACGAAAAATGGATTGCAAAAACGGACAAATTAGCTTCGATTACGGTAAAATTGCCTAAAGATAACGTAGGTACGCCGGGACTTTTCTATTTTATTTTCCAACGTTTGGCCTGGGACGGAATCAATATTAATGAAGTGATTTCCACGAATTACGAGGTTACAATCGTCGTGAGCGAGGAGAATATTGACAGCGCTTTCCGGGTGATTAAAGATTTGAAAAAAGTGTAGTAATTAATTCAATTTGCTATATTTGTTCAAACTAACAAACGAAAAAACATGTACGAAATTATTCAGAAGGCACACTCCGGAGTAGCATATGTAGCCCTTGGAGTATTAGTGATTGCAGTAATTAATGCGTTAATCGGATTATCTACAAAAAGATCCTTTGAGGCAAAAGACAGAACTCTTTCTTTAGTGGCGTTAATCGCTTGTCATATTCAATTATTATTAGGGTTAATTGTTTATTTTGTTTCGCCATTGGGCAAAGCTGCTCTTGGAGAAATGGGTAATGCCGAATTACGTCTGACTTCCGTAGAACATCCGCTAATCAACATCATTGCAATTGCGCTAATTACAATAGGTTGGTCTAAGCACAAAAAAGAAGAAACCAGTGCCGGAAAATTCAGGAAGATAGGTTTTTTATACCTTTCCGGACTGCTTTTCATATTGAGTAGAATTCCCTGGAACCTTTGGTTCTAACCATATAAAAGCCCTTTTTAGGGCTTTTCCTTTCTATGGCATATTTCTTGTTAAACATTGTTGAATAAATAGTAACACATGAAAAAAATTATTGCCCCAATCGTACTTCTTTTCATTTTTGTGTTTTTTGCCAGTAGCTTTACGAGCGAAAAAATGGCACGTCTGGATAAAGAGAAAAAAATGTTGCAGGATACCTTGAAAATTGATTCCACGCAACTTAACCTAACCTACAGGCCTTATAAGAAAGCGGTTCATGCCTCTTATTATCACGATAGGTTCAACGGCAGAAAAACAGCTAGTGGCAAGCGTTTTGACAATTCAAAGATGACCGCCGCGCATAAAAAATTACCTTTTGGGACCAAGCTTAGGGTAACAAATCCCGCAAATAACAAATCGGTTATCGTAACTGTAACAGACAGAGGGCCATTCACCCGAGGTCGTGAAATTGACTTAACCCGAAAAGCCTTCACGGAAATTGCCCACGCAAAAGGAAGAGGTTTCCTTAATGTGAATATTGAGATTGTAAAAGAATAAGGGCTACCAGTCTTTAAACGGATGATTGCTCAGATAAGCATTGTAGTATTTGTCGTCGCCCGTCACTTCTTTTCCTAGCCAATGTGGTTTTTCAAAAGTTTCCTCTTCGGAAGTAAGTTCGATCTCGGCTACAACCAAGCCTTCATTATCACCGGAAAAAACATCTACCTCAAACACATGATGTCCTGCTGTAACTTCGTATCGAATTTTGTCGATGACCCCTTTCTCGCATAACGGGAGTAATTGTTCGGCTTCCGTCAAAGGAATTTCAGTTTCCCATTCCAGTCGCGAGGTACCGGATGCATTTCCTTTGCCTTTGATAGTCAAGAAACCCTTATCGCCTTTAACGCGAATTCTGACCGTGCGTTCCGGATGTGAATTCAGGTAGCCCTGAACAATTCTGTTATGGGTAAAGGCCAACGATTTGAAATCATCGGAAACTACCAGAAATTTGCGTTCGATCTCCTGCATGTTGTAAAGAAAATTGCTATAAATTAGGGGCAAGTTAAGAAAAATAAAAACCATTCCGTCGTATTTTTACCAAAGGAACAATCCGAAAAGCAGCAGTAATTTTGAGTCATGGAACCCGAGTCTAATCACCGAAAAATTATCCACGTCGACATGGACGCTTTTTATGCTTCGGTAGAGCAGATGGACAACCCGTTGCTCAAAGGAAAGCCTGTAGCTGTAGGAGGAAGCGAAGTTCGCGGCGTGGTTTCGGCTGCGAGTTATGAAGCAAGAAAGTTTGGTGTCCGGAGTGCAATGAGCGGCTATTTGGCAAAAAAACTCTGCCCGGATCTAATTTTCGTCCGACCGAATTTTGAACGTTATAAGGAAATCTCCAGAAAAATCCGCAAGATCTTTTTAGACTATACCGATTTGGTGGAGCCACTTTCACTGGATGAAGCTTATCTCGATGTGACCCAAAACAAAAAGGGAAATCCGAGCGCTACATTGATTGCTCAGGAAATCCGGAAGCGTATTTTTGAGGAAGTCGGCTTAACGGCTTCGGCAGGTATTTCCGTAAATAAATTTGTAGCCAAGATTGCTTCCGATTATAATAAGCCTAACGGACAGAAAACCATCAATCCCGATGAGGTCGAATCGTTTCTCGAAGGGCTGGATATTAAAAAATTCTATGGCATTGGAAAAGTAACGGCTGAAAAAATGTACCAGCACGGCATTTTTACCGGTAAGGATCTGAAAGAACGGACAAGGGAATATCTTGAAGAACACTTCGGGAAAAGCGGCGGGCATTATTACAACATTGTCCGCGGTATTCATAATAGTGCGGTGCGGCCAAACAGGACAACAAAATCTGTGGCGGCGGAGCATACGTTCAATACGAATCTGACTTCCGAAATATTCATGGAAGAGCGCTTAGAACGCATTGCCGCGGAACTTTCTAAACGATTAGAAAAACATAAGATCTCAGGAAAAACCGTCACACTGAAAATCAAATATTCTGATTTTACGCTTCAAACCAGAAGCAAAACCCTGCCTTATTTCATCTCCGACAAAAGCCTGATTTTTGATGCGGTCAAGGAGCTTTTATATCAGGAAAAGATGAAAGATTCGGTGCGGCTTCTTGGGATTTCGCTGCATAATCTTAATACGGAAACAAAGAAATCTATTGTCGTGCAGTTGAAATTTGATTTTTAGTCATAAAAAAACCGACTCCAAAACTGAAATCGGTTTTCTGTATTTTTTATTCGGAATTAGTCTCTGCTTGAAAGTTTGGAAAGTAAACGCAAAAATTCCACGTATAACCATACCAAAGTAATCATCAGACCCATTGCTCCAAACCATTCCATATATTTCGGCAAACGGTTTTGTACGCCTTTTTCAATCTGATCGAAATCAAGAAACAGGTTCATGGCTGCAATAACAATTACAAAAGCGCTGATCCCAATGCTCATTAAAGAATTTCCATGGTGTACCGGCTGAAAATTGATAAACAAAGAAAGCAACCATGAAATAAGATAGAAGCTCATAATCGCCAGTGTAGAAGCCACTACGACCGAACGGAAGCGCTCCGTAACTTTAACAACATTGTATTTGTATAAGCCAAAGCAAACAATAAACGTGACAAAGGTTGCACCTACCGCCTGAATTACGATTCCGGGATACATCGCCTCAAAAAATGCCGAAAGACCACCAAGGAAAAGCCCTTCGAAAATGGCATAACCAGGCGCTAAATAGCCAGACAAATGCGGTTTGAAAGAGGCAACAACAACAAGGATCAATCCGACAATCGCCCCGCCAATAGTCAGTACTAACGGGTTGTAACCGCTAGAAAATAATGACCAGGTTACAGCCGCACCGGCAATCAATAAAACCAACATTAGTAAGCCCTTGTTGATAGTGCCCTGAACGGTCATCGTTTCGTTATAGTCGATGGCAATGGTTCGGTCGTCATTAGTACTATCAGACGCAAAGCGCGTTGTATTTGTAAACGATTTGTTTTTGAAAAACGGATTTTTAGAATTCATAATTTTTCGGATTTAGACTCAAATATAATTTTTTCTATTCAATTTCGGAAATACGCAGCGTATTCACCATTCCTTTTGCAGTAACCGGCATGGCAGCCAGGTTTACAAGCATGTCACCTTCTGCAACGAAACCTTTTTCTTTTGAGATCGCATTGATGTCGTCAATGGTGTCGTCGGTGCTTACGAACTTATCGTAGAAGAACGATTTCACGCCCCAAAGCAGGTTCAGCTGCGTTAAGATTCGTTTGTTTGAAGTAAACACCAGAATGTGCGCATGCGGTCGCCAAGCCGAAACCTGGAACGCGGTATAGCCGCTATTTGTTAGTGTAGTAATCGCTTTGGCATTGATATCGTTAGCCATTAAAGCTGCGTGATAACAGATGTTTTTCGTGATATAACGGTTGGTTTTAATCTGCGGTTGGTTTTGCGGCACCTGAATCAGCGGAGAATCTTCTACGGCTTCAATAATCTGTGTCATTTTTTCAATTACCTGCACCGGGTAATTACCAACGGAAGTTTCTCCCGAAAGCATCACGGCATCGGCACCGTCCATTACGGAATTGGCTACGTCGTTTACTTCGGCACGTGTTGGCGTTAAGCTGGTAATCATCGTTTCCATCATTTGGGTGGCGATAATTACGGGGATACGTGCGGTTTTCGCCCGGTGAACCAGTTTTTTCTGGATTAAAGGTACTTCCTGAGCAGGAATTTCTACCCCTAAATCACCACGTGCTACCATCAATCCGTCGCAATAGGCCACAATTTTATCAATATTGGCTACGGCTTCCGGTTTTTCGATTTTGGCGATAATTGGAATTTTATGATCGGAATTGGCATTGATCAGTTCACGTAAATCTTTTAAATCTTCTTGTGTTCTAACGAAGGAAAGCGCAATCCAATCTACTTTTGCCTTAATAGCAAAAAGTGCGTCGCGGATATCCTTTTCGGTTAAAGCCGGAAGCGAGACTTTCGTATTGGGAAGATTGACACCTTTTTTAGATTTCAATGGTCCGCCCTGAATTACTTTTGCCTGAACTTCAGTGTTTTTATCAGTGTTTAGTACTTCGAAAATCAGCTTTCCGTCATCAAGCAAGATGCGCTCGCCGGCATTGACATCTTTCGGAAATTCTTTGTAATTCATGTATACCTTTTCGGCGGTTCCGAGAATATCTTCTGCGGTTGTGAAGGTAATGATATCGCCTTTGCTTACCACTACATCCTCTTTCATCACACCTACGCGTAATTTCGGGCCTTGTAAATCGGCTAAAATAGAAGTCGTATATCCAAATTCTTCGTTAAGCTCTCTAATGATGTTAATTCGCTCCTGTACATCGGTATAATCGGCATGGGAAAAGTTAATTCTGAAAACGTTTACGCCCGCATCTATCATGTCTTTTATCACTTCCTTAGTGCTGCAGGCAGGGCCAAGTGTCGCTACAATTTTCGTCTTTTTTCTTGTTGGCATTGGTATTAGAAAATTAAATTATTTTTCGATTTCAATTTGTTCATATCGATTTTATAAGCCGTTGTGATCTGTTTAATGGCAAGTAATTCGTCAATTAATGTCTCAACGTCAAAGAAATCGTCTGTGTTTTCAATTTTTATGATGTAATCGGCTTTCTTCAGTTCGGGAATCAGGAAAATATTGGTGGTAACGTCCAATCCTGTCTCCTTAAAAAGAGTAGTCGCTTTGGTTTCCCGCGTTACGACTTTTGTCTTATTAGGGATTAAATTCCAATACAATTCATTTTCTTCATCGTCAAAGACAAATCGGGTAAAATGACTTTTTCCTTCCGGTATCTGAATGCCGATATCTTTTTCGCTTTTCGCAAAGGAGATGGCCAATTTCTGATTGATGAGATAAGCAAGCCGATAATCTTCCAACGGAGAATGTACCGCGACGAGCTGATAATCAATCGAAATGAAATCGTCAATCTGGATTTTGTGAATAGCCATAGTTTTTCAAAAGTATGTAAATATAGCACAATATACTATGAAAAAATAGCTGTGAAGTGTTGTTTAATGATAATTTAAAGGCTTGTGCAGTTAGCTGCTTGGGTTCATTCTTTCCTGAAAAACGAAGTAAGCGCGTTGTGAAGCTTTTTCTTCTGCTTTTTTCTTGGAAGTCGCGCGGGCCTTGGCGACAATCTTATTGTCAATCTTGAGTTTCACGCCGAAATATTTCACGCCTTCATTGCCGTTGTCTTCATAGACGTCATAGAAAAACGATTTTTTCTCTTTCTGGCACCATTCGATTACAAGGCTTTTATAGCTGATAACCTTTCCTTCCAATTTCGCAATATCCACATAAGGAAGAATTACTTTCTTATGGATGAATTTCTCGCAGAAAGTAAAACCTCTGTCCAGATAAATCGCTCCGATTAAGGCTTCGAAAAGATTTCCGTGAATATTTTCGCCAAAATGCTGCGTGGAAACTTTGCTTTCGACATATTTTATCAGGTTCAGGTCTTTTCCTAACTCATTAAGGTGATCCCGACTCACGATTTTCGAACGCATTTTGGTCAGATACCCTTCGTCTCCGGTAGGCACTTCATTAAATAAATGCGCCGCAATAACCGACCCTAACATGGCGTCACCGAGAAATTCCAATCGTTCATAATTGAGCGGGTTTCCTTTGACATCTGTTTTGTTCATGGAACGATGGGTAAAGGCCGTGCGGTAATGATTCAGGATCACTGGTTTGAAACCTAATATTTTTTCAATAGCATCAAAAAAAATCCCGTCTTCTGGAGAGCGGGAATTTGTGAATATTTTTTTAATGATGCGCATGACGGGTTATTAAGAATCTAACTTTTTGAATAAAACGCATGCATTATGACCACCAAAACCAAAAGTGTTACTCATCGCTACATTTATTTCTCTTTTTTGAGCTTTGTTCAGCGTTAAGTTTAATTTCGGATCAATATTTTCGTCTACAACCGTATGATTGATGGTAGGCGGAACAATTCCGTGTTTCATGGCCAGGATGGACGCAATCGCTTCGATAGCACCTGCGGCACCAAGCAAATGTCCGGTCATGGATTTTGTGGAATTGATGTTGATATTTTTAGCATGGTCACCGAAAACAGCACTGATAGCTTTTAATTCGGCAACGTCGCCAAGTGGTGTGGAAGTTCCGTGTGTATTGATGTGATCCACATCTTCCGGTTTCATTCCGGCATCTCTCAACGTATTGTTCATTACGGCAATTACACCAATTCCTTCCGGATGCGGGGCCGTTAAATGGTATGCGTCAGACGACATTCCGCCACCGCCTACTTCGCAATAAATTTTTGCGCCACGGGCTTTCGCGTGTTCGTATTCTTCCAAAACTAATGCTCCAGCTCCTTCGCCTAAAACAAATCCGTCTCTAGTCGCATCAAACGGTCTTGAAGCGGTTTCAGGACTTTCGTTTCGGGTAGATAATGCGTGCATGGAGTTAAATCCGCCCATACCTGCAATAGTTACTGCAGCTTCCGATCCGCCGGAGATGATAACATCGCACATGCCCAAACGAATGTAATTGAAAGCATCGATTAAGGCATTTGCAGATGAAGCACACGCAGAAACCGTAGTGTAATTTGGACCCATATAGCCATTACGCATGGAAATATGCGCCGGGGCAATATCGGCAATCATTTTAGGGATAAAGAAAGGATTAAATTTCGGAGTACCATCACCTTTGGCGTAATAGATCACTTCCTCCTGAAAGGTCTCCAAACCTCCAATTCCGGCTCCCCAGATAACACCCACTCTGTATTTATCGATATTATCAGCAGTAAGTCCTGCATCTTTAATGGCTTCATCACTTGCCGCCACAGCATATTGCGCAAATTTGTCTAATCGACGAGCTTCCTTACGATCCATATAGGCTTCGATGTTGAAGTTTTTCACTTCACATGCAAATTTTGTCTTATGTTTTTCGGTATCGTAATATGTTATTGGGGCAGCACCGCTAACGCCATTAACCAATCCATTCCAGTATTCTTCGATGGAATTTCCAATGGGTGTCAGAGCGCCTAAACCTGTTACTACAACTCGCTTTAATGCCATACTATATTTTTTACAATGTATTTAAACAAATAATACCCATGTTGCTTTTCTTTATGCTGTAAAGGAAACATGGGTACTAGATTGTATTTTTTTGATTGCTCCCAATCAGTGTTTTTCTCTTAATGAAAAAAATAATAACACCCATGCATTCAGGGAACACATGGGGTGTATATCAGTTATTATTTTTTAGCTTCTTCGATGTAAGAAATAGCTTGACCAACAGTAGCAATGTTTTCAGCTTGATCGTCCGGAATTTGAATATCGAATTCTTTTTCGAACTCCATGATAAGCTCAACAGTGTCTAATGAATCAGCTCCTAAGTCGTTAGTGAAGCTTGCTTCCGTTACAACTTCGTTTTCGTCAACACCTAATTTGTCTACGATAATCGCTTTTACTCTTGATGCAATGTCTGACATAATCTTTAATTTTAAAATTTAATTTGTTGGCAAAAATAAAAAACTTTATTTTAAAACAACATTTTAGTTAATAAATGTGACTACGAATTTAAAAAAATAATTTTACAAAGACCTCCATTTTCTATTTATTATCATTTATTATTCTTTTTTTTGCACTGTGAAAACGAGAATTTTCCACGTAATAAAATTCGCAAAAGAAATGAATCGGTTGTCCCGCATTTAAGTCGGGAAAAATGACATTTTAAGTTGCGGTTGCCTTCTGTCACTTATAAAAAATGGAATCAAATAAGATGAAAAAAATAGTAATTTTTGCTTCCGGATCGGGTTCGAATGCCGAAAATATCATCAACTATTTTAAAGATAAAAATGATGCTGAAGTTGTGGCCGTGTTGTCCAATAATCCAAACGCGAAAGTACTTCAACGGGCCGAAAAATTTGCCGTGCCCACAAAAGTATTCGACAAAACCGAACTTATTGACGGAACAGTACTGAATATATTAGAAGAAATTCAACCGGATTTAATCGTTTTGGCAGGTTTTCTTTTAATGCTTCCGAAAGAAATTATATCGCATTATCCGGATATGATCATTAATGTACACCCGGCCTTGTTGCCAAAATATGGTGGAAAGGGAATGTATGGCATGCATGTGCATCGGACTATTTTTGAAAATAAAGATATGGAAACGGGTATTTCCATACATTATGTAAATGAACATTATGATGAGGGTGCCGTAATTTTCCAGGCTACCATCAATATCGAAAACTCAGCTACTCCGGAGGAAATTGCGGAGAAAGTTCATGAACTGGAGCACAAGCATTTTCCGGAAGTAATAGAAAGATTATTAGAAAATTAGATCTTTAGACTTCTTAGAGGAACTATAACATCATCATAAACTAACCGGTCTAAAAATCTAACGATCCGACAATCCAGAAATTTAAATGAGTCACGAAGTCCATATCTACACAGATGGTGCATCCAAAGGAAATCCCGGCCCGGGAGGCTACGGAGTCATTTTGGAATGGGTCGGCAAGCCGTATAAAAAAGAATTCTTCGAAGGTTTTCGGCTGACGACCAATAACCGGATGGAGCTTTTGGCGGTCATCGTGGGTCTGGAGAAACTGAAAATCCAGGGAACGAAGGTTTTAGTAGTTTCCGATTCCAAATACGTGATTGATTCGGTGGTGAAAGGTTGGGTTTTCGGTTGGGAAAAGAAAAATTTCACCGGAAAGAAAAATCCCGATTTATGGATGCGCTTCTTAAAGATTTATCGCAAACACCAGGTGGATTTTCAATGGATCAAGGGGCATAACAACCATCCGCAAAATGAACGCTGTGATGTATTAGCGGTCATGGCTTCGCAACAAAAAGAACTTTCCATAGATACTTTTTACGAAAAAGAAGAGGGACAATTGCTCTGATTTTCATAACTTTAGGGAATGAAAGGATCCCAATCTCTTTTTTTTACCCTTGTGTTTTTACTGATGGGTGGTCTTTGTTGCTATTCCCAGAAAAAGCCGGAACTTGCCTTGGATAAAGAAGGCATAAAAGTCTATTTGACCAAATCGGACACTTCCGCCTTTAAAGAATACAGAGCAGTGATGACCGTCAATGCGGATATTGACACGATAATGAAACAGCTTATCGATGTGAACAGTCTTCAAAAATGGAACACTAAAAACCGACATAGCGCGCTGCTCAAAAAACTCTCCGACACCAGCTGGATTTTTCACATGACCCATCATTTGGGCTGGCCGGTCCAGAATAGGGACAATGTGTCAAAAGTGACCCTGATAAAAAAGAAAAACGAGCAAATGCTCACCATTATGCCTGAAAATAATTTCATCCCGGCAAAAGAAGGATATATACGGCTTAAGAATTTCAAGGGTTTCTGGTATATGAAGAAACTTCCTAATAATCAGACGCTTGTGGTTCAGCAGATTTATGGCGATCCCGGAGGAAATGCCGCGCCATTCCTGGTGAATATGGTCGTTGCCAGAGGGCCTTTCGGAACCTTTAAAGCACTTCGGGAACGCGTTGAAAATCTTAACAAAAAATAGGCTTTCGCGAACCAAAACAAAATCGTACATTTGCACCTTCAAAATTAGTATCATTTTATGAATAAATTATTGATTGTAGGGACAGTAGCTTTTGATGCGATTGAAACTCCTTTCGGAAAAACCGATAAAATTTTAGGTGGAGCAGGTACATATATCGGACTTTCGGCTTCTCATTTTAATCTGAAGTCAGCCATAGTTTCAGTCGTGGGAGATGATTTCCCTCAAGAATATCTGGACTTATTAAAAAGCAAAAACATCGATATTTCAGGTCTGGAAGTGGTTCCGGGCGGAAAAACATTCTTCTGGAGTGGCCGTTACCACAACGATTTGAACTCAAGAGATACTTTAGACACTCAATTGAACGTATTGGCGGATTTCCAGCCAAAAGTGCCGGCAGATTTCAAAAACGCCGATGTGGTGATGCTCGGGAACTTACACCCAATAGTGCAAAGCAGTGTTTTGGACCAAATGGAAGTAAAACCGAAATTGGTGGTTTTAGATACCATGAATTTCTGGATGGATTGCGCATTACCAGAGTTATTAGATGTAATGAAACGCATCGACGTAATCACCATCAATGATGAAGAAGCACGCCAACTATCAGGAGAATATTCTTTGGTAAAAGCAGCGGCTAAAATCCATACCATGGGACCAAAATATGTGGTTATCAAAAAAGGAGAGCACGGAGCATTATTATTCCATGACAGCCAAGTATTCTTCGCACCGGCATTGCCTTTGGAAGAAGTATTTGATCCGACAGGAGCAGGAGATACTTTCGCAGGCGGTTTCGCAGGATTCATTACGCAAAGCGAAAACATTTCGTTCAGCAACATGAAAAACGCAATCATCTACGGATCTAATTTAGCATCCTTCTGCGTGGAGAAATTCGGAACAGAAAGAATGGAAAACTTACAGAAAGAAGAAGTTTTGGCTCGTTTACAGCAGTTTAAAGCCTTAACACAGTTTGAAATTGCGTTAGAAAACTAACACTATATACATGAGCCTCGGAAACGGGGCTCTTTTAATTAATACAACACAACAACTATGAGCGACGCTTTAAAACACGAGTGTGGCATTGCCCTTTTAAGATTAAAAAAACCATTAGAATTCTACAAGGAAAAATATGGTACGGCTTTCTATGGCGTACAGAAAATGTACCTTCTAATGGAAAAACAGCACAACCGCGGACAGGACGGTGCCGGTTTAGCCAGCATCAAACTCGATGTGGAACCGGGAGAAAGATACATCAGCCGCGTGCGATCCAATCAGGCGCAGCCCATCCAGGATATTTTTGCGCAAATCAACCAGCGTATCAATGATGAGATGGAGCAACACCCTGAATACCATGACAATGTTGCACTTCAGAAAGAAAATATCCCTTACATCGGCGAATTGTTCTTAGGACATGTTCGCTACGGAACGTTTGGGAAAAACAGTATCGAAAGCGTGCACCCGTTTCTTCGTCAGAACAACTGGATGCACCGCAATCTGATTGTGGCCGGAAACTTTAACATGACCAATGTTAAGGAGCTTTTCGAGGATCTGGTACGTTTAGGCCAGCATCCGAAACAAATGGCAGATACTGTTACCGTAATGGAAAAAATCGGCCATTTCCTTGATGACGAGGTTACCGATTTATACCAGGAATGTAAAAACGATGGCTTAAGCAAAAGAGAAGCTTCTCCGGTAATCGCTGAAAAACTTAATATCGGAAGAATTTTGCGCCGTGCTTCCAAAAACTGGGACGGTGGCTACGCGATGGCAGGATTGTTAGGCCATGGTGATGCTTTCGTAACCCGCGATCCGGCAGGAATCCGTCCGGCATTTTATTATGAGGATGAAGAAATTGTAGTAGTGGCTTCCGAAAGGCCGGTGATTCAAACCGTTTTCAACGTGCCTTTCGAATCAATCAAAGAAATTACTCCCGGACACGCAATTATAGTGAAGAAAGACGGACGCGTAATCGATGAGATGATCCGCGAAGCCTTACCGAAAAAAGCCTGTTCGTTTGAACGCATCTATTTCTCCAGAGGCAGCGACGCCGAAATTTATCAGGAACGTAAAAATTTAGGAAAACTAATCATGCCGGCGGTTTTGGAAGCTGTGGATAATGATACTGACAATACCGTTTTCTCCTATATACCAAATACAGCAGAGACCTCTTTCTACGGAATGGTGGAAGCTGCAAATGATTTTCTGAACCAACGAAAAATCACTGATATCTTAGCCAATAAAGATTCGCTTTCCGCGGAAAAATTACAGGAGATTTTATCTGTGAAACTGCGTTCGGAAAAAATAGCTATTAAAGATGTGAAGCTGCGTACCTTCATTACCGAAGACAGCAGCCGTGACGATATGGTGGCACATGTATATGATGTTACTTATGGCGTAATCAGGCCAACCGATAATTTAGTGATTATTGACGACAGTATCGTTCGCGGTACCACGCTTCAGAAAAGCATCATCAAAATGATGGACCGACTGAACCCGAAAAAAATCGTCATTGTTTCTTCCGCACCGCAAATCCGTTATCCGGACTGCTATGGGATTGACATGGCAAAACTGGAAGGGTTGGTTGCTTTCCGTGCCGCTATGGAATTGCTTAAAGAACGCAACTTGTATCATATTGTGGAAGAGGTGTACCAGAAATCGAAGGCACAGGAAAATTTCCACGACAGTGAGGTGGTGAATTATGTAAAAGAAATTTACGCGCCGTTCACCGATCAGGAGATTTCCGATAAGATTTCCGAAATGCTGACGGAACCGTCTGTAAAAGCGGAAGTGAAAATCATTTTTCAAACGGTAGAAAATTTACATGTTGCCTGTCCGAAAAATTTAGGCGATTGGTACTTTACCGGAAACTATCCAACTGACGGAGGAAACCGTGTAGTGAACCGTGCATTTATGAACTTCTACGAAGGAAAAGACGCCCGGGCTTACTAAAAAACCGGCAAAAATGTCTTTCATCGACTTTATATGCAGTTCATCTGGTTTTTTTGACTGATGGCACGCATCGCAATACTTTCGTACTACCATAGCATTAGTAGGTTAAGTTTATGGTAGATTTGGGGCAAAAAGGGTGGAAGCAATTCCACCTTTTTTATTTTGTAAATTTTCCCGAAAATTCACGTTGTAATCTTCCTGATGCATAAGCTAAATGCATTTTATCGATAAAAACTGCTATATATCTGATTAATTTGAACTACAGTGGGAATCATCATACATTCGTATCACCATAGCATTAGTAGGTTAAGTTTATGGTAGATTTGGGGCAAAAAGGGTGGAAGCAATTCCACCTTTTTTATTGCAATAAAGTCAGAAGAAGAATATAGAAAATAGATGAAAGAGTAAGACAAAAAAATAGACAGACAAACCCTAAGTTCATCTGTCTATCCTCTATATTCTTTGCTCTATTTTCTGCTTATTTCGCCGCAGCATAACGTTTCGCCACTTCCGGCCAGTTGATCACATGGAAGAAAGCTTCGATATAATCGGGTCTTCTGTTTTGGTAATGTAGGTAGTAAGCATGCTCCCACACATCCATTCCTAAAATCGGCGTACCGCCACAAGCTACACCCGGCATTAACGGATTGTCCTGATTAGGCGTACCGCAAACTTCCAGTTTTCCGTCTTTTACACAAAGCCATGCCCATCCGGATCCGAATTGCGTTGCACCTGCTTTCGAGAAAGCTGCTTTAAACTCTTCAAAAGATCCGAAAGCCGCATCGATTGCTTCTGCTAATTCACCTGTTGGTAAACCACCACCATTTGGCGCCATGATTTCCCAAAACAAATTGTGATTGTAAAAACCACCACCGTTGTTACGGATAGCTGCTTTTCTCATGTCAAGATTTTTCAGGATTTCCAAAATCGGTTTTCCTTCTAATTCCGTTCCTGCAATGGCAGCGTTTAAGTTCGTTGTATAGGCGTTATGATGTTTGGAATAGTGTATTTCCATAGTGCGCGCATCGATGTGCGGCTCTAAAGCGTCATAGGCGTATGGTAATTGTGGTAATTCGAATGCCATGATATTTTAATTTAGAGATTAATAATTAAATTCATTCAAAATTATAAATTTATCTTCGTAAAAGAAAATAGTAATTAGCTATTCTTGCATTGGCAAATGCAATTAACGAAAACCAATTTGAACAAAACTGCTTTCACCATATACGATGCTTCGGCCGGTTCCGGGAAAACCTATACGCTGGTAAAGGAATATTTGAAAATTCTGATGCTGGCCAATACGAACGACGCCTACAAAAAAATCCTCGCCATTACCTTTACCAACAAGGCTGTAGAGGAGATGAAATCGCGTATCGTGACTTCATTGCATGAGTTTTCAAAAGAGGTCCCCAGTGATAAAGCATTGGATTTCATGAAAAGCATTTCGCAGGAAACAAAATTGTCGGTGCAAACTATTCGGGACAAATCGAAAGCGATTATCAAAAACATCATTCACAATTATGCCGCGTTTGATATTTCCACTATCGATAAATTCACGCATAAGGTCATTCGTGCCTTTGCACATGATCTGAACCTTCCCGTAACCTTCGACGTTTCGCTGGAAACCGATGTATTGCTTCAGGAAGCTGTGGATGCGATTATAGCCAAAGCCGGTGAAGATGAATTGCTGACGAAAATATTGGTGGATTTTTCTATTGATAAAACCGATAGCGACCGAAGCTGGGATGTGACATACGAATTGCTCGACGTTAGTAAACTGCTGGTGAATGAGAACAACCGAAACGAGATCGCCCATTTTCACGGAAAGACCATCGATGAGTTTTTAGTGATTAAGCAGCAACTGGCGGACGCGATAAAAGTGCTTGAAGAGGAATGTGTCGTTCTTGCTAATGAAGCGCTTCATCTTATCGAGAAAAACAGCATTGACCTGGCTTCTTTTTCCCGGGGAACATTTCCAAACCATTTAGGTTACATTCAAAAAGGCGAACTGAAAAGCACGCATAAAAAATTTTTCGAACCCGAGGATATTCAGGTCAACAAAGCAGCGAAAGACAGGGCCGTCATTGAAAGTATTGCACCTGAACTGATCGCTATTTTAGCGAAAGCCTATAAAAACTACGAAAAGAAGAATTTCTATTCCGCTTTTCAAAAAAATATTACACCGTTATCGTTGCTAAATTCCATAGCGCAGGAATTGGAAGCCATTCAGAAGGATCAGAATATTTTATCAATTTCCGAATTCAATGCGATTATCTATAACGAAATTCAAAACCAGCCCGCGCCTTTTATTTATGAACGTTTGGGTGAACGCTACAAGCATTTTTTTATTGACGAGTTTCAGGATACGTCGGAAATGCAGTGGCATAATCTTGTTCCGCTGATTGATAATGCGCTTTCTTCCGAAGATTTAACGGGTACAAGAGGCTCGTTGATGATTGTGGGCGACCCGAAACAGTCAATCTACCGTTGGCGTGGCGGAAAGGCAGAACAGTTTATAAGTCTGAGTAAAGACGAAAATCCGTTTTCCAATCCTAGTAAGGAATTGATCCGTTTGGGTAAGAATTTCAGAAGTTATGCTGAGGTGATTGCCTTCAACAATGCTTTTTTTGCGATGTTGTCCGATGAATTTTCCAACGACGATTATCAGGATCTGTACCGAAATAAAAGCCATCAGGAAGTTAATGACAAAAGTGGCGGCTACGTAAATATTTCGTTTATCCCGGAAGTCGAGGCTGACGAAACTTTAGAAGAGGAAACAGACGACAAGGAGCAACTATACCTTAAAGCGACTCTGGCCACCATTGCAAAAGTAAAAGCGAAAGGTTTTCAATACCGCGATATGGTTTTGCTTACGCGGAAGCGAACGCAAGGTGTAGCTTTGGCTAATTACCTGACGGAAAACGATATTCCGATCTTGTCGTCGGAAACACTGCTCATAGAAAATGCCACCGAAGTAAAGCTGATATTGAATGTTTTACGCTATCTGAAAAACAACAACGACAAAGAAGCAAAAGCTTCCTTCCTTTATTTTATTGCTAAAAATAAGCAAAGCCAAATGCAGGTTCATGACTGCATCGAAATGGGGATGTCGAAAATCGCTGAAGAGGAACTGGAAAGCTGGCTGGCGGAAATTGGTATCAGCATTTCCTTTAAAAATTGCCGTAAAAAATCGTTGTATGAAGCAGTAGAGATTATCATTTCCACGTTCATAAAAGATAAAAGTACCATTTCCTACGTCCAGTATTTTACCGATTTGGTGCTGGAGCGCGATGTGCGGACACAGTCGGGGATTTCCGATTTTCTGGACTACTGGAATACAAATGGCTCGAAATTCAGTATTCCGTCACCGGAAGGAAACGATGCTGTCCGAATCATGACGATTCACAAAGCAAAAGGATTGGAATTTCCCGTGGTGATTTTTCCTTTCGCTGAAGAAGATTACGCCAAGAAACCAAGAAATAAAATGTGGCTTGAACTTGAGGACGAGAGGTTCAATATCCCAAAAGCACTTGTAGACACCAAAAAAGAAGTTGCCGAATACGGCGAAAATGCCTCGCAGGTGTATCAGGAAAGAAGCCAGGAAGAATTGCTGGACAACATTAATGTGCTTTATGTGGCTTTAACCCGTGCCGAAGAACAATTGTATATCATTTCCAATAAGAACCTAAGCAGCAAAGGCGAACTCCAGAACAATATGTCGTCTTATTTTATAAAATATCTGGATTTCAAAGGGGTATATCAGGATGATAAATTGGAATTTGAATTCGGGGACAGCAACCGACTTTCGGCATCAAAAGGTGATAAAGAAAAGCAGCCGACGATTGAGATTGTCACTGAAGTTTTTGATCCGAAGAAAATCAAAATTGCGCAACGGGAAGCATTGATGTGGGGAACCGACCAGATAAAAGCCATCGAGTTTGGAAATGTAATGCATGAGATTTTATCCTTTGTAAAAACTGCCATCGACATAGAGTTGGCCGTAATTAAAGCCATCGAAAGCGGACTCATAACCGAATCCCAAAAAGAGGAAGTCCTAAAAACACTACTTGAAATCGTTGATCATCCGGAACTGGCTATTTTCTTTGAGGAAGATAAAAAAGTGTTCAACGAGCAGAATATTATCAAATCCGGAATGCCAACCATCAAGCCCGATCGGGTTTCTGTGAAAGACAATTTCGCCTATCTTCTGGATTATAAGACCGGTTCGCATCAGGCAAAATATGAAAAGCAGCTGTCGGAATATGCGAAAGCATTGGAAGAAATGGGCTTTTTGGTCGAGAAAAAAACGTTAGCCTATATCGGGGAAAAATTAGAAGTAGTACATTTGTGAAGTTTTTAGAGAATAGAATTCAGTAGTTTAGAATTACAAATAACCAAACACCAAATAACCGAATAAACACATAACAACATGTACGGAAAAATCAAAGAGCATTTACAGCACGAACTGAAAGGCATTCAGGACAACGGATTGTATAAAAAAGAGCGCATCATTACTTCGCCGCAAGGAGCGGAAATTACTATTTCAACAGGAGAAACGGTGTTGAATTTCTGCGCTAATAATTATTTAGGCTTGTCTTCCCATCCGGAAGTGATTCAGGCGGCAAAAGATGCTTTGGATACACATGGTTTTGGAATGTCGTCCGTACGTTTCATTTGTGGAACGCAAGACATTCATAAAGAATTAGAGCAAAAAATCGCCGAATTCTATGGTACCGAAGATACGATTCTTTATGCAGCGGCTTTCGATGCTAATGGTGGTGTTTTTGAGCCATTATTGGGTGAAGAGGATTGTATTATTTCAGATAGTTTAAACCATGCTTCGATTATTGATGGCGTTCGTTTGTGTAAAGCAGCTCGTTATCGTTATGAGAACAGCAATATGGAAGATTTGGAACAACAGCTAATCAAGGCAAATGCTGAAGGACGCCGTTTCAAGTTAATCGTTACTGACGGTGTGTTCTCAATGGACGGATTGGTAGCGCCGTTGGATAAAATCTGCGACCTTGCCGATAAGTATGACGCGATGGTAATGGTAGACGAATGCCACGCAGCCGGCTTTATCGGAGCGACGGGCAAAGGAACTATGGAAGCTAAAGGCGTAATGGGACGAGTGGATATTATCACCGGGACTTTAGGGAAGGCACTTGGCGGAGCAATGGGTGGCTACACCACGGCTAAGAAAGAAGTGATTGAAATTTTACGCCAACGTTCCCGTCCGTATTTGTTTTCGAATTCTTTGGCGCCTTCGATTGTTGGAGCTTCGCTAAAGGTTTTTGAATTGCTGAAAAAAGATACGTCATTACGTGATAAACTGGAGTGGAATACCAATTATTTTAAGGAAGGAATGAAAGCGGCGGGATTCGATATTATCGATGGGGATTCGGCTATTGTTCCGGTGATGCTGTATGATGCAAAATTATCCCAGATAATGGCGGATGAGTTATTGAAAAAAGGTATCTATGTAATTGGATTTTTCTTCCCGGTGGTGCCAAAAGATAAGGCGCGAATCCGCGTACAATTGTCTGCTGCTCATTCCAAAGAACACTTAGATAAAGCAATTCTTGCATTTACTGAGGTAGGAAAAACGTTAAAGGTGATATAAATCAAGGCTTTTTTAGTAGGAAAATGTATTTTTTTTAACAAAACTCTTTGTAATTAATATTTAACCTATTATTTTTGTCTTAATTATAACGTATTGTAATTAAATAAAAAAAGTATGAAACATCTAAACAGATTATTTGTTGCTGCTCTTATGTTTGCAGGTTTGACTTCGCAGGCGCAGGATAGTAACAATCCATGGGCTATTACATTCGGTGCAAATGCAGTGGATGGTGGTAGAGTGAGTGCTGCTTCTAAGGTAGAAGATCAGTTTTCTCAGTATTTCAATGCAAAAGATTATTGGAACATTCTTCCTTCAGTGTCTTACGTAAACGTATCAAGACACGTTGGGAACAATTTCTCTTTTGGAGTTACGGGTTCAGTAAACAAAATTGATAAATTTGTTTGGGAAAGAGCTACTATTCCTGGAGAGTATCCAGTAACAAATCCTGGTGATTTAATGTACTACGGGATTGATGGGGTTATCAAATATAGCTTCATGAATGCTATTGGTTCTAAATGGTTTGATCCTTATGCTCATATTGGAGGTGGTTACACTTTCATGGGAGATGCTTCTGCAGGAACAGTAAATGGAGGTTTAGGAATTAACTTCTGGTTCACAGACCAAATTGGTTTATCTTTCCAATCTACTTACAAACATTCATTTGATGAGACTAGAACTCCAGATGTTGATGTTGCTTCTCATTTACAGCACTTTGTTGGTATCGCTTTCAAATTCGGAGGTAAAGATACTGACGGTGACGGAATCTATGATAAAGATGACGCATGTCCTGAAGTAAAAGGTCCAAAAGAATTAAACGGATGTCCTGATACTGACGGTGACGGTATCGCTGATAAAGATGATCAATGTGTTGACGTACCTGGTCCAAAAGAATTAAACGGATGTCCTGATACTGACGGTGACGGAGTTCTTGACAAAGATGACCAATGTATTGAAGTAGCTGGTCCAGCTTCATTGAACGGATGTCCTGATACTGACGGTGACGGTGTAGCTGATAACGTTGACAAATGTGTTGATGTTAGAGGTCCGCAAGAAAACGCTGGTTGTCCTTGGCCTGATACAGATGGTGACGGTGTAGCTGATAAAGATGATAAATGTCCGGATGTTAAAGGAACTGTTGCTAACAACGGATGTCCTGAAGTATCTGAAGATGCTATCAAAAGATTAAATGCTTACGCTAAGACTATCTTGTTCAACTCTGGTAAATCTTCGTTCCAAAAACAAACTTACCCAGTATTACAGTCTATCGCTGCTATCTTAAAAGAGTACCCAACAGCTAAATTCTCTATCGAAGGTCACACAGACTCTGATGGTAAAGATGCTATGAACTTGAAATTATCTCAAGACAGAGCTGCTGCAGTTAAAAATTATTTAATTGATAACGGTATCGCTGCTGACAGATTAACTTCTGAAGGTTATGGTGAGTCTAAGCCAATCGATAGCAACAAAACTGCTAAAGGTAAAGCTAACAACAGACGTGTAGAAGTAAAATTAGCTAACTAATTACTTCCAAATAAATAGTGAAAACGCCCCGATTTATCGGGGCGTTTTTTTATTTTTATAGCATGACAAATTTTTCATTTCTCGATAAGGTAAGCTACGAAATTGTTTCTCAATTCGGGCACCGTCTCTCAGAGGTTACCATCATATTGCCCAACAAAAGAGCGAAGGTTTTCTTAATCGAAGCATTGAAAAAGCAATTGTCGCAAACCGTTTTCGCACCCACAATTATCAGTATTGAAGATTTTATACAGGATGTGGCGGGCATCCGGACTATCGATCCTGTCGAGCTCCTTTTCGAGTTTTATAATAACTATCTTTCGGTTACACCAACAGAAAAACAGCAGGAATTTGACTTGTTTGCCAATTGGGGAAAAACTCTCCTTCAGGATTTTAATGAAATTGACCGCTATCTGCTAAAACCCACCCATGTTTTTTCCTATCTGAAGGACATAGAAGTATTAAAAAGATGGGATTTACAACCTTCCGAAACTACGGTTTTAATAGACAACCATCTGGAATTCTGGAGCCGCCTTCCCTTGTATTATGAAACCTTCTACAACCATCTGAAAAACAAAGGCGTCGGCTATCAGGGTTTGATTTATCGTGAAGCGGTTGATAACTTACAGTATTTTTCAGAGGCTTTGGGAGACAGGAAGTTAATCTTTGCAGGGTTCAATGCGCTCAATCAGGCGGAGGAAAAAATCATCCAGCAATTGCTGTTTAACGATCAGGCTAAGGTGTATTGGGATATCGATGAGGTATTTCTGCACGACGGACTGCATGACGCCGGCTTGTTCATCCGACGCTTTAAGAAAGAATGGAAACAGTATACCGACCAGCCTTTCGAATGGATAACGGAGGAATTCGGAAAAGAGAAAAACATCCAGATAATTGGTACGCCAAAATCCATCGGGCAAGCCAAAATCGCAGGAAAAATAATTGAAAATATCCAAATGCAAAACGAAGGCCTGGACAAAACTGCCCTGGTTTTAGGGGAGGAGAATCTTTTGATTCCTGCCTTGTATTCGTTGCCAAATTCAGTCGGAAGCCTAAACATTACGATGGGATTCAGCAGTAAAAATAATCCTGCGCAAATCCTGATTTCAAAGATTTTCAAGCTGCACACCAATGCATTGCAACGCAGCGAAAAAAGCTATACTTTTTATTATAAAGAAGTCCTTGATATCCTAACACATCCATTGGTGGCGCCTTACGCCAATGCTTCGGAAGTAGTGCGAATCATCAACCAAAACAATATTACCTTCTTATCGCAGTCCAGGTTTTTGGAGATGAATAAAAACACTTCCGAACTGTTCCGATTGTTATTTGAACGCTGGGACAATTCCAATGTCTTGTCCGTCTTAAGCCGATTATCAGCTATTGTAATTAAAATCAAGTCATTTTTAAGCAACGAATCCGAAGAGGAAAAAGTTACTAAAGCCTTTTTGTATTCTATTTTCAAGGTGCTGAACAAACTGATCAATTACTGTGAAACCTATTCGCATATCGATTCGATCGCCACACTTCACACGATTTGCAAACAAATTATTGATTTAGCCGAAGTGTCATTTGAAGGCGAACCATTGTCCGGACTCCAAATCATGGGTGTTTTGGAAAGCCGCGTGCTTGATTTCGAAAATGTGATTATCACTTCCATGAATGAAGGCGTGTTTCCGGCGGGAAAATCGACCAATTCGTTCATCCCATACGATGTCAAGCGGGAATTAGGGCTTCCAACCTACAAGGAAAAGGATGCTATTTACTGCTATCATTTTTATCATCTCTTACTGCGCGCTAAAAACATTTTCCTGCTTTACAATACCGAAAGCGAAGGATTAGACGCTGGAGAGAAAAGCCGTTTTATCACCCAATTGGAAATTGAGAAACAGCCCAAGCACAATCTAACGCATCAGATTTATAACGCCTATCTGCCGGAAAAGGCTTATGAGCCAATCGTAGTGCCAAAATCGGAGCGCGTCATGGAACGGTTAAAAGAAATTGCAACCGGAAAGGGCTTCTCGCCATCAGGACTGACAAGCTATATCCGAAATCCGATCCAGTTTTACAATCAAAGGGTGCTGCGTATTTCGGAAGTGGAAGAAGTAGAGGAAAATATTGCATTGAATACGTTGGGAACCATTATTCATGGTGCTTTGGAAGAACTGTACAAACCGTTTTTGAATCGCTTTCTAACGGGTGAGATTATTGATGAAATGATCTCCAAAACCAATGAAGAAGTGCGAAAACAGTTCCGGGAAGTATATAAGGAAGGCGAAATCAACAAAGGAAAGAATCTGCTGGCTTTTGAAGTAGCTAAGCGCAATGTGTTCAATTTTCTGCATGTTGAAAAAAAGCTGATTGAAAGCGGTGATGCCGTGAAAGTGCTCGCCCTGGAAATTCCGTTGGAACGTATTTTGGAGGATGTACGGCTACCATATCCCGTGAAAATCGCCGGAAATGTAGACCGGATTGAGCAGCGTAACGGCAAAATCAGGGTCATCGATTACAAGACCGGTAAAGTAGAACTTCGCAGTGTGCAATTCAAAGACTGGGACGGACTCACATTAGAGATCAAAAACGACAAGATCATTCAGCTTTTGTGCTATGCCTTCATGTATGAGCAACACGCTAACGGAATGGAAATGGAAGCCGGAATTGTTTCGTTTAAAAATATGAAAGCCGGGTTTTTACCTTTCGGAATCAAAGAAGAGAAAAATGTAAATTCTGTAATAGCACCTGAAGTTCTTGAATCGTTTAAATCGGAAATTATTGTGCTGATCAACGAGATTTTGAATGCCGAAGTCCCGTTTGAAGAAAAACTGACCTAAACCGTTTTAAAGAAATCCAGCAAAACTGTCGTTAGTTGCTTCCGGTTTTCGATATGGCTCATATGCCCATCCTCAAAGGAAACCAATTTAACATCTGTGCCTTCAATTTGTTCCAGGTTGTCGGTATAGTTTAACACCGGATCTTTTTTACCTAAAATCAACAGGATCGGATAGGGTGCAAAATGAAGCAGCACTTCGCGGTCGTTGCGGATCTTCATTCCTTCCAAAGCTGCTACAATTCCCTGAAGAGGCGTTTTAAGTGCTTCTGTTTTTACGTTCTCTATTTCTTCATTAAGTCTTTCGCGGTTGTCTTCACTGAAGAGATTCGTAATCGACATGCGGATAAAAGAGGAATAATCTTTTTTTACGCAGATGATAGCGCGATCCCTGTTCATTTTACGTTCATCACTATCGGCACGGGAAGTCGAATTTAAAAGTACCATTCCTTTTACATTGTCAGGGTATAATTCGGCGAAAGCCAAAGCAACGTAACCGCCCATGGAATGTCCCACAAAAATAGCTTTGCGAATACGCAACTCGTTTAAAACCGCATGAACGGTATCGGCCATGTCTTCCATCGTATGTACATAGCCCATGCATTCGGTTTGCCCATGCCCTAACAAATCAATGGTGATGACGCGGTATTTTTTCGCAAATTCGGCTGCATGAAAATCCCACATGGTCACGTTTTCCAAAAAGCCATGAAGAAGGACAATTGCTGTACCTTTTCCGGTTTCGGAATAAGCGATTTTGGTGTTTTTATAAAGCAACGTTTTCAAAGGAAGATTTTTGTTAGGCAAAAATAGGGGTAATTAATCGAATCCAAAATAAAAACGGTTCACTTTCGTAAACCGTCTTTTCTCTTTTTTCTATATTCTCAATTACGAATTCATAAGGTTTTCAATTTCTTCCACTTCAATCGGGATGTTGCGCATCAGGTTGAATGGTTCGCCATTTTCCTGGATGATAACATCGTCTTCAAGACGGATTCCAAGACCTTCTGCAGGAATATAGATTCCGGGTTCTACTGTGAAAACCATATTCGGCTGCATTGCTTCGTGAAGCAAACCGTAATCATGTGTGTCAAGTCCCATGTGGTGAGAGGTTCCATGCATGAAATATTTTTTATAAGCTGGCCAGTCCGGGTTTTCGTTTTGCACATCGGCTTTGTCAATCAGTCCCAATCCTAAAAGTTCCGACGTCATGATTTTACCCACTTCCACATGATATTGTTTCCAGAATGTACCCGGAACCAACATTTTCGTAGCTTCATTTTTTACATTCAACACCGCGTTGTAAACTGCTTTTTGTCGGTCTGAAAAACGTCCCGATACCGGAATCGTTCGGGTCATGTCGCTGGAATAGTTGGCATATTCAGCGCCTACATCTAAAAGAAGCATGTCGCCTTCTTTACATTGTTGGTTGTTCTCGATATAGTGCAGCACATTTGCATTATTTCCAGAAGCAATAATCGGAGTGTAAGCAAAGCCTTTTGAACGGTTTCTCAGGAATTCGTGCGCAAATTCGGCTTCGATTTCGTATTCCATTACATTTGGCTTCACGAAAGAAAGTATGCGACGGAAACCTTTCTCGGTAATGTTACACGCGTTTTGGATCAAATCAATCTCTTCGCTTTCTTTCACCGAACGCAAACGCTGTAAAATCGGATTCGATCGTTCAAATTTATGTGTGGGATAATTTTCTTTCCACCATTTGATGAAACGGGCCTCGCGGGTTTCTGTTTCAATCGTTGCGCGATAATGCTCATTTGTGTTCAGGTAAACAGTGTCGGCGTAAGCCATAATTTCCCTCAAAGTCTTGTGGAAATCCTGCAGCCAGATTACTGTTTTAATTCCTGATACCTCGAATGCCCGGTTTTTGGTCAGTTTTTCACCTTCCCAAACTGCGATGTGGTCGTTGGTTTCTTTAAGGAATAAAATTTCTTTCAGGTGTTCATAAGGTGCGTCCGGAAATAACAAAAGGATGCTTTCTTCCTGATCAACGCCGCTCAGATAAAAAATATCGCGGTGCTGGGCAAATGGCAATGTACTGTCTGCCGAAACCGGATAAATATCATTGGAGTTGAAGATGGCCACAGTACCAGGCTTCATTTCTGCCGCGAATTTTCTTCGGTTTTTGATGAATAAATCGCGGTTTATTGGATGGTATTTCATGATGAAATTGATTTTGAAAATTACAAGAATCCAAATTTATAAACTTTAAACTCAAAAGCGGTTACGGAATTCGTAAAAATTTCCTGCATTTTAAATTTATTACAATATATTGCGATGAAATCCCGTTGCGTAGTGGGTAGCAGACAGGCAATTACGTGTACGGACAGTTTTAATAATTAAACAGAAAGACCATGAAAATTCAAAATCTTTTATCGATTGCAGTAGTGTCATTTTCCTTTTTTTCATGCACGGATAAGGATGATTCGATTATTGTTTCAACGGAACCGCAGTTAATCGTAAAATTTCATTTCGATCCCGATCAGGTTCGTCTCAATAATTTAGGACAGCCTTCAACGGTACCTGCCGGTAATGCTGCGCAATCTCCATCGTTTAACAAAATAAGCTCTCATTATTTGGAATTGGCTCCAACAGCTACGACTGCTTTAGGAGCAGGCACAGTGTTGTATCATGCGCCGGAAACTACTGCGGGCGGGACAAATGCAATCGATTTCAGTCGTGCTATAATTGTAGGGGAAGGAGAAGCGTTTCTTTCGATTCCTTTAAAAGATATTGCCGCGGGAAGCTATGAATGGGTGCGCTGTTCTTTGTCGTATCAGGATTATAATATCAATGTGCTGAGCGCCGGAACGGAATATGTTGGAACCCTTGCTAGTTTTGTGGGTTTCAGAACGTATATTGGCACCTTTAATTCAGGAGGATATCCTTTTACGGTAAATGCCAATAAAGATCAGGGTTATTGGGCTTTCGGGTTGCAGGGTTTTCCTTATTCGACTTCAGGTCAGGCGCCTGCAGGGGCGACTACCGTGCCTAATCCGTTGCATGCTACTTCGCCGATTCCGTCAGGTTCTTGTGTGGTAACCGGGAAGTTTGCGAACAATTTGGTAATTACAGGAAATGAAACGAGTAATATTACAGTAACCTTATCGCTTTCGATTAACAACAGTTTCGAATGGCAGGAAGTAAACGCTGATGGTAAATATGAGCCCGGAGCAGGGGAAAATGTCGTAGACATGGGTCTTCGCGGACTGATTCCGAGTTATCAATAATAGAAATAAAGCCACTTTTACCAAGTGGTTTTTTTATTAAAATACGGGCATTTTAAATTCATTATAAATTAGCGGTAAACATTTGTGGTTAAAACCAAATAGCCTTATTTTTGTTGGACTTTTTTAAAAACTATTACACTCAAACAAATACTATGGCAAAATCTGTCCTTTTAAAGTCATCACTTGCGAAAAAATACTGGATGGCTCTTACTGGTTTATTTTTATGCTTGTTTTTGGCTGGTCACTTAGCCGGGAATCTTCAGTTGATTTTTGGCGATGCATTGCAGTTTAACCAATATGCATTATTCATGACTTCCAATCCGGCGGTAAAATTATTATCTTATTTAACCTACTTCTCAATTTTATTCCACGCTGTTGACGGGTTTTTATTAACCTATCAGAACGTAAAAGCAAGACCAATCGGTTATGCTAAAAATAGTCCTTCCGCTAACAGTAGTTTCTCTTCCAGAAATATGGCGATTTTGGGGACATTAATCCTGGTTTTCATTATTGTACACATGTCAAGTTTCTGGGGTGTGATGCATTTCGACAAGAAAATGCCGCTGATGAAACAGACAATTGAGATTCAGGGAATGAAACAAGAATTGTATGTGGGAAGAAAAACAGGAGAATTTTATCCTGTAGATCAGGTTCAGCTGGAAGACGAGGCGGTTAATCCGATGGCTCCAAAGCAAATTATGATTAAAAACCGTACCGATATCTACAATGTTCAGGCGAATGTAAAAACGGGGGAATTGTTTAAAGACTTACACAAAATCACGTTTGATTACTTCCAGGATAAAAAATTCGGATTAATCGCAACGATTCTTTACGTTTTGGCAATGGGTATTTTGGCTTTCCATTTATGGCACGGTTTCCAAAGTGCTTTCCAGTCGTTGGGTGTTAACAACAAATTCACGCCGGCTATCAAAACATTCGGAAAACTATTTGCGATCATTGTTCCATTATTGTTTGCAATCATCCCGGTTTGCATTCATTTCAACCTTATTCTAAAGCATTAATATATGAAGTTAGATTCAAAAATACCAGAAGGTCCTATTGCAGAGAAATGGACTAATCATAAAAACCACTTAAAACTGGTTGCCCCAAATAACAGACCGAAAATTGATGTAATTGTTGTTGGAACAGGATTAGCAGGTGCTTCGGCTGCTGCTTCTCTTGGTGAGATGGGATACAATGTAAAATCGTTCTGTTTTCAGGATTCTCCTCGTCGTGCGCACTCAATTGCGGCTCAGGGAGGTATCAATGCAGCTAAAAATTATCAGAATGACGGGGACAGTACGTTCCGTTTATTTTACGATACGATTAAAGGAGGAGACTACCGTGCGCGTGAAGCAAATGTTCACCGTTTAGCGGAAGTTTCAGCAAATATTATTGACCAGTGTGTGGCACAGGGCGTTCCATTCGCCCGTGATTACGGCGGATTGTTGGATAACCGTTCGTTCGGGGGTACACAGGTGCAGCGTACGTTCTATGCGGCAGGTCAAACAGGACAACAGTTATTGTTAGGGGCTTATTCGGCTTTATCAAGACAAATCGGATTAGGGCGTGTGAAACAATACAACCGTCACGAAATGCTGGAGTTGGTAAAAGTAGACGGGAAAGCACGTGGAATTATTGCCCGTAACTTAGTTACCGGTGAAATCGAAAGACATTCTGCACACGCAGTGATTATTGCAACAGGAGGATACGGAAACGTTTATTTCCTTTCTACAAATGCAATGGGAAGTAACGTAACTGCTGGCTGGAAAATCCACAAACAGGGAGCATTATTCGCAAATCCTTGCTACGTACAGATTCACCCGACATGTATTCCGGTACACGGGGTTAATCAATCGAAACTGACCCTGATGTCGGAATCCTTGCGTAACTCAGGACGTATCTGGGTGCCAAAGAAAAAAGAAGATGCGGAAGCGATCAGAGCAGGGAAATTGAAACCGACCCAGATTGCGGAAGAAGATAGAGATTATTATTTAGAGAGAAGATATCCGGCTTTCGGAAACCTTGTGCCGCGTGATGTAGCATCAAGAGCTGCGAAAGAGCGTTGCGATGCAGGGTATGGAATTGAAGGGAACGCCACTAACGAAGGGGTTTATCTTGATTTCTCAACTGAAATCCAGAACAAAGGAAAACAGGCAGCTTATGCGAAAGGGAATCATAACCCGACAGCAGAAGAAATTACCACGTTAGGTAAAGCCTGGTTGGAAGAGAAATATGGTAATTTATTTACCATGTACCAGAAAATCACTGACGAAAATCCATACGAAACGCCAATGAAAATTTACCCGGCCGTTCACTATACCATGGGTGGTGTTTGGGTAGATTATAACTTACAGTCGACTATCCCAGGATGTTTCGTGGCAGGTGAGGCGAACTTCTCCGATCACGGTGCTAACCGTTTGGGGGCTTCTGCCTTGATGCAAGGTTTAGCCGATGGTTACTTCGTATTGCCTTATACCGTTGCCGATTATTTAGCCGATGAAATCCGTACCGGAAAAATTTCTACCGATTCTCCTGAATTCGTGGAAGCAGAAAACCGGGTGAAAGATTCAATCAATAAATTCTTAAACAACAACGGAACAAAATCTGTTGATCATTTCCATAAAGAACTAGGCCACATCATGTGGAATAAAGTAGGTATGGGCCGAAATGAACAAGGGTTGAGAGAAGCTATTGTTGAGATTGCTGCTTTAAAAGAGGAATTCTACAAGGATGTTTACGTTCCTGGAAGTGCCGATGAATTGAACCCTGAATTGGAAAAAGCGCTTCGTGTTGCCGATTTCATTGAGTTAGGGCAGTTAATGGCAATGGACGCGTTGCAACGTAAAGAATCTTGTGGCGGTCACTTCCGTGAGGAGTATCAGGATTCAGAAGGAGAGACTTTGCGTGATGATGAAAACTTTAAATTTGTTGGTGCCTGGGAATACAAAGGCGACGACATCAGTAAAGAAGAGCTTCACAAAGAAGAATTGAAATACGAGTTTATCAAAATCGCAGCCCGTAATTATAAGTAATTAGGAGTAAAGTGTAAACACTAATGCCTTTTGCCTCTTGGCTTATGGCTTAAATTAAAAAATATGAGTGCAGCAAAAAATATCAATATAAACCTTAAGATCTGGCGTCAGAAAAACGCGAAATCGAAAGGAAGCATGGAAACTTATAAATTGGATAATGTTTCTACTGCGAGTTCGTTTCTGGAAATGTTGGACCAGTTAAATGAACAGTTAATCAACGAAAGAAAAGAGCCTGTCGCGTTCGATCACGACTGTCGTGAGGGAATCTGCGGAATGTGTTCGCTATACATCAATGGCCGCGCACACGGACCGGATACAGGAATTACTACATGTCAGTTGCACATGAGAATGTTCAAGGACAATGATACGATTTTTGTTGAACCATGGAGAAGTAAAGCTTTCCCTGTAATCAAAGATTTGATCGTAGACAGAAGTTCTTTCGAAAGAATTCAGCAGGCCGGAGGTTTCGTTTCTGTAAACACTTCAGGAAATACTATCGATGCCAATGCGGTTCCGGTTCCAAAACACGATGCGGATAAAGCTTTCGAAGCAGCGGCTTGTATTGGTTGCGGTGCCTGTGTGGCTAGCTGTAAAAATGGTTCTGCGATGCTTTTCGTCGGAGCTAAAGTTTCACAGTATGCACTACTTCCGCAAGGAAAAGTGGAAGCGACACAACGTGTATTAAACATGGTACGTCAGATGGACGAAGAAGGATTCGGAAACTGTACCAATACCGGAGCATGTGAAGTGGAATGCCCGAAAGGAATCTCTTTAGAAAACATCGCCCGCATGAACAGAGAGTATCTGAAAGCGAGTATGAAATAAATTCTTGAATTAAACTGTAGTCTTATGAAAAAGATATTTGTCTTATTGCTAGTAGCGGCTTTTGCTGCCTCATGTTCAAGTGATGACTCTTCATCAGGAGGAACTTCAACACCAACACCAATGACTGCGGTTGTGGATGCTTATTCTTTCCCGATGTGGCCCGAAGCCGGAGGTAATTTCAGCGATCCTTCCGGGGGAATGTACGGATCCGATTATCATTTGTTGGAAGGTTTTAAACTGCATACAGTAACCACAGCAAAAACAACGCTGAAAGACTATAAATACTACATTCGTTTGGCGGTGCCTAAAATTGATGTCAGCGTTGGGACGCATAACTTCAGTAACACGCAATTGCCAGATGGTTATTTTGCAGATTTGGATATCGAAGCGGTGGAAAATGACAATGGAGAAAATGAGGCAACCATTAGCGGAAAGATCATCGTGACAAGTTATGATATGGCGACAAAAAGGGTCAAAGGGACGTTTAATTTCACTACCAGTAATGGAGTTACGGCTACAGAGACGCATGATGTTTCCGGTACTTTCAATTACGTTCTGGCAGATTAAATAAAAATAGAATTTATAAAAAAAACGCATCCGGCTTTGTTGGATGCGTTTTTTTATTCTAGTTCAGTTTCAATTTAATTCGAAGAATTCACAAATTTTAGAATTATTGTACAACCACTTTTTTAGTAACATTGTTCTTAAATTTAAGGAAATAAATACCTTTTGAATAGTTGGTAAAATCAATTAGCGTAACGGGCTGTTTTATATGAATTTCTTTTATCTGTTTTCCATTTATGTCCATTAGAAATGCTTTGGTATTAATCAACTCTGGTTGTGTGATATTAATAGTGATAATGTCGGTGCTTGGATTAGGGTAAATACTGATGGTTCCAATGTTGTTTGCAAATTCATTGTCTGAAAGGGTTGTGGTATATAAACCGCTTTCCCAAACACCTCTTCCATAAAACGAAACTCTTATTATGCTATTGTCTGTGCCATCAAAATATCCAAATAGATCTGAAATTTGTGCAATTAAAGGTAATCCACCTGAGAAACTTTGCCAATCGGTCATGGTATTGTTTCTATAATATACCCCGAATGCTGTAGCCAGATAGAAACTTTCATTTGTTGAATAAGGATCGTGAACCAGGTTTAAAATATTTACATTTGATAGCGTACCTGAAATATCTGTCCAGTTAACGCCCTTATTTGTAGAGCGATATATTTTACTGCCACAAGTCACATAAACGATATTAGTGTTGTTTTTGTTGACAGCAATAGTGCTGTAAGCATTTGTGGCGCTGGGAGTTGTTGAGACTTGAGCGAAGGTACTGCCATTGGAACTGTAGTAGACTTTGTTGTTGTCCAGTACAACATATATTTCATTGATGTGTGTAGGGGATACTGCGACACTTTTTACATTAGCCGTGAATGTTTTTATAGTCGTCCAAGATGGATTTGCAGTTAGCAGGTTTGTCGTTTTTTTTAGTTTTATCCCTTGGCTAATTAATGCAAAACTGGTATTTAAATCTGAAAAAACATACTTATCATTGTTGTTTGGAGTGGCTATGCCAAATGTATTTCCGCCGCTATTTAAGACCAGATCCCTTCTTTCCGCATTTTCGTGGTAGTATACCGTATTTGGATTTGCATAATCGAAAGAAGATTTAGATCCCCAGTCACCCCCTCGGTTGCAATACCAGGTATTACCGTTTAGATAAATCTCCCCATTATCTTGAGTTCCAATAGATGTAATGTTTCGGGACAATTTACTTTGCCCCATATGGTATATTTCGGTAGCACTTAATCCGTCGGCACTTGGAGTCCATTCAATGCCGCCATCGGTACTGAGAAATATTCCGCCGTCGTTTATGTTAAAGAACTTGTTATTATTATAGGGTGAGGTAATTATTTGATGCATATCGGTATGGCATTTTTCCCACCAGTTTGTAAGCTGACTCCAATTGGTCCCGGCATCCGTACTTTTCCAGACTACATGCCCACATGCATAAAGAATATTTGCGTTGGTTCTATCAGCAAATAATCCCCAATTATAATTTCCCTGTCCGTTTTCGTTTCCTTCGTACCCATTTAAGTTAGGCTGTACATCGCCCTTTTTTAGTGTAAAAGTAGTTCCTCCGTCTGTAGACTGATAGATAATTCCACCTTGTCCGGAGGCACTGTTACTTCCAACAAATCCCACATATACGATATTGTCATTGGCAGCCGACACAGCAATTCTTCCGCCATTACCTGGACCCGGGTTTACGGAGCTTATTTGTGTCCATGTTGAACCATCGTCTGTACTCTTCCAAAAAGTATTGTCTGTTACGGCATATACTGTATTTAATGAATTGGGTTTGTATACCATGTCTTTAAAGGCTCCTCCATTTAAAGTACTAAGCCAGGTTTGTCCGGAATCCGTACTTTTCCATATTCCGTCTGTTGTACAGGCTAAAAGTGTGTTGTGATTATTGGGTGATATCAAAATTTCGAGTGCCATACGGTTGCCAATTCCTGAATTTGAGGAAGCCCAGGTCATACCACCATCTGTACTTTTATATATTCCATATCCATCGCCATAATAATTTGCGTCTCCTGTTGACAGGTAGAGAATGTTATCGTTCGTGTAATCGATGCAAACGGCAGAACAACTTCCTTGCGGAATCTGATTGTCGGTGGCAGTTTTGCTCCAGTTTTGTCCTTCGTCGTTGCTTGTCCAAAGCCCCCCGGACGCACTAACGGCGTACATTTTTTGTGGATTTGAAGGATGGAATTTTACTTGACTTACGCGCCCGATGCCGTGAATTTGCCCAGATATGTTAGTGGGAAAAGCAATAGGTCCCTTTATGGTCCAATTTCCGTTTGTATTTTGAGAATAGGTTAGTGAAGTAAAAAAAGCTATTGAAAGGAAAAGTATTTTTCTAAAATGAAGTTTCATAAGTTAATTTTTTTGAGATAATTAATTTCTGCTGTTTTTTTCTTTTTCCCATATTTCCATACGCTCTTTTTTGGTTAAGATGCGTCCGTCTTCCTGGACATAGGGCAGCATTTGTTTTTGCCACTTTAGAAATTTTTTGTACTCAAAAGCATATTGTAATGTCTTTTCGTTTTTGTATTCTTTAATCTTTGATTTTTTTTCTTCGAAGATTTCTTTTTCTTCGGTTGGTTTCTCCCTGTTTTTCCAGTAACTGTTAAAGGTTTCTACTGCTTTAAAGTAATTAGTGTTTGGGTCATTCATCATCATTATCCATTCTGGAGTTTCCTCCATGGATTTCTGGGCTTCTGCATTTTGAAAGAAGCACAGGAGCAGTAAGGCAAGTAATGTCTTTAGTTTCATAGGTTATTTTTTAGGTTAAATAGTATTCTAAGGGCGTAGTAAAATTATATTTTTTTCAATATAAAGTCATTTTTCACAACATTTTTTCGTGTAAAATTTATTTTTATAACATAATGTTGTTTTCCGGATATTTTAAGCATCTCCAATAGAACCAGTATGATTAAAGGAGGTTTTGAAACGATTTTAGATTAAATAATAAAAAAGCATATTCATTTTGGCTGCGTTTTTGTTTTTACTAATTTTAGCAAAACATTTTTTATGCAAGTTTCTGTCATCCAGGCGCCTCTTTTTTGGGAAAACCCCGAAGCCAACCGAGAATATTTCACTGCAAAGATTCAGGAGATTTCCTGGGAAACCCATTTGGTCATTCTTCCGGAAATGTTTACCACCGGTTTTACGATGAACCCGAAGGAGGTTGCTGAAACCATGGAAGGCGCAACAGTACACTGGATGAAAACCACAGCCATAAAAAGGAATTTTGCCATCATGGGAAGTGCAGTAATCCGCGAAGGCGATAATTACTATAACCGCTTGTTGTTTGTTTTTCCTACCGGTGAAGTAGAATACTACGATAAACGTCACCTTTTTTCCTTAGCAGGAGAACATCAGGTTTATACCAAAGGTGCGGAGAGAAAAATTATCGATTATTACGGATGGCGTATCTGCATGTTTATTTGCTATGATTTGCGTTTCCCCGTTTTTGCGCGTTTTAAAGCGGATTATGACTTACTGGTTTATGTTGCCAATTGGCCACAACCCAGAATAAATGCCTGGGACACACTTTTAAAAGCACGTGCCATCGAAAACATGTCGTATGTTATCGGCGTTAACCGGGTAGGCGAAGATGCCAACCAGCATAAGTATACCGGACATTCGCAAGTGGTTGATTATCTGGGCAATTATTTAGCAGCGCCAACGGAAGAAGAAACGATTTTTACCGTTCAGCTGGATAAGGAGCTAATGCTTGAAAGCAGAAGTAAATTCGGATTTTTGGGTGATCGCGACGAGTTTACTTTGACAGAATAAAAACCTGGTCGACATCCCAATTGGCCCGTACGTCCAATTCTTTCGGAAAATAAATCACTTCTTCGGCCTGTCTTTTTTCGAGGAAGCTTCCTGTGGTCCATTCACCGTCTTTATTGTCATCGTAAACAATACGAACCATATACAATCTAGGCTCCAGGGCTTCAAAATTCAAAACGGTTTCCTTTTCGGAATATTTGGAAACAACAACATTTTCTTTGGCATCAAGAAGCTCCACAATAACTGGAAAGCGGTTTACATTCTCCAAAGTAAGTTTGAGGTTGCCATAATCGGTTAATTTCTTTGTCCCGATCGAATAAATTAAAGTGTCATTTTCCTTTTCGTAAAAATCCTTTAAAGCGCCCGGCAATAAAGTGATTTTGTATTTCCCTGCTTCTTCTTTTTTGAAATCAAATTCGATTAGCTGCTCGAATTCCTTATAGTTGGAAGTAAAAGCGACATTCGTAGAATCTTTGAGTATTGAAATCCTGGAATTGTCAATCTTCACAATCGGAGTAGTAACATTTAAGGTAAAATTTTCCCCAAAATTCAAAACGTCCCTTTGTTTTGGATTGACCGCAAGGGTGTCGACAGCTTTCATTTCTTTCATCCTCGTGGAAAAAACTTTTGAATAGTTGTCGTTAGTAATGGTTACCTGAACGGAATCGGCTTTTATTTTCGGAATAAAAATCTGCAAAGAATCTTTTCCGCGGAATTGCATCAGCTTAGATTCGACAATATCACCCCCTTTTTTCACGATGACTTTAGTATTCTTTCCATTGCCTTCATAACCCATAATGAGTTTATTTGCACTTGCCTGCGAAGGTTTCATGGCTTTAAAAGTCGCTTTTTCTTTGAACAACTCCAGTTTGTAAAGCGTGTCGGTTGGAATCGTAATCGGGTGTTTCAGAAAACCAATCTTGTCGTCTTTAGGATCAAACCTGTAGTTGTTGTTCTGGTCTTTTAGGCCAATAATTTTGTATTTTCCGGCTTTTAAATTCTCTAAAGCGAATGTTGGTAAGCTGTCGAGTGTGTTGGTTACATAATGAGGCTGTTGTTTGTAAATGGTAGAATCGGTAAAAGTTTCGGCTTCATACAATAATACGCTGACAAAATTATCTGGTTTTTTGGAATAAGCATCTTTAATCGCGCCACCAAGTTTCAGGGAATCAATGTGATCTCCTGTTGAAATTACATATTTAAACTGCGAGTAAGGATTACCTTCATTATTATCAGTAATGCTTTGCCCGAAGTTAAAGCTGTAAGTCGTATTTGCTTTTAAGGTATCCAGTATCTTAATGGTGATGAATTTACTCGCGCTGCCCATGGGGACAATTATCGGCGCGTTTTTCATCGGAGGCGAAATAATCAATTGTTTGTTGATGTCTTTAACCTTAATGTACTCATTGAAGTTGATTTTAATAAAATCACCTTTGAAATTTGTGCTGAAATTCTTTGGGTCGCTATTGACAATAACCGGAGGTATGGTATCTTTCGTCCCGCCTGAAATGGTGCCTCTTTTTGCGCAGCCCGTTGCCAAAATTGAAAGTAAAGCGATAAAAAGTATAAATCTTGATTTCAACATCCTGAATTTCATTTAACACCACAAAATAACAATTATATTTAGTGGAAACGAAATGTTTTACACAAAATTATGAATGCGAAAAAGCGATGGTAACGATACTTAGTTTTGCATTCGGTATTTTGAGCAAAGCCTGTCCGCAAGCCTCGAGTGTTGCGCCGCTGGTAACGACATCATCCACCAGAAGAAAATGTTTGCCATGGTCTTTTTCAGAGAAGGTTACATCAAAAAGTTCGGTGTTTATGTCGGTCCTGCTTAACAGATTTTTCTTTGTCTGTGTTTTGGAATACAATTTTCGCTGCAACAAGCTTTCATTAAACGGAACAGCAATACCTTCTGACAGCGATTTTCCGAATAAAGTTACCTGATTGTAACCTCTTTCCTTTAATCTTTTAGGATGCAATGGCACGGGGATCACTTCGTCAAATTTTTCCAGCTCATGAATTTCAGCCAGTTCCCGGGAGTATAAAGTTCCGAATAAGTCACCGATTTCTTCAGCTCCCCTGTATTTTAATTTATGGATAAGTTGCTGTGTAATTCCTTCTTTTCTGAAATAAACGATCGAAGAAGCATGGGTGACAGGCAGTCTTCCGTAAAATTTTTTAAAGGTTTCATTTTCAGCTGTAACGGAATGATTCGTGAAGGGCAAATTATGCCTACATTTGGAACAGATTACTGTTTCATGGGTCAGCATAAGTGTCTCACAACCATGGCAAATCCTTGGAAAAAGTAAGTTTATCAGTTTTTTTATCATTTTATCGATTTTTTTAGGTGTTTATTCTTAATAAAAGTATCTTGGCGCATATTATTCCCTGAAAATGCCACAAAGAAAACTACTATACATCACCACATCCGGAGTGGGACTCCTGCTTATAGGAGTAACTATGGTTTCGCTGAAACTGTACGATTTTTCCGTAAAAAATAAACGTCTCAAAGATAAAATAACTTTAGAGAAATCCATACATCAGAATCAGATTTCGGAAATACTGAAGCGATACGATTCCCTGAACGAAGTTTATGCGTCCAAACAGGAAGTGTTGGATCAGCAAAAGAAAACCAGTGATTCGGTTACGACAGAACGCAATCTTACTCCAATTAAGAAAACCGTAAGCACAGCAAAAAAATTGAAGGCCATCAACGTGAATGCCCGAGGCGTTAGGATTATAGGTAAAGATGTGGTGGAAACTACAGTGTCTTCCAAGATCGATCAGGTGCGCATCCGTTTTACTTTGGAAGAAAATAAAGATCTGGAATCCGGAAATAAGAAGATTTTCATTCAGGTCGCCAATCCTAAAAACCGTCTGCTGATTTTAAAAGGACATTCTGAAACTCAATTGGTTAAGGAAATTTACTACGACAGGTTAAATACCGATGCCTGTCTTTTTGTGGATTTGTACCAACACCAGCTCATCATGGGCGACTATAAAATCAACCTTGTCTGCGAGGGTACGGTTATCGGTTCTGCTAATTTCAGGGTGAATTAAAAATCTTCCAAAAAGATAGTTTTTGCACTATTTTTTCCCGACCTATTTTTATACTTTTGCGTCACTATGGCAAAACAAGAAGATTTATTTAAGAATGTAGTTTCGCATGCAAAAGAATATGGATTTATTTTCCAGTCGAGCGAAATTTACGATGGTTTGAGTGCAGTATACGACTATGCTCAAAACGGAGTAGAATTAAAGAAAAATATCAGGGAATATTGGTGGCAGTCGATGGTACAGATGCACGAAAATATCGTGGGTCTTGACTCGGCGATTTTTATGCACCCGACCACATGGAAAGCATCCGGACACGTTGATGCTTTTAACGATCCGCTGATTGACAACAAAGATTCCAAAAAAAGATACCGTGCCGATGTTTTGGTGGAGGATCATGCCGAAAAAATTCATCAGAAAGCCAAAAAAGAAATAGAAAAGGCAAAAGCCCGTTTTGGCGAAGCCTTTAATGAAGAAGAATTTGTAACGACTAATGCACGCGTTATCGAATATCTTGCAAGAGAAAAAGAAATCCGCGAAAGATTAGGACGTTCTTTAGGTTCCGGTGATTTAGAAGATGTAAAAGCATTAATCGAAGAATTGGAAATCGCCGATCCGGAAACAGGTTCAAGAAACTGGACCGAAGTACGCCAGTTCAACCTAATGTTCGGGACCAAATTAGGCGCTTCCGCAGATTCTGCAATGGATTTATACCTGCGTCCGGAAACAGCTCAGGGAATTTTCGTAAACTTTTTGAACGTACAAAAAACCGGCCGTATGAAGATTCCATTCGGGATTGCGCAAACCGGTAAAGCTTTTCGTAATGAGATCGTAGCGCGTCAGTTTATCTTCCGTATGCGTGAATTCGAACAAATGGAAATGCAGTTTTTCGTGCGCCCGGGCGAAGAGATGAAATATTACGACTTCTGGAAAGAAACCCGATTGAAATGGCATTTATCCTTAGGCTTAGGAAAAGAAAATTACCGTTTCCACGACCATGAAAAATTAGCACACTATGCCAATGCTGCTGCGGATATCGAGTTCAACTTCCCATTCGGGTTCAAAGAGCTTGAAGGAATCCATTCGCGTACCGATTTCGATTTGAAAGCACACGAACAGTTTTCCGGTAAAAAAATGCAGTATTTCGATACCGAGTTAAACCAGAATTATACGCCATATGTTGTTGAAACTTCGGTAGGTCTGGACAGAATGTTCTTAGCCGTGTTCTCAAATTCATTGAAAGAAGAAACTTTGGAAGACGGTTCCACAAGGACAGTATTGCAATTGCCATCGGTTTTGGCGCCAACAAAAGCGGCGGTTTTACCATTGGTGAAAAAAGATGGCTTACCTGAAATTGCAAGACAAATCATTGAAGATTTAAAATGGGATTTTAATGTAGCGTACGATGAAAAAGATGCTGTGGGGCGCCGTTACAGAAGACAGGATGCTTTAGGAACACCTTTCTGTATAACCGTAGACCATCAAACATTGGAAGACCAAACGGTTACCATCCGCCACAGGGATTCTATGGCACAGGACAGAGTTAAGATTGAAGCATTACGAGGAATCATCAATAACGAAGTTTCCATGAGAAACTGGTTAATGAAGATGTAGTTTCTGTTAGATATAAAAAAGGCTTTCCAAAACGGAAAGCCTTTTTATTTTATGCTTCTTCGGTCAGGGCATCCCAGCCTCTCGCTTTTAGTTCAATTTTCGTATTGGCACGGGTTACCAGATGAATGCCTTCGCTTTCCTGGGTCATGTGCCCGATAATGGAGAAATTCGGATTTCCTTTAATCTTGTCAAAGTCTTCCATTTTTATAGTGAATAGTAATTCGTAATCTTCGCCACCATTAATCGCCACAGTAGTACTGTCGATGTTGAATTCTTCGCACACATTGATTAATTGCGGATCCAAAGGCAACTTGTCTTCGTAAAGATTGCAGCCCACTTTAGAATGCTTACACAAATGCATAATCTCCGAAGACAAACCATCAGAAATATCAATCATCGATGTGGGTTTTATTTCCAGTTTTTCCAAAAGTTCACGCACATCCACACGCGCTTCCGGTTTTAACTGACGTTCGATTAAGTAAGTGTAATTATCTAAATCGGGTTGGTTGTTCGGGTTTACTAAAAACACTTGCTTTTCACGTTCCAATACCTGCAAGCCCATATAAGCTGCACCAATATCCCCCGAAACGACTAATAAGTCGGTTTCACCTGCGCCGCTTCTGTACACAATTTCGTTTTCATCAGCTTCACCAATTGCCGTAATGGATATCAATAATCCTTTTTGCGAAGACGTGGTATCGCCGCCAATTACATCAACGCTATAAATTTTAGAAGCCAGGGTAATTCCGGCAAATAATTCCTCTAAAGCTTCCAAAGGAAAACGATTTGATACCGCAATGGAAACTGTGATTTGAGTTGGCTTCGCGTTCATCGCACAGATATCAGACACATTCGCCGAAACTGCTTTGTAGCCTAAATGCTTTAAGGGCATGTACGACAAATCAAAATGAACGCCTTCAATTAGCAGGTCGGTCGAGACAACAGCTTTTTTGGTTCCAAAATCCAAAACGGCAGCGTCATCGCCAATGCCTCTTATCGTGGAAGGTTGTGTAATTTCAAATTGTTTGGTCAAATGGTCGATTAAACCGAATTCGCCCAATTGTGCAATATTTGTCCGTTGCGGGGTTTTATCTTCAATCATTATATTCAGATGCTATGTTAAGAAGTGCAAAGGTACAAAGATTCAAAACAAAAAGCCCGACTACTTTCGCAATCGGGCCTTTGTCTTATCGTTTCATACTGAAGTGCGCTTTAAATTCCCGCTCTTCATTGTTTAATTTGTAGAATACCTGGAACCAATAATCCGTAGAAGGAAGTGGATTGCCATTAAAGGTGCCGTCCCATCCTTGTCCTGTAGGACTTATTTGTTTCAATAATTTTCCGTACCGGTCATAGATGTTGATCAAGGCGTCCGACTGGTCATGCAGATCCCAAATGTTCCATCGGTCATTTACGCCATCACCGTTCGGAGTAAAGAAATTAGGATAATGTAATGCAATGGCGGTTAAGATTACATCGTCACAGCCATTTACCGTATCTCTGATTGTTACGGTATGTTCGCCGGAAGCAACATTGTAGAAAACATTGCTGGTCTGGAAAGGGCCATTATCCAATTGGAAAATGTAATCTCCAAAACCGCCTGTAATATTTACCGTTATATCTATTTGACTTTCGAAGGCACCGGACACGCTTATTGTGGCCAAAGCTGCACTGGATTTGGTAATCACTACCTGCGTATCGTTGTAATTGCAATTTGAACCAATGTCGGGGGTGAGTTTAGTGAACCGTACATCATAGGTTCCTTCCTGCGTTGCGGTATAACTTGGCCCCGTTCCCATTAAAGTGCTTCCTAAATACCAGTCTACTGTATAAATGGCTGGATTTAAGCCGGTATTTATTGTGTAAGGCTGCAGCGTTATATTTGTTACTGGATCAACACAGATAATTCCGTCAGGGAAATCAATATCAAGCAGCGGGTGTACCGTAAAAGTAAATTGTGTTTCGTCGGTGCAGGCAGCATTGTTTGTAGCTGTTGCGTAAACATACACGGTATACGTTCCCGGAGCAGAATAGGTGTAATCTGATGGTGATATCAGGCCAACACCGCCTTGCTGGGAATAATAACCGATAGTATAATTTACCACAGGTAATGCCGGCAGGGTATAACTACCGCATTCTTCGGGGTCAAATGTCAAAGGAGGTAAAACAGGAGTATCCGAAACCGTGATGGTAAAGGATTTTTCCTCAATACAGGTAATACCGAATCTTCCTGCGTTTACAGCATAAACGTAAACAGTCACCGGGGTATTGAGGGACGTGAAGACGGTTCCGTTTGGCACAGGATTGATTCCGCCAGTATTGAAAAAGTATCCTATTGTATAATTATTGGATGGTTCCGGAGGAACATGGGTTAATACCGGCAAAGTATAACTGTCGCATACATTCACATCATCATAATCCGGCAGGTTGATACCGTTGTAATATACTTCAAACGGTTTGTCGTAAACACATAGGGTTATCGGATCTACGTTGTACATGTAAAAAGTATTGTCGGTATTGAAAATATCAGTAGCCGACACTACAGTTCCAGATCCTGATGGCCCGCCGGGCGCTGTATATACAGTACCATTGGTCGGTGTTGGAATGGAATAAGGCAGACACTGAATGGTATTGATCGGCTCATCGGTTACGGGATACGGATTGATGCTGATAGTGAAACTGTTTTCATTGGCGCACCCGTTTCCGTCCGGACCGCTATAGATGTAGTAAGTTCCCGGGCTAAGATTACTTCCGGATAAATCTACAATTGCCCCTGCAGATAACGGAATCTGCCCAACAGTCGCAGGTCCTCCCGGGAAGGTGAAATAAGAGCCATTGGTTAAAACCGGTAAAATAAATTCACCACAATAAGTTCCACTTGTTATTGTGTCAAGAGATGGTAGTTGGTTTATTGTTATATTGTAATTCAGATTGTCGGTACAATTGGGTAAGCTGGTTGTATTGGCATAATAATAAACAATCTGCGATGTCATGATTGGGATGTTTGGATCTATCGCATTTCCGCCACCCATTGGGGCATCGTAGTAGCCGCCAAAAGTTATTGGAGGTAACGTGTAGCTTCCGCAACCTGAAACATTTGTAAACTGGCTTGTGTCAACAATACTCACGGTAAATGAGGTTTCAATAGAACAATTCGGATTTGCTGAAAAAACATATACCGTCTGTGAAGCAGTGAGTACATCGCCGGCATTCAATGGTCCTATTCCGCCGCTGTTAGTGTAATAACCGCCATTAGTCAATGCAGGTAAAACATAGCTGTCACAGGTAACGATATCGGTAGGGGCGTCGACTAAAGGAATCGCATGGATATTGATAGTATACAATTGGTCAATACAAACGCTTCCGTTCATTTCAGCATAGTAATAGATATCCTGCGTGATGGTTGCCTGAGTAGTATTTGTAAACGTTGTTCCCGTCGGAATAAGGACACCGCCACCTGTTGGCCCGCCCGCCGCTGTATAGAAAGCACCAATATTAAACGGAGTTTCCGGGACGATAAATGTTCCGCAATTATCTAAGGGAGGAATGTATTCATCTATAAAATAAGCATTGAACGAAGATTGATTCGTGCACCCATTGCTATCGGGACCAGCAAAAATATAATAAAGCCCTCCATTATTAATTACATCTCCCGCGCTCATTGGATTACCTGTTCCGTCAGGACCATCATAATAGGTCCCGTTTGTAATCGGTGGTAAAGTATAACTGGTGCATTCTATAGCATCCGGAATTGTATCAACAATGGGAAGCGGATTTATAGTAATCACGGCACTCGTAACGGCAAAACAGCTTGGGTTGGAAATATCCTGCATTTGCGCCCATACGGTTACGCTTGTCGTTCCGGCTGGAATATTCAGAGAAGTACCGATGCTGTTAATTCCCTGTTGGGCATCCGCTTGCGAATTGTAATAGGTGATGTTGTAATTGGCTGCGGGCTGCCCGTCTAAAACCGCAGGATTTAAATTCAGTAAGTTATAATTTTGTCCGCTGGCATTGTCACAGGTAGCTACATTTATATTGGTTCCCGCCGTTACGGCATTGGTTACTACCAGATCGAAAGTGTAAACCGCATCACAAAAGTTGCCGGTTTGGGTATTGAATATTTTGATATATATGGTCTGGCCGCCTGCACTGCTGTATGCCGCTAAGTTGCCGTTAGGAATTGGAGTATTAGCTGCAATATCGGCTGGGGATTCATAGTAAAAAACATCATAAACCACTGTGTCAATTCCCAATTGGATTTCGTTATTTGCCGTTAGATTAAAAGGATAAGTGGCATTACCGGTATTGCAGGTTTGAAGGTTAACGGGATTGGTCACCGGTAAATCGTTAAACACTATGGTGTCTGTAATAAAGCAGGAGCCTTTGGTTATTTCAACCATATAGGTTCCCGGCTGGGTAACGGTATATGTTGGGTTGGTTTCTCCCGGGATTGGCCCCCCATTCTGGAACCATTGATAAGTGTAAGTATTGTCAAGGTTTGTGTCGAGGACATGAGAATCGCCGGTACAAATTGTATTGTCAGGGCCAAGGCTAAAGGTATTCTGAAAACTACCCGCCGAAATAAATACCGCCGAATCATATTCGAAATCGCCATAATCCGCCATAACAAGTTTTAAGCGATAAGGATTATTAGGCAAGACAGCTGATGCAGCACTTAAAACCACAGTATGGCCTCTCATATTAAGTGTCGATGCTGCAGGATTAGTAACATTGTACACTCCGAAAAGACTTGGATTCGTCGAGCCGCAGGTGTTATTGTACAGCGAATTTTTAATATTTTTCACCGTTACCGGATTGGAGGTGCCCGGGATAACAGCAAGATTGGTGATAACACCGGTCGTTAAATCGGTCAGTTCAAAAGCGAAAATGTCATTGGACAAACACTGGAATTGCCCATATTCATTAGATGCGAAAAGAAAATCAAAACTAAACGAACTGGAAATGGGAACAAAATCAAATTGCAGGTACGCCAGGTCAACAAGGGCAGTCGTCTGTCCGCTACTGGTATTACTAAGGTCCTGAAGAAAAGCGTCAGCTCCTCCACCCACGGCTGTAGAACTCAGATTTGTATCAGTATACAATCCCTGTGTAAAAGAAGCCTGTCCGTTTCTGATGATTATTCCTTCACCTAAAGGAAAAGTCGAGCCATTTTGGTTAAAGTAAGCCACAGATTGGTTGGATGAAATCGAAATATTGGAGACCTCCACACAAGAATTTCCTAATAGTAAATCCACCAATTGTGCAGGTGTATTTGAGATGTTGTCAACAGTAATCGTTTGCGAATAAGAAGTGATGCAAAAAAGTAGAAGGGTTATGTGTAAAATTCTTCTCATTTATAAAATATGTTTTTAGGCCTATTAAAGTTACAAATATTTTTTGGAGGATTTGGCTGTTAAATGCTTTTAACAATAATAATGTTAAATCCGAATAAAAACAAAAATCCTGACCGTGTTAGCGGTCAGGATTGATTATTTAACATAAAAAGAAAGATTAATCGTTCAGTTTCAAAACGGCCATGAAGGCTTCCTGCGGAATTTCTACGTTTCCAACCTGACGCATACGTTTTTTACCTTTCTTCTGTTTTTCCAAAAGTTTACGCTTACGCGAAATATCACCACCGTAACATTTAGCGGTAACATCCTTACGCAAGGCTTTTATGGTTTCACGCGCGATGATTTTCGCACCGATAGCTGCCTGAATAGGAATGTCAAATTGTTGTCTCGGAATCAGTTCGCGCAATTTCTCGCACATTTTTTTACCGATGTTGTACGCATTGTCCTCATGAATCAACGCCGAAAGCGCATCTACCGACTGTGCATTCAAAAGTACATCCAGCTTCACTAATTTTGAAGTGCGCATCCCAATTGGCGAATAGTCAAAAGAGGCATACCCTTTCGAAACCGTTTTCAAACGATCGTAAAAATCAAATACGATTTCCGCTAACGGCATATCGAAATTCAGTTCCACACGCTCGGTGGTCAGATAGGTTTGGTTGGTAATCAGTCCGCGTTTTTCAATACACAAACTCATTACGTTTCCTACGAAATCTGCTTTGGTAATGATGGTAGCTTTTATATATGGTTCTTCAACGCGATCTAATTTGGAAGGTTCCGGTAAATCCGAAGGGTTGTTCACCACCATCGGCACTTCCGGCTCTTTTTTGGTATACGCTAAATAGGACACGTTGGGAACCGTTGTGATTACAGTCATGTCGAATTCACGCTCTAAACGTTCCTGAATAATTTCCATGTGCAGCATTCCTAAGAATCCGCATCGGAAACCAAACCCTAACGCCGCCGAACTTTCCGCGGTAAATACCAACGAAGCATCATTCAGCTGCAGTTTTTCCATCGAAGCGCGCAAGTCTTCGTAATCTTCGGTGTCCACTGGATAAATCCCGGCAAATACCATCGGTTTCACATCTTCGAAACCGGTAATCATATTGGTAGTCGGCGTTTTCGCATCGGTTAGCGTATCACCCACTTTTACTTCTTTTGCTTCTTTAATTCCTGAAATCAAATAACCAACGTCTCCGGCAGAAATCACCTGCTTCGGAACCTGGTTCAGTTTCAGCGTACCGATTTCATCGGCAAAATATTCATTTCCGGTCGCCATGAATTTGATCTTCTGACCTTTGCGGATTTCCCCGTTTTTCACTCGGAAGATAACCTCAATGCCTCGGAACGGATTGTACACCGAGTCAAAAATCAACGCCTGCAACGGTTCGTTCGGATCGCCTTTAGGGGCAGGAATTTTTTCAATAATCGCCGCTAAAATGTTTTCCACGCCAAAACCGGTCTTACCCGATGCGTGAATAATATCTTCCAGTTTACAACCTAACAAATCGATAATATCGTCACTCACTTCCTCCGGGTTAGCACTAGGCAAGTCCACTTTGTTCAATACCGGAATAATTTCCAGGTCGTTCTCCAAAGCCAGATATAAGTTCGAAATCGTCTGTGCCTGAATACTCTGTGCCGCGTCTACAATCAAAAGCGCGCCTTCACAAGCGGCAATTGAACGGGAAACCTCATAGGAGAAATCCACGTGTCCGGGAGTGTCAATCAGGTTCAGGATATATTGTTCGCCTTTATAGGTATATTCCATCTGGATGGCGTGACTCTTAATCGTAATTCCACGCTCGCGCTCCAAGTCCATGTTGTCGAGTAGCTGTGCTTTTTCCTCACGCGCAGTTACGGTTTGGGTAGCGCCAAGCAAACGGTCGGCCAGCGTACTTTTTCCGTGGTCAATGTGTGCAATAATGCAGAAATTTCTAATATGCTTCATCTTCGTTCTTTGTCTTTTTTGGGCGTTTCCACAAGGGTCGGGCTTTCCACTATATCTTTTGCTCCTCCCGATAAAAATCGGGATCCGCAAAAGGATGCCGTTCCAATCCCTAACGCAATCTTTGTCGTTAATTTACCTGCCAGCCACCGGCTGTCCTCCTCTTAATATCAAATCTAACGCAATCAATCTTTGTCTGATGCAATCAATCCCTTATCTCATTAAAGGTAGTGAATTAATCGGCAAATATAATTGAAATTAATCAGTTAAAAAGCAGTTGGAAGGAAGAAGTATAAAATCTTTTCCCAAATAAAATGCCTACTTTTGCCGCCTTAACCTAATTTATCTTAAATAAAAAAGAAACTACACATTATGAAAAAAATGTTATGCACGTTAGTGCTATTGGTGTTGGTGTTTAATGGAGGGTATGCCCAACGTGCTCTGTCTACCGATTATTCGTATAAAGTAAGCGCGCCGTACAAGGTTTTTGATGCTAAAGAAAAAATCTATTTCTCAAAGGGAAATGAAGTGCTTGCCGTAAAATTGGATGGTAAAGAGATCCTGCTTCAGAAATTCGATTCAGATAAACCGGCTTTTACTAAAGAGAAACGTTACGAGAAGTTATTCCCGAAAAATTACTCTTTCGAGGAAATTCTGGAAATTAACGATAAATTTTATTTGTTCTATTCTTCATGGGATGGCGATAACGATAAGGAACAGTTGTTTTCTATCGAAATCGATTTTGCTGCAGGAGAGTTTGTAGGCGGGTCAAAATTAGTGTTCAGTGTTAACGGTCATATCGCAGGAACACCTGTAGTGGGTGGAATGGGCTTTTCCATGTCCGTAGAAGATAAATTTGATTTTTACCAGTCAAATAACAAGCAAAACGTTCTGATCCAGTACAGAAAAAAACCGGAAGTTAAAAGAGATACAAAAAGCTTCGATATTATCGGTCTTTATGCATACGATGGGAACCTGAATAAACTATATGGCAACGAAGTTAAAATGCCTTATACAGAAAGACGTATGAATAATCTTGATTACCAGCTTGATAACAGAGGTAATTTATACTTGCTTACAAAAGTTTTCCATGACGACAGTAACGACGACAAAAAGAGAAAAAAAGACAAGGAAGCGAACTTTCACATCGAAATGTTTACTATTAAAGCCGGTTCTGATAAAATTCAGATCTCAAAATTTGAAAACAAAGACAAGTTTGTGAACCGACTTTGGATTTTTGATACCGATAGCGATTATATAGTATGTGGCGGTTTTTACAGCAACGGAAGTGAGACCAATAATTCATGGTTAAGTGGCCAGGACAATTTCAACGATTGTGATGGTATTGTTGTGCTGAAGTTCAAAGAAGACGGAACGGTATACGATACGGTTTTCCATGAAATCCCTCTTGAGGTTTTAAACCAGTATGAAACGGAAAAAACCCAAAAGAAAAACGCGAAAAAAGAACGAAAAGGCGATAATGCACAGTTTTCAGATTTAGAATTGAAAGATTTGGTAATCAATAAAGACGGCAGCATTGTTTTAGTAGGAGAGCAGTATTTTACCGTGTACCATCACCGAGGCGGCATGGGCGGCATGGGCATGGGTGGCATGGGCATGGGTAGCGGTTACTATACTTACCATTATTGCGACATGCTTGTAACAAAAATCAACGCGGACGGGTCTTTAGGCTGGATGAAGAAAATCGCTAAAAATCAAATGGGAACAAGAGGTAAAGGCGGTATGTCTTATAAGTATTTTAATGCAGACAACAACCACTTCTTCGTGTATTTAGACAATGTTAAAAATATTAATCTTCCGTTAGACAAAGCGCCTGCAAGACACAGTGACGGTCAGGGTGGCTATTTAACCGCAGTGAAGATTTCGGATACGGAAGGCAATTTAACAAAAGGGTCTATTTTAAATTCCCGTGATGTGCAGGACTTCAAAATCTATCAGTTCGCAACAAACAGAATCGTTAAAACAAGTGACAACTCTTTCCTGCTGGAAGTTTACAAAAAGCAGAAAGAAGATATCATGATCAAAGTTGTATTATAATATAATGAGTAACAGATTGTTGGAAAGCACAATGCAATTCAACAATCTTTACTAATTTTGCAGTAAAATTGTTCGCATGGTCAAAATTGGCAAAATAGAATTACCGGATTTCCCTTTATTGCTCGCCCCTATGGAAGATGTGAGCGATCCGCCGTTTCGTCGTTTGTGCAAGCTGCACGGCGCCGATCTGATGTACTCGGAATTTATTTCGAGCGAAGGGCTTATCCGTGATGCTATGAAAAGCCGAAAAAAACTAGACATTTTCGATTACGAACGCCCAGTGGGAATCCAGATTTTCGGTGGGGATGAAGAAGCTATGGAAATGTCGGCCAAAATCGTCGAAACCGTTCAGCCGGATTTAGTGGATATTAATTTTGGCTGCCCGGTAAAGAAAGTAGTCTGTAAAGGAGCCGGTGCCGGTGTTCTGAAAGATATCGATCTGATGGTACGTTTAACAAAAGCGGTAATCAAAGGGACAAATCTTCCGGTAACGGTAAAAACCCGTTTGGGCTGGGACCACGATTCGATCAATATCGATGAGGTAGCCGAGCGTTTGCAGGATGTAGGTGTTCAGGCACTGACGATCCACGCGCGTACCCGCGCCCAAATGTACAAAGGGGAAGCTGACTGGACGCATATCGAACGCGTGAAAAACAACCCGCGCATCACGATGCCGATTTTTGGGAATGGCGATATCGATTCTCCTCAAAAAGCATTGGAATACAAAAACAAATACGGACTCGACGGAATGATGATCGGCCGTGCCGCAATCGGTTATCCATGGATTTTCGATGAAATAAAACATTACTTCGCCACCGGAGAATTATTGCCTTCGCCCACTATCAAAGACAGGGTGGAAGCAGCCAGAAACCATTTAATCTGGGCTATGGAATGGAAAGGCGAACATGTGGGAATCGTGGAAATGCGCCGTCATTATACGAACTATTTCAAAGGGATTCAAAATTTTAAGGAATACCGACAACAACTGGTAACCCTGGACGATCACAACGCGCTGCTGGACGTGCTTAAATTAATAGAAGAGGTGTACGCCGATTATCAGATGACATAAAAACAAAAAGAAAAGGCCCGGGAAACCGGGCCTTTTTTTATACCTGTATTTTTTTCCATTTCCCTTTTTTATAAAGCACGATACTCGCCAGGGTAATTGCAGTCTCTGCAATAGGAACCGCCATGAAAACGCCACTCGGACCCATTTTATAATATTTAGCCAGAAGATAAGCCAACGGAATCTGGAACAGCCAGAACCCGAAAAAGTTAACCCAGGTAGGTGTCCACGTATCACCGGCACCATTAAAGGTGTTGATCAGTACCATTCCGATACCGTAGAAAACATAGCCAAGACTCATGGTTTGTAATGCTTCTACTGCAATGCGCTGCACGTCCGGATCGTTAGTGAAAAACGAAATAATGTAGCTGGCAAACAACAGTGTTATCACCATAATCGTCGCCATAAAAAACGTATTGTATTTGGCGGTCGTGTATACTGATTTTTCAGCGCGATCCACTCGTTTAGCGCCTAAATTCTGGCCTACTAAAGTGGCTGCCGCATTGCTCAGTCCCCAAGCCGGAAGAATGAAAAACATCATAATCCGTAAAGCCGTCTGATACCCTGCCGAACCGTGATCGCCTCCGGTTGTCGCTACCAATTGCGCCAGAAAAATCCAACTGCAGGAAGCAATTACGAATTGCAAAACACCAGGCGCTGCAATTTTAAGCAAGGCTCTTATCTGTTCAAAATCAGGGATAAAATAAGAAGGGATGATTTTCAAAACACCTCTTCCGTTGAATAAATGATACATTTGATACAATACTCCAATGCTTCTTCCTGTAGTGGTTGCCATTGCAGCGCCAATCAGGCCAAAAGCCGGAATCGGGCCAAAACCATTGATTAAAATCGGGCATAAAATAATGTTACAGATATTGGCCAGCCACAAACTTTTCATCGCAATGGCGGCATTTCCCGCTCCACGGAAAACCCCGTTGATCAAAAATAAAAGCATGATGCACAGGCTTCCTCCCATCATAATCCGGGTAAAATTCACGCCATAGTCTGCCGCTTCTGGGGTAGCACCCATGAGCAGCAAAATTTCTTTGGCATAAACAAAGCCCAAGATACTGATCACCACATTGATGATAAAAGCGATTACAATAGCCTGCATCCCTGCTTTTGCAGCGGCGACAGGATCTTTTTCACCGATACGGCGCGCCACAACGGCGGTTGCTGCCATACTGATTCCAATGGCAAGCGAGTAAATAATTGTAAGCACCGATTCTGTTAAGCCTACGGTCTGAATGGCAAAGCTGCTGTGTTCCAAATGCCCTACAAAGTATAAGTCCACTAAGGCGAAAACCGATTCCATCATCATCTCCAAAACCATCGGAATGGCCAGGAGGATAACTGCTTTTTTTATGCTTCCGGATGTATAATCGAAAGCGTTGTCGCCTTGAATGGCGGTTTTTAGAGTGCTGAAAATTCGTGAAAACGTATTGTGTTTTTGTGTTTCTGTCATGATTAAATTAGGAGTAAAATGAATAATTCCGGATTGAGAAACCCGGTTACGGAGAGGTGTCCTAATTATCTTCTGATAAGTAAAGGACTAGACAAAAACAATCATGGGCGTTCAATTTTTAATTGCGCAGCAAATATAGGAATTCTTTTGAAAAAATTAATCCAGTAAATTTTTACTTACACGGCTGGAAGCAATCCAGGAAGCAATCAGTCCCAGAGAAATGATAGTTGCCAGGACGATAACTACATTCAGGATTTCAAATTTGATAGGATAAGCCATGTTCGCAGTGATCATTATCAGCGCAAATTTCTGTTGAAGAATGACAAAAGCAATCCCCAAAAGCAATCCGATAATACCTCCGAAAAAAGTCAGCAGACTCCCCTGAAGCAAAAAGATGTTTCTAAGATGCCTGATTTCCGCACCAAGACTGAACAAGGTTTTCAGATTGGCTTTTTTGTCCAGGATCATCATAATCAGTGCGCCCACCAAATTGAAAAGCGCAATAATAATCACCAGAGTGAAAATAAGATAAATGGCAATATTCTCCGTATTAAGCATCTTGTGCAGACTGTCGTTGAGTTGCGCTCTGGTTTTTATGGTAACACTATTCTTAAAAATACCCGAAAGTTCAGCAATCGCTTCTTCTTCCGAAACATCGGGCTTTAATTTTATCTCGAGCGCGGTCACCTGATTGGGCTGGTATTGCAGTAATTCCTGCGCTAAAGGCAAATCGGCAAAAACATATTTCGCATCCAGATCGTCATTGATTACATAGATCCCCATTGGTACCAATGCCGACTCATTAAAAGCTTCTTCCGGATTCTCAATCTGTCCTTTTCCGGGCTTCGGAACAAAAACCTTGAAGACATTATTGAAGTCAAACAAGCCCATCGAAAGTTTGTTGGCAATGCCATAGCCCACCACTACCTGCGAGGTATTCGGTTTGAGCCATTGCCCGGCATAGATTTTCTTCTCGAAGGGATTTGTTTTTCTGAAAATGCTGTCGACACCTTTCAGATAAGCAACTTCCTGCTTTTCATTGAACGAAAACAAGACGCGCTCTTCTACAATCTTACTGTAAAGTGCAATGTTTTTCGATTGGCTTAGCTGCTTTTCCTGCGTTGAGGTTAGTAATAACGATTTGCCGACAGTATTGGTGACTTTTAAATCAGGATCCGTTTCATTGGCAAACGAAAGACTGAATTCCCGCAATCCGCTAAAAACGGATAATACCACAAAAAGCGCCATGGCGCTCACGATAATCCCAACGGTTGCAATGCCCGTAATAATATTAATGGCCGTGCTTTTGCTGAAACTGACCGTATACCGGCGCGCTATGTAAAACGGGAAATTCAAATTACAATTTCTTTCTTCGGTCTAAAAGGTCGCGGTTTTCAATCGGGTTTTCGTCGCCTTTCAGTGCATTGTCGATTTTTTCGATATAATCTAAGCTGTCATCGATGTGAAAGCTCAGGTTCGGTACGCGGCGTAATTGTTGCTTCACGCGTTGTGCCAAATCATGTTTAATCAGCGGAATGTTACTGCGGATGGCCGTCAAAAGCTCAGGGCCTTTGTCTACCGGGAAAATGCTCAAATATACTTTGGCTACCGATAAATCAGTAGTCACATGCACTTTGGATACAGAAATAATCAGATTGCTGATCCCGTTTTTACGCACTTCTCCCTGCAAAATATCCACTAAATCCTTTTGCAAAACCGTTCCTATCTTTTTTTGTCTGTTTGTTTCCATTCTGCAAAAATACGATTTTTTTAAGTTACAAAGTTTCAAAGTGGGAAAGAGAGAAAGTTTTTGACGCGAAACAGGTTCTTTTGGAGCGAAAGGTCCGGGTTTGCCGGCCGTCCATTTTCCTGCGATCCGCTCTATCTTTTTGTTTTGAAGCTGATAGAACAATCAGTAAAAACAAAAAGGATGCCACTCCCCTCAGGGCTATGGGAAAAACCATTTTAAATTTTGCCGACTTTGTAAAATCTTTCCGAACTTTGTACGTTAAAGTAATATAATGAGAAAAATAGAACATATAGGTATTGCCGTAAAAGATATGGAAACGTCAAACCTGCTTTTTGAAAAACTTTTCGGAGCGCCGGCCTACAAGCAGGAAGAGGTGGAAAGCGAAGGTGTAAAAACCTCTTTTTTTATGAATGGCCCCAACAAAATTGAATTGCTGGAAGCGACAAACCCGGAAAGTCCCATTGCAAAATTCATTGAGAAAAAAGGCGAGGGTATCCACCACATTGCTTTTGACGTGGAAGATATCGTGTCAGAAATAGAAAGATTAAAAGGGGAAGGATTTACAGTTTTAAACGAAATTCCAAAAAAAGGGGCTGATAACAAATTAGTTGCATTCCTGCATCCCAAAGGGACAAATGGCGTTTTGGTAGAGCTGTGCCAAGAAATTCCGAATTAATTTTTGTTTGCATAAAAAATAGTAGTAATATTGCAACCTCAAATAAGGCAATGGCTTTGTTTGTGAGAATAAAATTGGTCCTATAGCTCAGTTGGTTAGAGCACCTGACTCATAATCAGGTGGTCCCTGG
>NZ_CAMLMK010000002.1 GCF_946481155.1 uncultured Flavobacterium sp.
GATGGCGATTTGTCTATTTTCGAAACCATTGATCAGATAGCTGTTGGTGATGTCCGTACCAAGATTAAAGATTTATTAGGAGCCTTTATGTTCAAGGGTGATGATATCCAAAAGAAAGTTAAAGTCCTTTCCGGAGGTGAGAAAACACGTCTGGCCATGATAAAATTATTATTAGAACCGGTAAACGTACTGATTCTGGATGAGCCTACGAACCACTTGGATATGAAAACGAAAGACATCATCAAAGATGCTTTGAAAGATTTCGACGGAACGCTGATTTTAGTATCACACGACCGTGATTTCCTTGACGGTTTGGCCGAGAAGGTTTTCGAATTCGGACACAAGCGCGTGAAAGAACATTTTGAGGACATCAAAGGTTTCCTGGCTCATAAGAAAATGGAAAGTTTAAAAGAGATTGAGAAATAGACGGCAGATTTTAGTCTGCAGATAACAGAAAACCCTGAAAGATTTCCTTTCAGGGTTTTTCCTTTTTTATATTTTAAAGGATTAATTCACCGCATCCACTAATCGTATGAACTCTGATTTATAACCGTCTTCATCATTGTTCAGACCTTGTTTCGCCAGCGTTCGGATTGCGTCGGAATCTTTGTTGGAAATTAGTTTGGAATCTCTCAATTTTAAGCCAAACCAGGCCACCGCGGAACTAAATTTAAAGTCTTTGGAAGATTTTTGCAGATCCGTACTTTGATTTGCTATTGTTTTTATCATTTCGATGCTTTTCTCACCATCCGGTTTTTTATAGCGGAATTTTACTGTGGCCAATTCGTTGCTATAATCGGAATCATCGTTTTTAACCGTTGTGTATTTTAACTTAGGTAAACTGTAATTGCTGTCTACTCCAATTGGAATGATTTCGTATAAAGCTGTTACTGTATGACCGCTTCCTAATTCTCCCGCATCAATAGCGTCATTTTTGAAATCTTCGGCTTTTAATTTTCGGTTTTCATAACCAATTAAACGATAGGTCTGTACGTGTTTCGGATTGAACTCAATCTGGATTTTTACATCTTTTGCAATAGCAAACATATTTCCTTTGAATTCCTTGCCTAAGAAACGGTTCGCTTCCTGCATATTATCGATATAGGCATAATTTCCATTGCCTTTGTCTGCTAAGATTTCCATTTTGCTGTCTTTGTAATTGCCCATTCCGTAACCTAAACAGGTTAAGAAAACACCTGATTTTCTTTTTTCCTCAATTAGATCTTCCATGTCTTTATCAGAAGAAGCACCAACGTTAAAATCCCCGTCAGTGGCCAGAACTATTCTGTTATTGCCTTCTTTGATGAAATTTTCTTCCGCTATTTTGTATGCTAATTCAATGCCAGCTCCCCCGGCTGTACTTCCGCCCGCCATTAGTTCATCGAAGGCATCCATGATTTTATCTTTTTCATCACCCGAAGTCGGTGGTAAAACCAAACCGGCAGCTCCTGCATAAACCACAATGGAAACTTTGTCTTTGGCGCGAAGTTCCTGTACCATTCTTTTCATTGATTCTTTGAGTAAAGGCAATTTGTTTTCTTCCTCCATGGAACCGGAAACATCAATTAAAAATACAATATTGGAAGCCGGAAGATTTTCCATTTCGATGTTTCTTCCCTGCAATCCAATCTTTAATAACCTGTGTTTTTCATTCCATGGGCAATTGCTGTATTCTGTGTTAATGGCAAAGGGATGCGTATCGGCCGGCTGCGGATAGCTGTACTTGAAGAAATTCATCATTTCTTCCACACGAACGGCATCTTTCGGTACGGGCTGGCCGTTATTGATAAAGCGACGGATATTAGTATAAGAAGCATTATCCACATCAATTGAAAAAGTAGATAAAGGGTTGTTTTTTGGACTTTCAAAAGGATTTTCTTCAAATTCGGCATAGCTTTCCTGATTTACCGGTTCAGATTCGTAAACCTCTTCGGGGAGAAGTACAGCGGCTTCAGTGGATTCTATGTGAATTTCTTCTTCAGGTTTGTACTGTTTACAACTGAAGAAAGCAAGCATAAGCAAGCTGCCCATAACAACAAAATACTTTTTCATAAGATAGATTTTAAGCACTTAACGTTTCTTATTATCTTATTATTATGATGGATTTTTAACAATTTTAAAAATTTATTTCAGCTATTTTTAAGTTGCTGAAATACAAGTGTTTAATTTTTTATTGTCGGTTCGAAATCGCTTGCTTTTAGCTCGTCTGATATGGTTTTTACTGATTGATAATAGTCAGATAAAGCAAAAACCCTGAAAGTGATCCTCCAGGGTTTTTTAATTAACCAAAACACTTAACAAACTATAACAATTGCATTCAAAAAAAAGTATATTTTATTCAGAACCAGTTAGTTTACATCTTCTGTCAAACGGATGAATTCTGCTTTGTATCCGTCTGGGTCATTGGCAATTCCTTCATTGGCCAGTTTTTGAATAGCAGTTACATCTTTGTTGGCCACTAATTTCGAATCCCTCAATTTCAACCCAAACCATGCTACTGCGGCACTGAATTTAAAATCGGAAGAAGCCTGCGCGATGTCGCTGTCATTATTTTCAATTACAGTAACCATTTCAGTGCTTTTATTTCCGTCCGGTTTTTTGTAGCGGAATTTTATTGTGGCCAGTTCGTCAGCATATTTATCGGAAGCTTCTTTCTTCATGGTATATTTTAACTCAGGAGCTTCATTGAAAAAGCTGCTTTTTATCCCTGCAGGGATGATTTCGTATAAAGCAGTTACGGTATGTCCGCTGCCCAATTCTCCTGCATCTATGGCGTCGTTGGTAAAATCTTCAGCATGTAGTTTTCTGTTTTCATAACCAATCAGGCGATAACTTTGAACGTGTTTGGGATTGAATTCAATCTGGATTTTTACATCTTTGGCAATCGCAAACATGCTTCCTTTAAATTCTTTGCCTAAAAAACGATTCGCTTCCATAAGATTGTCGATGTAGGCATAATTTCCATTCCCATTATCGGATAAAATCTCCATTTTGCTATCCTTGTAATTACCCATGCCGTAACCCAAACAGGTTAAGAACACGCCGGATTCCCTTTTGTCTTCAATTAAAGTCTGCATTTCTGTATCGGAAGAAACTCCTACATTAAAATCGCCGTCTGTTGCCAGAATCACACGGTTGTTGCCTCCTTCGATAAAATTTTCTTTAGCTACTTTATAAGCCAATTCGATTCCTGCACCACCGGCTGTGCTTCCACCGGCAGATAGGTTTTCTAATGCATTAAGTATAGTCTGTTTTTCGGAACCGCTGGTAGAAGGTAAAACCAATCCGGCAGCCCCGGCATAAACCACTATTGCTACTTTGTCTTCTTTTCGTAACTGCTCTGTCATGACTCTGAGGGATTGCTTTACCAAAGGCAATCTGTTTTCATCACTCATAGACCCTGAAACATCAATCAGGAAAACGAAATTGGAAGCAGGTAGGGCATTAGTTGGAATGTTTTTTCCCTGCAATCCGATTTTCAGCAATTTGTGGTTCGCATTCCAGGGACATTCGCTGTATTCCGTATTGATAGAAAACGGATGATTGTCTTTCGGTTGCGGATACTGGTATTTGAAGAAGTTAACCATTTCCTCTACACGAACGGCATCTTTTGGTACAGTGTCTCCATTAGTAATGAAACGACGGATGTTGGTATAGGAAGCATTGTCAACATCGATAGAAAAAGTGGAAAGTGGTGCCAATTTTGGATTTTCGAATGTGTTTTCTAAGAAAGGATCGTAGCTTTCCTGAAAATCATCAAAATCTAAAGAGTTGTACGCCCCATTTTTATCAGTGATTTTGTCCAGTAATTTATCATTCTTTTTGTCTTCCTCATAGGTCATGTTGTTAGTTGTGATCAGCAAGACCCCATTTTTGCCTTTATTTCCAAAGACTTTTTTAGCATCTTCACTACTAACTACTTGAATCTTTTTAATATCTTTTAAATCAAGCGCTGAAACCATTTCTCTCTTAATTTTGTACCCATTCAAAAAGAAAAGCGCATCATCATTAACACTGAATTCCTGTTTGCTGAGAGCTACCAAATTATCGGCTAAATCCTGAAAATCTTTTTGGTTATTTGTCGTGGTTGGTGCTGTATTTAACTTTTGCTTAGCAAGAGGAGGGATTTTTTTTCCTTTACTATAACCAACAGCAGTAACCACAACACATTCGATTGAGTGGTATTCGGCGATCATGGCAATATTGATTTTGTCTGCAGCTCCTACTGTTGCTTGAGTATCTTTCATTCCGATATAAGAGAAAACTAAAATTTCACCGGTTTTGGCTTTAATGGAATAATTTCCATCAATGTCCGTTTGGGTGCCTCTTGTAGTTCCTTTTACTATTATTTGAACTCCCGGAAGCGGCAGGCCGGCTTCAGTAACTTTTCCTGTTATTGTTTTTTCCTGTCCGAAGGCAAGGAAACTTATAAGCATAGCAATGGCTAATGAAAATGTTTTAAATTTTTCCATGATACTGATTTTTTTAAGTTAAATGAGGATATGCTATTTCTTTTGAGGAGCCGGCTTTCCGTTTTTTGTGGTGATGATTACTACGCCTTTTTTTCCTTTTTCGCCATAAGCAGCAACGGCCTTTTCGTCCTGAAGTATTTTAATAGTTTCAATCTCCTGCTTGTCGAGCGGAGCATAAGGGCTTGTAGGATTCGGGCCAAAGAGCTGTGATTCTGTATAATAATTTCCGTTGATGATATATAAAGGATCAGTTAAAATTTCCATATTTTCGATATCATCGCTGTCCATATTGTTAAGGTCCATGTATTTTGTTGTTTTACCGTCAACCACAAGCAATGGATTTTCTTTCTTCTGAATATTTTTACCGGTTGTTTTTTGTGGAGATACTGTGTTGAAATCTTCATTTCGTCTTACTCCGGCAGCGCTGTTTTTGATCGGTTTATAGGTCGGTGATACCTGTGTTACTGTTGGCTTCTGCAGTTGTCCGCTCTCAATCGGATTGTTTTCTTTCACCACAGTAGCCGGATTAATGGCAACTTCAGGAAGTGCTGGTCTGGAAATAATAATAGTTTTCGGTACTTCTTTTAGCGGTTTATCTTTCTCTGTTTCAATGGTTGTTTCTGGCTGAATGGTATCTTTCGGTTTTGAAACAGTGTCAATGACAGTTACATCGTTTACTAAGACAGGTTTTTGTTTTAAGGGTTGTGCCGTATCCGTTTTGAGCCATAAAAGGCCAACGATAACCACCAGCAGAACAGAACTTCCGATGGCAATTTTTTTCCAGAGATTATTCTCTTTTATCAGGATTTTTTGATCCAGTTTAGTTTCCACCTGGTTCCAGATTTTCTCCATGTTGGGAAAATCTTTGGTTTCAGCATTTTCTGCTGCCTTTTTTATGTTGTTATATAATGATTCGTGTTCCATGACTACCTTGCTTTTTGATAATAAAGACGGTTGACTAAATCCTTTAGTTTGGTTTTAGCCACGTTTAACTGTGACTTCGAGGTGCCTTCCGAGATGTTAAGCATTGCAGCGATTTCTTTATGTCCGAATCCCTCGATGACAAACAGATTAAAAATCGCCCGGCAACCTTCCGGAAGTTGTTCTACCAGATTCAGCAAATCTTCTTCTTCCAATGGTGTTTCTGCAGGGCTTTCCGGCTGATGTGTGAACTTAGTATCTTCTAAATACAGGTTGAAGTTCACATTCCGTTTCAGCTGATGCAAACAATGGTTTACCGTAATTTTTCTGGCCCAGGCTTCAAAAGCGCCCATTTCTTTAAGCTGATCCATTTTAGTGAAAATAGTATAGAAAGCATCGGCCAATACTTCTTCTATTTCTTCCTCTTTTTTAAGATACCGCTTGCAGGTCCGATATAATTTGGGTGCCAGAAATTCATACACCTGACGCTGGGCATCACGTTGCATTTTTTTACAGGCGGTTAGTATTTTTTCTTCTATCACAATAAGGTCTTTATACTAAAGAGGCGTTTTTTTATAAAAAGGTTGGGAAGAGTATGAAAAAAAATTATTTTTTTACTGTCAGCTTGTAGATTGCCGCGTTCAAAACTTCAGTATCGTTATCTTCGCAAAGCAGAAAGGTGATTTCTTTTTCGGTTTCCGAATAAAGCGTCAGTCCTTCAAATTTGTGTGTGTCGGTGATTTGCTTTGTGAAGTCGACGGTCATTTCTTTAGCATCAAGACGGCCTATGAAACTTCCCAAAACTTCCCCGTCATGATAAGTGGAATTGGTATTTTCCGCAGTGGCTAAAAAGTAAATCTTATCATCTACCAGCACAGCATCAGTGAAACTTGAAGAAATGCCTTTTATTTTCGGAAGGTCAATTTCAGTGTTAATGATGTTGAATTCCTCGGTCAGGTTTTTTCCCTGAATAGTGAAAACAATGTTTTTTCCTTTAGCGCCATTGCCGCGGTTGAACAGAAACCATTCCGTGCCATTATAAACGGCGCCTTCGATGTTGAGGTCGTCCTGTGGCAGTTCGGCGAAAGACTGCATGGAAAGGTACAGGTCGCTCAAATCGGTTGTTTTAATGATTGCTTTAGTTTTTGCATCAATTTCTACCATATTATTGCGTTTTTCGGTGGATCCGGAGCCGAAAACGTATATTTTTCCATCATAAGCTGTAACAGCTTCAAAATCGGGTTTTTCTTTTTTGGGAATGTTTTCTGAAGGAGTTTCCGTTAGCGGATGCCGTTTCAATTCCTTGTTTCCCATTTGGTATTCATAAAGATAACTGCTGTTGTCTCCGATAATATAAAGATGATTGTCTTTGTATATAAGTCCGGAAGCCGAACCGATTCCGATAATCTGGAAGAGTATTTCTAAGGTGAATTTGTGCATAGCGATAGATTTGTGTTAGCCCCGATGGCAGCGGCATCCTTTTTTTGCTTTCACAAATGGCAAAAAAAGATAGAGAGTACAGCGGGTTAAAGCTGCTAAAAATAATTATATTTACGAATATAAACCGAAAATTATGACAGTATTTAATCCGGAAGATTTTAAAATCACTTCTCCATTCAAAATAGCTGATTTTCCAACAGAACTGCAGGTTCCGATCGATGATGATGAAAAGGAAGACCGGCTCAAAGAAGTGCAGTTAAAGCTCAGCGAACTGCAGGATGTGATGTATGCCCACAATCGGTATAGTGTGCTGATCTGTCTTCAGGGAATGGATACGTCGGGAAAGGACAGCCTGATTCGTGAAGTTTTCAAGGAATTCAATTCGCGTGGGGTAGTGGTGCATAGTTTTAAAACGCCCAATTCCACTGAATTGGAGCACGATTATTTATGGCGTCATTATCTGGCGTTACCGGAAAAAGGAAAATTCGCGGTCTTTAACCGAACGCATTACGAGAATGTAATCGTCACAAGAGTACATCCGGAATATATTTTAAATGAAAACCTTCCCGGAATTGAGAAAGTAGAAGATATCACACCGGAATTTTGGGAAACCCGTTTTGAGCAGATCAATAATTTTGAGAAGCACATTACCCAAAACGGGACTATCATTTTTAAGTTTTATCTCCATATGAGCAAGGAAGAACAGCGGAAACGATTGCTGCGTCGACTGGAAGAAGAAGAGCATCACTGGAAGTTTTCGCCAGGCGATCTGAAGGAACGTGAGCTTTGGGACGATTACATGAAGTGCTATGAAGAAGCTATTAACAAAACTTCGACGGAAAACGCGCCATGGCACGTAATTCCTGCTGATGATAAGGAAATGGCCCGTTATATGGTGGCCAAAATTATCTGGGAAGAAATGCAGCAGCTCGCGGATATTAAGGAACCGGAATTAGATGAGAAAATTAAAGCAAACTTTGCCCAATATCTTGAGCAGTTGAAATAAAAAAAGAGGTTGTCCCGAGAGACAACCTTATTTTTTTTCTGCTTCAAATTTCAGAAGCGGCGCCATTTTGGCTTTATTGAGCTGTAATCTGTTGTCAGTTACAGTATAGTTGTCGACGGTTTGCATCAGCTTGAGAAACTCTGTTTCTAATCCTATATCATCACAAGCCATCATCGTTCCTATCATTTTTGAAAAGGCAATGCGATTTCCTGCGGTCAGTTCATAATTTCCTCCGAAACCGTTACAGCCGCTGTAGCCGGTTATGGTGTTTTCCCCTTTGTTTACTATCAGATAGATGTTTTTACCCTCCTGAGAAGTATGTACCGGCTTTCCCATCATTTCAACCAGAATCCATTTTGTGCTTTCCAGTGAAGAATCCATTACAGTCTGGTGATTTGTTTTACAGCTAAATAGCACTGCAATTACCGCGATTAATACGAATGCTTTTTTCATAAGATACTCTTTTTGTAGTCCTAAAGATACAAAAAAATTAAATCTTAAAGCCGTAAGCCAGGCGACACGAAACCTGTCCTGTATCATATTCGCTATAGTTCTCATAGCGTAGGCTGATGTCAATATGTTTCATGGCAATGCCGATTCCGGGCGCCCATAATGTCGAGTTTCCCATTTCTTTCGTAGTTCCGAAAGCACCTCCGGCTTCGCCTAGAACGTAGAATTGATTTCCAAGAAAGGCCTTAAAACCTAATTTTGCAGGAATAAAGCCGCCATCATCACCTTCACTGAACAGATGCGTATATCCTGTGGTAAAAGCTAAAGAGGTTTTGGTTGTGATGTCATATTGTAATCTTGCATCAGTTCCCAGACTGTAGTGATAGGCATCGTTAATGGGAACGCCACCGTTAAGTCCGAATCCGATGCGCCAGTGATGAAGGTATTCCGGTGGCGGCGAAGTGGCCGTTTCCTGAGCTTTTATATCCATTGAAAATAACATTGCCGATGCTCCAACAAATAAGGCTAAAATTCTGTTTACGTTTTTCATACTAAAATGCATTTAATGTTATCTAATCGCTATAAAAACTGTGATTCGAAGCTTTTGTTTTGCGGAAAAAGATAAAGTTCTGTTAAAAAGTCATAAAAACTCTTAATAAAAAAATGTAAAATATTGATTGTAAAAGAGTTATGCGAATGGCCGAAATCCTGTAAATTTTTAAAATTCAGGGCAATTCACGAAAATCTAGTTCTTACCTTTGCCCAAAATTTACAAAATGCGTCTGTCTGTTTACACCAAAGAGTTCTCCTATAACCTAAAATTAGCTTACCCGATTATCCTCGGGATGCTTGGCCATACCTTAGTTGGGATTGTCGATAATATTATGGTTGGGAAATTGGGGCCGACAGAATTAGCCGCTGCCTCACTGGCAAACAGTTTTGTATTTATTGCCATGTCGGTCGGGATTGGATTTTCAACCGCGATTACGCCTTTAGTAGCGGAAGCCGATGGCGAGAAAAATGTGGATAAAGAGAGAACTGTTTTCCATCACGGCTTACTTTTGTGCACTTTGCTTGGGATTTTCCTTTTCTCCTTGATTTATTTAGCAAAACCGCTGATTGTCTATATGGGACAGCCGGAAGAAGTAGTAGAAATGGCAAAACCATTCTTAGATATTGTAGCTTTTTCGTTGATTCCGCTGATTATTTTCCAGGGCTATAAGCAATTTGCCGACGGGAAATCGGAAACCAAAGTGGGGATGTGGGCCAATTTGCTGTGTAACGTTGTGCACATTTTCTTAAATGTCGTACTGATTTACGGCTTATGGTTTTTTCCGAAATTAGGAATGCTGGGTGCAGCTTATGGTACGGTAATTTCACGTTTCGTAATGTTGATTTTCATTCATTTTTCATTGAAGCATAAAGAGCGTTTTCAAACGTATTTTGAGCAGTTTACCATTAAAGAGCTTGATAAAACCATTGTCCGTAAAATAGTCAATCTTGGCTTGCCTTCTTCCATGCAGATGTTCTTTGAAGTGGCGCTGTTTACCGGAGCGGTTTGGCTTTCGGGCGTTGTGGGAACTACCAGTCAGGCTGCCAATCAGATTGCTTTGAGTCTCGCGACATTCACGTTTATGTTCGTTTCCGGATTTGGGGTTGCGGGCATGGTACGCGTGGGGAATTACAAAGGCTCGCAGGACTTCATAGGGTTGCGAACTGTAGCGCGCTCTATATTCTTATTGGCGATAAGTATTCAGGTGGTTTTTGCCTTGATTTTTTTAGCTTTCCATCAATATTTGCCTGAATTGTTCATGAATGTTGAAAATGTTACCAATTTAAAAGATAATACCGAAGTACTTGCAATTGCTTCCAATCTGATAATCATCGCGGCCATTTTCCAGATTTCAGATGGCGTACAGGTGGTGGTTTTAGGCGCGCTTCGTGGCTTACAGGATGTAACAATCCCAATGTATATTACCTTTATTGCGTATTGGTTAATTGGATTCCCTGTCTCGATTTTCTTAGGATTGCATACCGAATTAAAAGCCGTGGGCATCTGGATCGGATTGCTTTCCGGATTGACAGCTGCCGCAATATTTTTGTATCTCCGCTTTAATATTCTGACCAATAGACTGATAAAGGACAATCATTAATATTGGTCTTTGTTTTGTAACTATTAATAAGTGTTTACGTATAATTACCGTATAATTTAAAACTACAAAAATGATACTGTTAATTATAATTGGTATCCTGCTTATCATCGGTGGGGTCATCTTGCGCAATAACCAAAGTCAGTTGTCCAGATTTTCAGCTATTCTCAGAAATATCGGAATAGTTATTGTCCTTTTGGGGGCTTTTACATCAATTTTTAAGCAGATCAATGCCGGGCAGGTTGGCGTAAAAGCTTTGTATGGGAAAGTGCAGCCGGATATTCTGGAAAGCGGCCTGCATGTTGTGAATCCGTTACTGGACATTACAACTTTTGATATCCAGACACAAAACTACACTATGTCGGCAATTCATGATGAAGGTTCAAAAGAAGGGGACGATGCGATTCGGGTATTGTCAAATGATGGGCTGGAAGTTGTGATAGATTTAACTGTTTTATACCGGATATCGCCTGAAGATGCGCCAAAAATATTCAAGCAAATAGGTGAAAATTATGCAGACAAGATTGTACGGCCAGTAACCAGAACCCGTATTCGTGACAACGCAGTTTATTATGATGCCGTGGCGCTATACTCCACCAAAAGAAATGAATTTCAACAGCGTATTTATAAAAGCATTGAGGATGATTTCAGAAAAAGAGGCTTAGTTTTAGAACAATTGCTGATCCGAAATATTAATCTTCCGGCTTCAGTAAAGACCACCATTGAATCTAAGATCAATGCCGAACAGGAAGCGCAAAAAATGCAGTTTGTATTACAGAAGGAAAAGCAGGAAGCAGAACGTAAAAGAGTGGAGGCGCAAGGGATTGCTGATTATCAACGAATCATCTCTTTGGGATTAACCGATAAACAATTGCAGTACGAGCAAATCAAAGCACAAAAAGAAATTGCCACTTCAAACAATGCTAAAATCATTTTTATGGGTAAAGGAAGTGCGCCTGTTATAATTTCTGATAAATAGTTTTTTTAAAAGTTTATTTGGTAATTGGTTTATTTGTTACTTTGCCCAACGAATAAACGAATAACCAAAAACACAAATAACCAAATCCACACACTTATGGAATTACCAAAATTTGTACTGGCCGATAATACCGATTTTCCTGAAGATATTTTTATCATACATTTAGACTATCCCCGTTTTATCATCAATTTAAAAGACGACGAAATTGAGTTTTTAGAGGAATTGGATGAAGAAGAAGAGGAGGAAATCGAAGCCGAAATGGAGAAATTAATCAACCTGGCCGGTGAATTCTACGACAGGGAGATGAAATTGTACGAGGAAAATTAGTCGAAAGTCGAAAGTCAAAAGTCAAAAGTCGAAAGTCAAAAAGAATAAGGCCTAAAGATTTTTAAAATAGTCAAGCAACAACTGAGCGGCGGCAAACGGTGAGATTTCATTGTTTTGCACCGCTTTTTTATTTTCCTCTAATAATTTTTCTATTTCCGGATGGTTGTAGAAATTTAGTTTCAACTGTTCGTTAATGGTTTCAAGCATCCAGTACTGATTCTGTTCCTTGCGTTTTTTATCGAAATAGCCGTTTTCTTTGGTCAGTATAAAATATTCTGTAATCGTTTCCCAGACATCAGAAATGCCTTCATTGGCTAAAGCGCTGCAAGTCGTAACTTTTGGTGACCAGCCTGAATTTTTCATCGGGAACAGATGCAACGCCCGGTTGAATTCCGTCTTCGCCAATCGTGCGCGTTTGATATTATCGCCATCCGCTTTATTGATGACAATCGCATCAGCCATTTCCATGATACCACGTTTTATTCCTTGCAATTCATCACCGGCTCCGGCTAAATTCAGCAGTAAAAAGAAATCCACCATACTATGCACAGCGGTTTCGCTTTGGCCTACACCGACGGTTTCAATCAGAATCGTATCAAATCCGCAAGCTTCGCACAAAATAATCGCCTCACGGGTTTTCCTTGCAACACCGCCTAAGCTTTCACCTGACGCACTCGGACGGATATAGGCATTTTCATCTTTTACCAACTCTTCCATCCGGGTTTTATCGCCTAGGATACTGCCATGCGAAATAGAACTGCTCGGGTCGACCGCTAAAACCGCAACTTTCTTTCCTATCGAAGTTAAATATTTTCCAAAGGCTTCAATAAAGGTACTTTTTCCAACGCCGGGAACGCCAGTAATACCAACGCGAACTGATTTATTAGCAAAGGGCAAACATCCTTTGATGACTTCATTTGCTTTCTGTAAGTGAGTGGTACTCGTACTTTCTACCAGGGTAATGGCACGACTCAGGGCTACCTTGTCGCCGTTGCGGATGTCACTGATCAATTCATCGGCTGTGGGCTGTTTTCTTCGGAATTGTTGGATTTGCTCCACAGAAGAAGCGCTAATGATTTCCGGCTGTTCGATGCCGTCATTTTCTTTTAAAGCCGAAGGATGTGATTTTTTCAGTGCCACAAGCGTGAATTCTTGCAGTAAAAATAAGGAAAAAGTGCACAATGTTCAAGCATATTCAAACATTGTGCACTTCCGCATTATGAAATCAAATTAGTAAGCGGCCGTAAAACGAACCTGATGGTGTTTCGGATGTTCGGTTTCATCGGCAATAACAACCGCTAAATCTTCTACAGACAGGATGCTTCTCTGATTTTCATCAAAAACAGGCGTGTCCAGTGATAGGCGGTACTTTCCGGTTCTTCCGCTAGTAATCCCGGCATTCATTTCGAAAGCCGGACTGAAAAACGCCCAATCTAAGTCTTTTTCTTCTTTAATGATGTTGAGGTAATCGCGAGCGGCAGCTGCTCCGGCATAATATTCTTTAGGAAAATCCGGTGTATCCACCGCCTGTAGATTTGGAGCTACAAATAAACTTCCCGCACCGCCGATAGTGATATAGCGTTTTACACCCGATTGTTTCACGGCTTCCTGAATAGCTTTCGAACCTGAGATGAAATCGTCATAAATGTTAGGATTCGTCCATCCGGAATTGTAGGCGCTGATTACAACGTCGTTTCCTTTCAGCGCATTGGCCAATTCTTCTGTGTTGAAGACATCGGCTTTGATCCAGTTTGCTTTTTCCGAAGTTTTCGGATTTCTTGCTATCGCGGTTACTTCATGACCACGGTTAGCGATTTCGTTTACAATTGTGGAGCCTACAAACCCTGTTGCTCCGATAATGGCTACTTTCATAATAGTGAATTTAAATATAATAAAAAATGTTACAGTTTAAAATAAAAAAAAGCTTAGAAATTTTTAGCGAATTCGGCCAAAGTGACTGCTTTCAGCTGTTTGCTAATCGTTTGGTTCAATCCTTCATATAAAACATTGAGATTGGTATTGATTTTCTTCCCCACCGGACATTCCGGATTAGGATCGTTTTTTGAAAAACCCAGGGTCGCTTTATCGAAAGTGATTTTAAAAACTTCTTCTAATGTGATTTTTTCAGGCGATAACAACAATTTCACGCCACCATTTTTCCCTTCTTTGCTTTCTACAAGATTATGTTTTCTGAGATTTGCTATTTCCTTACGAACCAACACAGGATGGATGTTAAGACTACCCGCAATAAAATCGGAAGCCATAAATTCATCGGGGAATTTGGCCAGCAGCGTCAAAATGTGCGTCGTAATAGCAAACTTACCTGAAATCATAACTGTAATAAAATATATTGCAAATATAAAACGAATTCTATCTCAAAAAACAAAACCGGATATAAAATTTCGTTAAAAAATAAAATTAAGAGGCCGATAGGGGATTAACTCGTAATTTTGTGCCGCTTAACATCACTATGGAAAATATTCTACTCATTTTTATCTGTATGCTTTTGGGTTTTCTGCTCAAAAGAATCAAAGATTTTCCGGCCTTAAGCTATAAAACGCTCAATCAGTTCGTGATTTACGTATCGCTTCCTTCGATTGCATTGTATTATATCCCTAAACTTGAAATCAGCTCGAAACTCTTATTTCCCTTGGGAATTGCATGGTTGGGTTTTGCGCTTTCATATCTCTTTTTTAGCACTTTTGGAAAGTTATTCGGTTGGTCCAAAAAACTGACGGGTTGCTTAATCATCACAGCAGGATTAGGAAATACTTCTTTCGTCGGCTTCCCGATTATTGAAGCATTGTACGGCGAAAGAGGTCTCGAAACAGCAGTAATTGTAGATCAGCCTGGTTCGTTTGTAGTGGTTTCTACCCTGGCGGTTTTAGTGGCAACGCTATATTCAAGAGGTACAACCAGTTCCAATGCGATTTTGAGAAAAATACTGTTCTTTCCTCCATTCATCGCTTTTGCAGTTTCCTGCGTACTGAATGTTTTAAACATAGATTTCCCTGAAATGCTGCAGTCAGTTTTTCAGCGGTTAGGTACTACGGTTACGCCAATTGCACTGGTTTCTGTGGGAATGCAACTGGAATTCGACAGTAAAAGCAAACATTGGAAGTTCCTGACTTTAGGCCTATTCTTCAAATTACTGATTATGCCGGCATTTTTCTATTTAGTATACGTCTGGTTTTTAAACGGGAGCGGACTGGAAGTACAGGTTTCCATCCTTGAAGCCGCCATGGCACCAATGATTACAGGAACGATTGTGGCATCAACATACGGATTAAAACCCAAACTCAGCAGCATGATGATTGGTTTCGGTATTCCGATATCTTTTATCACCTTAATTTTCTGGTATTTTATTTTACAGCATATCTAATGAAAACAACTACAGCAACAGCCACGATTGAAACTAAAGACATAGCACAAACCACTGTGTATTCCATCTTGTTTTCAGTTTGTTTCGCACATTTGATCAACGATTTGTTACAGGCGGTAATTCCGGCCATGTATCCGGTGCTGAAAGCGAATTATGCCTTAACATTTACCCAAATCGGATTCATAACGTTTACCTATCAGGTTACGGCATCGTTGTTACAGCCTTTTGTCGGCATTTATACCGATAAGCATCCGAAACCGTATTCGTTAGCGTTCGGAATGCTGTTTTCGCTAACCGGAATCGTCATGCTTTCCCAAGCATCGAGCTTCCCGTTGATCTTGGCTTCGGTAGCCATGATTGGTATTGGTTCCTCGATTTTTCATCCGGAAGCTTCTCGTGTGGCCTTTCTCGGCTCAGGAGGTAAACGCGGACTGGCGCAATCGATTTTCCAATTAGGCGGGAACACCGGAACGGCTATCGGGCCTTTATTAGTGGCAATAATCGTTGTGCCGCGCGGACAATCACACATTCTCTGGTTTGTTTTGGCAGCAGTAATCGGAATAATTGTATTGAGCAGAATAGCTGTATGGTACGGTCAAAAGCTGATTTCCATTAAGGCAAAGAAAAAAGCAATCGAAAGATATCACGATTTATCGCCAATGAAAGTCAAAATGTCGGTGGTTTTATTACTGATCTTAATCTTCTCAAAGTCGTTTTACACGTCTTCTATGTCGAGCTATTTTACGTTTTATCTTATTGAAAAATTCCATATTTCGGTATTACAGGCACAATACCATCTGTTTGCGTTTTTAGGCGCAGTAGCGGTCGGAACATTGATTGGCGGACCATTAGGCGACCGGTTCGGAAGAAAATATATCATTTGGTTCTCCATTTTAGGTGCTGCTCCGTTCACGCTTATGCTACCGTTTGCCAACTTATTCTGGACCGGAATTCTCTCCGTAATTATTGGTATTATCATTGCTTCAGCATTTTCAGCGATTCTCGTGTTTGCTCAGGAATTAATGCCTCACAAAGTAGGGATGATTTCCGGGCTGTTCTTCGGTTTTGCCTTCGGAATCGGCGGATTGGGTTCCGCAGTTTTAGGTTATCTGGCCGATGAAACATCCATCGAATTCGTCTATGGAATCTGCTCGTTCCTGCCGCTTATAGGGATGTTTGCGTACTTTCTGCCCAATCTAAAGAAGCAGTAATTTTATTAGAAGCTTATCCCGCCATCCACTATATCTTTTGCTTTGTGAAAAACAAAACAAAAGGATGCCGTTACTGTCGGGGCTAGGTATGCTGTTTTGATGAAATAACTTTGTAACTTTGACCCTATAAGATACATTGCAACTTAGTTATGACAACGCAGATCACACCCGAAATACTTCAAAAACTGCAACAAATCGCAGGCGAGAAATACGTGTTCACCGATCAGGGAACAAGAAACGATTACGGCCACGATGAAACCGAGGATTATGTCTTTCCGCCAAGCGTAGTGGTAAAACCGGCTTCAGCTCAGGAAATTTCAGAAATTGTAAAAATAGCCAACGAAAATAAAATTCCGGTCGTTCCCATTGGCGGAAGAACTGGTTTGAGTGGTGGCGCTTTAAGCATTTATCCCGGAATTGCCATTGCAACTGATCGCTTAAATCAAATCCTTGAAATCGACGATAAAAACCTTCAGGTTACTGTTGAACCCGCTGTAATTACACAGGTTTTGCAGGATACTGTTTTAGAGAAAAATCTGTTTTATCCGGTTGATCCAAGCAGTCGCGGCAGCTGTTTTATTGGAGGAAATGTCGCGGAGAATGCCGGTGGTGCTAGGGCGGTAAAATACGGAGTGACAAAAGATTATGTTTTAAACATGGAAGTGGTTTTGCCTACAGGCGAAATCATCTGGACCGGCGCAAATACGCTAAAAAATTCCACGGGCTATAACCTGACACAATTGATGGTCGGCAGCGAAGGGACCTTAGGAATCATTACAAAAATCGTCCTAAAACTTCTTCCTAAAAACTCCCATAACGTATTGATGCTCGTGCCATTTTATAAAGCAGAGCAGGCTTGTGAAGCGGTTTCAGCGATTTTCAGGGCGGGAATTGTCCCAAGTGCACTCGAGTTTATGGAACGCGATGCTATCGATTGGGCTATCAAATTCATTGATGGTGTAATTGTGGATATTAAAGATGGAATCCAGGCCCATTTGCTAATTGAAGTCGACGGTAATTATCCGGAAATCTTAATGTTAGAGGCAGAGAAGATCATGACAGTAGTCGAGAAATTCGAAATCGACGAAATCCTTTTCGCTGATACAGGAGACCAGAAAAATGCGCTTTGGAAAATGCGTAGAGGCATTGCGGAAGCGGTTAAATCCAATTCGGTGTACAAAGAAGAAGATACGGTGGTGCCAAGATATGAATTGCCAACATTATTAAAAGGGATTAAAGACATAGGAGATAAATACGGTTTTAAATCGATTTGTTATGGACACGCGGGGGATGGAAACCTGCACGTAAATATCATCAAAGCAGACATGACCGATGACAACTGGAAAACGGAAGTCCCGAAAGGCATCCGCGAAATCTTCGAATTGACGGTTTCGTTAAAAGGAACTTTGTCGGGCGAGCACGGCATTGGCTACGTACAAAAGAATTTTATGGATATTGCATTCAATGACACGCAATTGACACTAATGAAAAACATCAAGCAGGTTTTCGATCCCAACAATATACTAAATCCGGGGAAAATTTTTCCGGATAGTATTTAATTCATTTTTGCTACAGATTAAATGATTTTCACTGTTAATCCCTTTAATCTGTGGCAAAAAAACTTTTTAAGCAATAGGTTAGTTGCCTTTAAACTCTGCTAACGTAGCATCGGGATTTTTAAAAGTAGGCGGTTGCTCGGTAATGTTGGCAATGCGTTTTTTGTTTAGTTTCATGGTAATATCGGCTTCGGTAGTAAATAGTAAAACCCACATGAACGGATTGTTGATATACGGTACCAACTCGGCTTCCATGGCGTCCAATTCGACAATCTTTTCTATTTCCTTCAAGCCTTTATCATAGATTTTATGGGTAACGGCTAATTTTAAGACACCATCTTCCACTGCTGTTCGTACATAAATATTTTGAAGTTCCGGCTGGCCAATCGTTTTGGTTAATGTCAATTTAGCGAAGGTGCCTTCTTCAATACTGGCTTTTACAGCATCAAAAAAGGTAGTATAAGTAATATTGTTTTGCATGTCTTCTTATGAAATGTGTCCTGCAAAATTAGCTTTTGTCGGTCAACATTCACGGATTTAGTGCAATATTTTACATCGGACAGAAAATAAAAAATCCCCAACTGCTTTTACAATTGAGGATTGGTTCTTAATCTCTTTTAGGATTATTTTTCTTTTCCCTTTTTTCTTCCTTCTTTTCCTTTGCGGTTTTAAGAGGCTCTTTTTTTGCAGATTTCTTTGCGTCTTGACTTTTTGCCATGATATATGTCTTTTAAAATTGTTTTTTATAAATCCTGTTCTAAGTAAAGATAGGCAATAAGATGCCAGTTTGTATAAAAATCTAGCAGAAAGCCTCTTTTCTTTACTTTTTCTAAAGTACTTTTGCACCGTGAAAAAAGCAATTGTCATCGTCGTATTCCTATTCGTCATGAAACCGATTCTTCCGGTTTTGGAATATGTTTTCAATTACGATTACATTGTAAAAGAACTTTGCGAGAACAAGGCCAAACCCGAAATGAAATGTAACGGAAAATGTCATCTGATGAAGGAATTGGCCAAAGCATCCGAAAGTGACAATCCGGTTTCTTCAGATAAAAAATCTTCTCACACCGAATTTGAAGTCCTCTTTTTAGAAAAAACAGCTTCATTTGAAATCGCTAATTTGAATTTCCCGATTCAGAAAGAAATCAATGCCGCTTATTCGGATTTATATTTTCAAGAAAACTGCAGCACTGCTTTTCATCCGCCAACCGTTTAATTACTGCTTATTTTTTTAACGCTGTTGTTTTTAGCAACGGAACTCATTTTCATTGGTTTACATCAATGAGAGAATTTATGCAATACTTAAACTTTAAGAATGAAAAAAATATTCCCTGCCTTATTGGTGTTAGGGCAAATCATATATGGTCAGAATCCGACCAAAAAAGACTCGTTAGAAACAAAACAAATTGAAGATGTTGTCGTTACTGCCAGCCGAAGCGTTTCTTTAAAAAGAGAAGTTCCCGTGGCCATCTCAAAAATCTCACAGAAAACAATAAGTGAAACGAATCCCACGGCGGTATACGAAATCATAAATAAAACGCCCGGTGTTTTAATGGTCAATCTGGGGAACGAACAACACTCGATGGCCATTCGCCAACCCATGACTACCAATGCCTATTATCTGTATCTGGAAGACGGATTGCCGATTCGTCCCATGGGAATTTTCAACCACAATGCGCTTCTTGAAATCAACCAGTTCAATTTGCAGAATATCGAAGTGGTAAAAGGGCCGGTTTCCTCACTTTATGGACCCGAAGCTGTAGGTGGAGCTGTGAATCTACTTTCACTGAAACCTGCTTTGCATCCGGAACTGAAAGTTGGAATTCAGGCGGATCAGTGGGGTTACAGAAGACTGCAGGCCGGTGGAGGAACGACTATTGGGAAAGTTGGCTTTCATATTGCTGGTTTATCCAGTGCACAACGCGATTCCTGGATGGCTTTTTCCGATTACAATAAAGACAATATTAATGGTCGAATTGATTATAACATCAACAGCAAAACCCGATTGGTCGGAACACTTTTTTACGGCGATTATTATTCCGATATGACGGGAACAGTGAATGAATCCGACTTTTATGGTCGAACGTATAAAAGCACAACCGATTTTACCTATAGAAAATCGCAGGCGTTACGAAGTAAGATTGCTTTTGAAAAAGACTGGAACGATAATTCACATTCTTCATTCACTTTTTTTACGCGAAATAATAAGTTAGGTCAGAATCCTTCCTATGGAATTCGCTGGACGCCTGGACAAACGACCGCAAAAGGAGAAATCAATTCAAATAACTTTAAAAGTTATGGCATAGTGGCGCAGCACAACCAGAAGTTTTCTTTCCTGAATTCCGTAGTAGTTGCCGGTTGCTCGTTTGATTATTCTCCTGTAGAATATGACGCTTATCAAATTGACTTGATCGCAAATCTAAATCCTGGCGGGCAAACGGTCAGCGGTTATGAAATTGCAGCCGAGCGACCAGATATTCGCCTTTCAGATTATAATGCACAAATTTATAATAAGGCGGTATTTGCCCAATTTACATTTAAACCAATAAACAAGATAATTGTTACTGTAGGCGGAAGATATGATAACATGAGTCTCGAATACGAAAATAATATCGACACCTCAAGCGGAAATAAAGTGTATGATCAGTTCACGTTTAAATCGGGTGTGAATTATAATCCATTTGAATTTGCCGGTGTATATGCCAATTATTCGCAGGGATTTGCACCTCCAGGAGTAACATCAATATTCCGGGCAAAATCGGGGACAGGAGGAAGTACGGGAACTCCGGCACAGTTTTATTACAATCTTGAACCGGCAAAGTTCAATAATTATGAAGTGGGAGGATGGTTGAGTTTTTTCGGAAAGAAATTAAATCTGGAATATTCGCTTTATTATATGGAAGGAAAGAACGAATTGCTGAACATTCGACAGCCCGACAATTCTACGGATTATCAGTCGGCGGGAAGAACACAGCACAAAGGCATTGAGTTTGCAGTGAATTATTGTCCGAATTCGCAATTGAAAATCAGGGTTGGCGGCACAACGGCGCAGCATACCTTTATCGATTTTAAGATTTCTGATAAACCTTCCGATCCGATTAAAGAGCTGGATGGTTACGAAATGCCTTCCGCGCCGAAATGGACGGGGAATTCAGAAGTTAGTTATTATCCGGAATGGTTTCCGCATTTCAGGGTTTCCGCCGAATGGCAATTTGTTTCCGCCTGGTATCAGGATCAGATCAACACTGCAAAATATGAGGGTTATAATGTGTTTAACGGAAGAATAGGTTACCAATGGAAAGAGATTGAATTATATGTAAATGCAATGAATCTGACTGATAAATTGTATGCTTATAATGTTACGCGCGGCAATACTGCTACAGCTGCACCAACATATACGGCTGCTGCACCACGGACATTCGTCTTCGGATTGCAATACAATCTTTCGATAAAGAAATAAACAAAAAAACGCTCTGAATCTATCCAGAGCGTTTTTTTTATAATCCGAGTTGCTTTCTGACGCTTTCCGTAATGACAGCATCGAGCAGTTCGGTATGTTTTTCATCGAAGCTTATGAATTTCCATTTGCCCTCAGTGAATTCATCGGAAACGGCAATTAATTTATCCGTTTTCACGATGTAGAAGGCATTTCTGTCTTTCTCAAAATTTACCGTGGCGGTGGGGAAAGTCGTATGTAAATAATCGGTGATGGTTTTTTTTGTTTGATCGCTCTCCACTTTGTTTTCATAGGTCATCCGGATGGCATTTTCATAGCTTACGACAGAATAGTGTCTGTTATCAATGGTTTTTATATCGGAATAAGTGAAATGCGGCGTTGTATATACATAACGAATCCTGTAAGTGTCATTTTGAAACGCACTGTCCAGCATACCATACATGGCTTCCCGTTGCACGACTTTAAATACTAACGGATGCGTGAAATCAAGCATTGTATCAAACGCCATGTTATAGGTCGCTTCATACAGTGCTTTAGTATTACGTTTTAAATCGTCGAGGGTCTGCGCTGTTAAAACAACGGAAAAAAGCAAAGTTAACAATGTGATTTTTAGCCTCATATAAGGTAAATTTACTATAAATATATAAAAAATCCCCAATTACTTATGTAGTTGGGGATTGATTTATTTAGAGTGCGGTTCCGAAAGCTATCGAACTGGTAAACAGTTTGTTATTCGTGTACGATAATCCATTCACCGGAAGCCAGCATTGCTTCTGCTTTTTTGAACTTCATGGTTTCGGTTTTACCGCTCATAACGTGTTTAATCGTTACGTTATCGTTACGGTTGATTTTCGGAGCATCGCGAACCACAGTTTCTGTCACGTGATGCTGTTGCTGTGGTTGCTGTTGTTGCATCTGTCCGGCCTCACGGTGTCGCGCTGCCATTTCATCTGTATTCAATACTTCTTCTTTTGAAATAGTATAATCTTCTTTTACAGGAACTTCGTGTGCTTCCTGGATGTTATTCGGATTTTGAGAAGGCAAATCACCTTTGAAAAGGAATGAAATCACTTCCTTGTTGATGCCGTCCAACATATTTTTGAACAGATTAAACGCTTCAAATTTATAGATAAGCAATGGATCTTTTTGTTCGTGAACAGCCAACTGAACCGATTGCTTCAATTCGTCCATTTTGCGTAAGTGTTTCTTCCACGCTTCATCCACAATGGCTAAGGTGATGTTCTTTTCGAAATCAGCCAATAGTGTTTTTCCTTCTGTTGTATATGCTTTTTCCAGATCGGTTACAATATTCATTGTTTTGATACCGTCTGTGAAAGGCACTACAATGCGCTCAAATTGTCCGTTATTGTTTTCAAATACGTTTTTGATTACAGGATAAGCTTCTTTTGCGTTGCGTTCCTGTTTTTCGTCGTAATGCGCTAAAGCTGCTTTATAAACTCTTCCGGCTAATTCCATGTCTGATGCCTTATGGAAATCGCTTTCAGAAATTGGAGATTCTATCGAGAAATAACGGATCAGTTCGAATTCGAAGTTTTTGAAATCTTTAGTAGCTTTGTTGTTTTCCACAACCAATTCTGCTAAATCATACATCATATTTGCTAAATCCACTTTCAGACGCTCTCCGTGCAATGCGTGACGACGACGTTTGTATACTACTTCACGCTGTGCGTTCATAACGTCATCGTATTCCAATAAACGTTTACGTGTACCGAAGTTGTTTTCCTCTACTTTTTTCTGTGCTCTTTCGATGGATTTGGTCATCATGGAATGCTGAATTACTTCTCCTTCTTTGATTCCCATTCTATCCATTACTTTTGCCACTCTGTCCGAGCCGAATAAACGCATTAGGTTATCCTCCAAAGACACATAGAATTGTGAACTTCCCGGATCTCCCTGACGTCCTGCACGACCGCGTAACTGACGGTCAACACGACGTGAATCGTGACGTTCCGTACCAATGATGGCTAAACCGCCGGCAGCTTTCACTTCCGGAGATAATTTGATATCCGTTCCACGACCGGCCATGTTTGTTGCGATGGTTACTACTCCTGCATTACCTGCTTCGGCAACGATTTGTGCTTCCTGCTTGTGTAATTTCGCGTTCAATACATTGTGCTGTACACCGCGCATTTTCAGCATTCGGCTTAATAATTCGGAAATCTCAACTGAAGTTGTACCGATTAGTACCGGTCTTCCCGAAGCTGCTATTTGCTGAACATCTTCTGCTACTGCATTGAATTTCTCACGAACAGTACGGTAGATTAAATCTTCCTTGTCTTTACGGGCAATACCTCTGTTAGTTGGGATTTCTACTACATCCAGTTTGTAGATTTCCCAGAATTCGCCTGCTTCCGTAACGGCAGTACCGGTCATACCTGCTAATTTGCTGTACATACGGAAATAATTCTGTAATGTAATGGTAGCGAAGGTTTGTGTAGCCGCTTCAATTTTTACGTTTTCTTTTGCTTCGATAGCCTGGTGCAATCCGTCGGAATAACGACGACCATCCATGATACGTCCTGTTTGCTCATCAACAATCAAAATCTTGTTGTCCATGATCACATATTCCGTATCTTTTTCGAATAGAGTATAGGCTTTTAAAAGCTGTGTTAAAGTATGGATACGCTCGCTTTTCACTCCGAAATCCTGGAATAAATGCTCTTTTGCTTCTGCTTCTGCTTCTTTGGATAGTGATGCTTTTTCGATATTGGCAATTTCGGTTCCGATATCCGGAAGGATAAAGAAATCTTCTGAAGTATCCTGAGAAAGGAACTTGATACCGTTGTCGGTTAATTCTACCTGATTGTTTTTTTCTTCGATAACAAAATACAGAGCTTCATCAACAATCGGCATTTTACGATTGTTATCCTGCATGTATTCGTTTTCTGTTTTCTGAAGCAATTGTTTTACACCTTCTTCCGACAGGAATTTGATCAATGCTTTGTTTTTTGGTAACGCACGGTAGGCTCTTAATAATTGGAATCCTCCGTCTTTAGCGTTTCCTTCTTTGATTAATCGTTTAGCTTCGGTTAGGAATCCGTTTGCCAATTGACGCTGAAGGGTATATAAGTTTTCGATTTTCGGCTTTAATTCGTTGAATTCATGACGGTCACCTTGAGGAACCGGACCTGAGATAATCAACGGTGTACGTGCATCGTCAATCAATACTGAATCGACCTCATCGACAATGGCGAAGTTATGTTTTCTCTGCACCAGTTCGCCCGGCGTGTGTGCCATATTATCTCTAAGGTAATCGAAACCGAATTCATTGTTTGTTCCGTAAGTGATGTCCGCTTCGTAAGCTTTTCTACGGGAAGGAGTATTTGGCTGGTGGTTGTCAATACAGTCAACCGTCAATCCGTGGAATTCGAATAGAGGCGCTTTCCATGTGCTGTCACGTTTTGCAAGGTAATCATTCACAGTTACCAGGTGTACTCCGTTTCCGGTTAAGGCATTTAAGTACATTGGCAATGTTGCTACCAATGTTTTTCCTTCCCCTGTCTGCATCTCTGCAATTTTACCCTGATGCAGCACAGTACCACCAATTAGCTGTACATCGTAGTGGATCATGTCCCAAGTGATGGCTTTTCCGGCAGCATCCCATTGATTAGCCCAAACCACATTATCTCCTTCAATTGTGATGTACGGTTTAGATGCTGATAATTCACGGTCTTTTGGAGTTGCCGTTGCTATGATTTGCGTGTTTTCCTTGAAACGGCGCGCAGTTTCTTTAACTACCGCGAATGCTTCAGGAAGAATGTCGTTTAGTGTTTTTTCTGAGATTTCATAAGCTTCTTTTTCGATGGCGTCGATAGCTGCATATATTTCTTCTCTTTTGTCAATGTCTTCGGTAGCTTCTACTTCTAATTTCAAAGATTCGATTTTGGCATCCTTTTCAGCACGTGCCGATTTGATCTGCTCTTTGAAATAAGTGGTTTTGGCTCTAAGTTCGTCATTTGACAATGCGCCTAAAGCACTTTCAAAAGATTTTATTTTGGTAATAATCGGTTGAATTGCTTTTACGTCTTTTTGGGATTTGTCACCCACAAAAGCTTTTAATATGCTGTTTATGAAACTCATAATCTTGGTTGGTTTATATTCAAATAATGTGTGCAAATTTACACAAAAAAAAAGCCTCCTGAGAGACTTTTTCGCTGTGGTTTTATTTTTTAATACTCATCCTCGTTCCAAAGGTAATCTTCGTCCGTTGGATAGTCTGGCCATATCTCCTCCATTGATTCGTAGATTTCTCCCTCGTCTTCTATTGACTGTAAGTTTTCCACTACTTCTAATGGAGCACCAGTTCTGATAGCATAGTCGATAAGTTCATCTTTTGTGGCTGGCCACGGAGCATCGCTTAAATAGGATGCTAATTCTAATGTCCAATACATCTTTGATTGATTTATAGTTTTATGCAAAAATAAATTTTATACTGAAAAAATCAAGTAAAATTTCTTTTATTTTAAAAAAAGTTAAGAACGTGTTTCCGGACGGCAGTTGTAAGTATGTCGGTTTCGAAATTTGTAGCCGAAAACTTATTTTTCATATACTGCAGACTTTCAGCTGATTACTGTTTTCTGGGAATCCATTTCACTTCGTCAGCGTGCAGGTCAAAGGACAACTTTCGTGCCAAGACAAAAAGATAGTCAGAAAGTCGGTTCAGGTATGTCAAAACCAACTCGTCGATATGTTCTATTTCATTTAAATGGGTAGTTAAACGCTCGGCGCGACGGCATACACAGCGTGCAATATGACAATATGACACAGTTGTATGTCCTCCAGGCAGTACAAAATGCGTCATTTGTGGCAAAGCAGTATCCATGGTATCGATTTCGTTTTCCAAAAGCGCAATGTCTTCCGGAGCGATTCGGTTGATGTTAAGACGTTGCTGCCCGTTTTTCAGGACTTCTTTTTCTGGCGGTGTTGCCAAGATGGCTCCCAGCGTAAATAAACGGTCCTGCACTTCAATCAGTACATTTTTGTATAAGGGATTGATGTCCTGATCGCGGATTAAACCGATATAAGAATTCAATTCGTCTACGGTGCCGTAACTTTCGATGCGGATATGGTGTTTTGGAACGCGGGTACCGCCAAAAAGCGCTGTGGTTCCTTTATCTCCGGTTTTGGTATATACTTTCATTTTTTAGAGTTGCTTAGTGTCAAAGTTGCTAAGTTACTGAGTTTTTTAGGGAGTGTCCAAAAATAAAAGGCAAAAACTGCCTAGCCCCGATTGTCGGGAAAATTTGTTGTTGTGAGATTGCCGCGCAAGCTCGCAATGACAGATTGTAACAGAAAGCGGGAATACGGATGGCCTATAAGTCCCGAGCCATTCGCTTCAAAAAAACAAAGGAACACATTTAAAATCGCAGTGAACAGTCACAGTTTACACACTGACAACTGAGACTGAGAACTGAAAACTACTATCGGTTAGGGTTGTCGCTTTCTATGACTCCGTCACGCAAACGGATGATACGGTGAGCGTGTTTTGCGATGTCTTCCTCGTGAGTAACCAGAATTACGGTATTTCCGTTAGCATGAATTTCGTCAAAAAGGTTCATGATTTCCACCGAAGTTTTACTGTCAAGGTTTCCTGTTGGCTCATCGGCCAGGATTATGGAAGGATGGTTTACCAGTGCTCTCGCAACGGCCACACGTTGGCGCTGACCCCCGGAAAGCTGATTGGGTTTGTGATCCATACGGTCGGATAAGCCTACCTGCGTTAAAACCTGGGTAGCGCGCTGGTTTCGGTCCACTTTTCCATGACCGGCATAGATCATTGGCAAGGCCACGTTGTCAAGCGCCGTGGTTCTCGGTAAAAGGTTGAAAGTCTGGAAAACGAATCCGATTTCCTTGTTACGGATTTCCGCTAATTCGTCATCGATCATCTTGCTCACATCTTTGCCGTTTAGGATATAGGAACCTGCTGTTGGCGTGTCAAGGCATCCGAGTATGTTCATCAGTGTTGATTTTCCGGAACCGGAAGGCCCCATCAGGGCAACATATTCACCTTTATTGATGTGTAAATCAATTCCTTTTAATACATATACGATCTCATTTCCAAGAGGAAAGTCTCTTGTGATACCTTTTATTTCAATGATGGGCTGTGACATTTTTGGCGAATTTTTCGGTGTTTAAAAGTACAAAAAACGAATTTTCATACGGTTATAAGTAGAAAATTTTTACGATTTGTTACAGAAAATAAAAAACTCCCCGCTAAACAAACGGGGAGCCTAAAAAAAGTATGCTGTGACAAATGAGTTCAACTCATCTGCCGTTGGGCCTAAACGGATGGACTTTCAGTCTTGTAATAATAAATAAATCATCCAATTTGAGCCCAGTATTTGCGGCAACTGATCGCCATGACCATTGGTGCAAATACGTAATTAAAGTTACCAACTTTTGATAAAAAAAGTAGGTTTTAAATGTTATTTGTTTGTTAAAAATCAGGTGTTTACGAGGTGTTTTTTAACTAAGTCCGAATGATAAAATGCTCTTTTTCCTGTTCGTACCGGAAGAAAACCAGTCCCCATTGGAAAGTATCAATGGTGACAGTAACTTTCGGATGGTTTTTTATGGTTTCCCAGGCGGCTTCCATGTCTGCCGACCAATGAATGTCGTCGAAAATCCACAGTGTGTCATTCGTTATGGTTGGCAGTAAAAGTTCAAAATATTCTAAAGTAGCTTTTTTGGAATGATTGCCATCGAAATAAATTAAGTCGAAAGTCGAAAGTCGAAAGTTTTTTAAATACGACTCAAATTCGGTTACAACTGCTTCTATATTGTTGAGATTGAATTTATCTAACTGAATTTTAGCAATCGCTGAAGTTTCCGGACAGCCTTCCAAAGTAGTAATCTTGGCTTTTGAATTTCCGAGGGAAAGGGCAGAGGTGGCCAATCCTAAGGAAGTTCCAATCTCCAGTATACTTGCAGGTTGAAAATAATGCACAATTCGGCACAATAATTCGGCGCGTTTTGGAGTAATTCCGGCGGTTTGCGCAATTTTGGCAATCTGTCTGGTATTCGATTTGAAAACCCGCGATCCGGCACCAAAATCAGTTACTTCAATCCTGCGTTTGTTTCGCAGCAAATCGTTCCGGTAGGATTTTAATAGTTTGTAATCAGGTTTTGGTTTTTTATCGTAAAAGCATTTGGTTACCAGGGAAAAAACAAAAGGAGAATGTACCCCGTGTTGATTTTTGGAGTGCCAAAGGAATTTTAGATAAGCTTTGATGATGTGAAGCATTTTTCAGTCTCAGTTTTCAGTCTCAGTTTTCAGTATGCTGCCTGTGACTTTTTATCCTTCAATTTTAGCAGAAAGCTCGAACCAACGCTCTTCTTTCTCTTCGATTTTTTTAATCACATTTTGTAATTCGTTGGCTTTCTTTTCAATATCTGCATCTGCAACTTTTCCGTCCGAAAACAATTGCTCGATTTCTTTCTTCTTAAGCTCTAAATCCTTGATTTCTCGTTCGATTTTCTGGAATTCTTTTTGCTCATTAAACGTTAATCCGGAAGTGTTGTTTTGCTGTTTCCAGTCTTTCTTTTCGGCTTTGTTTTCCTCTTTCTGGGCTACATCGGCACTGTCTTCGTACGCTCTGAAATCGGAGTAGTTGCCCGGGAAGTTTTCAATCTCACCTTGTCCTCTGAACACAAATAAATGATCAACAATCTTATCCATGAAGTAACGGTCGTGCGAAACTACCAGCAAACATCCGGGATAATCCAAAAGAAAGCTTTCAAGGACATTAAGGGTTACAATATCCAAGTCGTTGGTAGGCTCATCTAGAATTAAGAAATTTGGATTCTGAATCAAAACCGTACATAGATACAAACGTTTTAATTCGCCACCGCTCAGTTTTTCTACATAATCGTATTGTTTTTTCGAGTCGAACAGGAAACGTTCCAGCAATTGGGATGCTGAAATGATTTTCCCTTTCGTTAACGGAATATATTCACCGTACTCCTTAATGATATCGATGACGCGCTGTCCCGGTTTGGGATTGATGCCGCTTTGAGTATAATAGCCAATTTTGATGGTATCGCCGACAACGACTTTTCCACCGTCAAGCGGAATGGTGCCTGTCAGTAAATTCAGGAAAGTCGATTTTCCGGTTCCGTTTTTTCCAATGATACCGATTCGGGCACCACGCTGAAAATCGAAGGTAAAATTGTCCAGAATCACATGATCGCCGAATTTCTTGGAGATCTTATGGAGCTCAATAATCTTACTTCCCATTCGTTCCATATTGATTTCCAGCTCGACTACGTTTTCTTTTCTGCGGCTTTCGGCTTTTTCTTTGATGATGTAGAAATCATCCTGACGTGATTTGGATTTTGTCGTACGCGCTTTCGGCTGGCGTCGCATCCAGGCCAATTCCTTTACGAAAAGGTTCTGTGCTTTATCGATACTCGCATTTTCTGATGCAATACGTTCTTCTTTTTTCTCTAAATAATAAGAGTAATTACCTTTGTATTGGTATAGTTTTCCGTTGTCCAGTTCAATGATTTCGTTGCATACACGCTCAAGGAAGAAACGGTCGTGAGTAACCATGAACAACGTAATGTTTTCTTTGGCGAAATAACTTTCCAGCCATTCGATCATTTCAAGATCCAAATGGTTGGTTGGCTCATCCAGAATCAGTAAATCCGGACGGTTGATAAGAATGATAGCTAATGAAAGACGTTTTTTCTGTCCTCCGGAAAGATTTTTCACCTTCAGTTTGAAGTCTTCCAGCTTCAGTTTAAAAAGGATCTGTTTGAATTGCGTTTCGAAATCCCAGGCATTATGGCGGTCCATGTTGTCGAAGGCTTTTTGGTAAGCTTCTTCGTCTTCCGGATTTTCTAAGGCTTTTTCATATTGCTCGATTACTTTCAGAACTTCATTATCCGAAGCGAAAATACTTTCTTCGATCGTCAGTTCGTCCTGGAGATTATGATCCTGAGACAAAAACGCCATTTTGATGTCTTTGCGCACCACAACCTGACCTGTATCCGGTTCGTCTTCACCATTGATAATCTTCATGATACAGGTTTTCCCTGAACCATTTTTGGCGATAAACGCGATTTTCTGGTCTTTGTTAATCCCAAACGAAATGTTTTCAAACAGCGTGCGCTCTCCGAACGACTTCGATATATTTTCTACTGATAAGTAATTCACAATCGTAATTTTTGGCAAAAGTACGCTATTATATTGCGAATTAAAAATCCCGAAATCAGAGGCGTTAATCGATTGTGTTTATTTCATCAGTCAATTTTAGCTCTCGAACCGATAGTTCCTGCGATAAATATGGCAACTCCTAATACAATATGCAGTATATTATCCGGTCCGTTTACATGCAGAAAGCCCAATACCTGTCCCATTCCGTCAGTGCCGGCACCTATGTTTATCAGCCCTAGTATACCGAGCAGAAAATAAACAGCACCAAAGACTTTTAGGAAAATAGGCGCATAGGAGGGTGCGGCAAAGCCTACAATCAGAAACAAAAGCCCGCTGATGATGTGTACGCTGGTGTGCAAAAGATCAGCGTGAAACAAAGCGTCATGGGATTCGCCGATAATCGGATTAGGGATAAAGGCTAATAGGCCTACAAGTATGAAAACAATCCCGAAAATAATGGAGGCAGTTTTTGGATTCATGATCTAAAATTTTTTGTTTAGCGGACATTAATGTACGAATTTTTAGCGGAATATGCAATTATTTGTATGATTTTTAGGATTTTACGTATTTTTAAGCCAATCCTGAAATTTTATTTCTGACAGAAAAGAATATCAAAAATCCAAGTATATTTGTCCAATGCAACTATCGGTAATCATCCTTAATTACAATGTCCGTTATTTTCTGGAACAATGCGTTTTGAGTGTTCAGAAAGCATTGGAGCCTATTGATGGGGAAATTATTGTAGTGGATAATTGCTCCTCCGATGACAGCTGCGCGATGATGAAGCAACGTTTTCCGAATGTAAAACTCATTGAAAATAATGCTAATCTCGGTTTTCCCAAAGGCAATAATATTGGTGTAGCCGAAGCAAAAGGAGATTACATCTGTATCCTAAATCCTGATACGGTTGTTGCGGAAGATACATTCGAGAAAATTTTGGCTTTTGCCGAGTCGAAAAATGATTTAGGAATCGTTGGCTGTAAATTGATTGACGGTACCGGGAATTTTCTGCCGGAATGCAAACGGGGAGTTCCAACGCCATGGGTAGCCTTTACCAAGATCTTCGGATTATATAAAATGCTTCCGAAATCAAGTCTTTTCAACAAATATTACGCTCAGCATTTAAATGAGAATGAAACCGGGAAAGTGGATATTCTCGTTGGCGCTTTTATGGTCATGAAGCGGGAATTGTATCTTGAAGTTGATGGTTTTGACGAAAACTGTTTCATGTATTCCGATGATATCGATCTAAGTTACACCGTGCTGAAAACCGGAAAATCGAATTATTATTTTCATGAATCTTCGGTCATCCATTATAAAGGGGAAAGTACTGTGCGCGACGGGATGTATATGAAGCGTTTCCGGGAAGCTATGCAGTTTTTCTATAAAAAGCATTTTGGAGGTTCATTAATTTTCGATGTTTTTATGAAGATGGGAACTTTCGGGTTTGCTCTGATAAAGAAAAATCAACAGAAGCAAATGATTTTTAATAATGATGTGTATGTATTGTTTTCTTCTGATGAAAGTTTGAAAAATAAATTAGAAAAACAGTGGCAAAAAAAGGTTATATGGTTTTCTGATATTAATGAAAATGCGTTATTTTCGCAGGCGGATATAAAGGAGAAGCAATTAGAAATCGTACTGGATAACAACAGTTTTTCATTTAAGGAAATAATAGCTTTTCTGGAGAAGAATAAAAATAGCGGTTTTACCTTTAAAATTATTCCTGAAAAGGCTTCGTTTATGATAGGAAGTAACAGCAGTAATGATAGAGGTAAGGTAATTGAAATCGAGTAAAAAATTACATTTTGTGAAATTATAAATCAAAATAATTAGTAATTTTGCAAACCAAAGACGAAAAAACAACTTTAGTTTAAAGATATGGCAAAGTTTGAATTGAAATTACCCAAAATGGGAGAAAGTGTTGCTGAAGCAACTGTTACCAACTGGTTGAAACAAGTTGGAGATAAAATTGAGATGGATGAAGCAGTGCTGGAAATCGCTACCGACAAAGTGGACAGTGAAGTGCCTTCAGAAGTTGCGGGTACGCTTGTTGAAATTCTTTTCAATACCGATGATGTGGTGCAGGTGGGACAAACAATTGCAATCATCGAAACAGAAGGCGGCGCAGTGGAAGCTCCTAAAGCGGAAGCGGTTGCAGCTCCGGTGGCTGAAGTAGCCAAAACAGTAGAAGCAGCAAAAGAAGTTACGGCTCCGGCAGATTTCTCCGATTCAGATAAATTCTTCTCGCCATTAGTGAAAAACATTGCTAAGGAAGAAGGGATTTCGTTAGCGGAATTAGAATCAATCCAAGGTTCCGGAAAAGACGGAAGAGTTAATAAAGAAGATATCTTAAATTATATTAAAAACAGAGGAAGCCAGCCTGCAGCAGCGCCTGCTCCGGTAGCTCAAGCTCCTAAAGCAGCAGCTCCTGAAGCACCTAAAGCGGCTCCGGTTTCTGTAAATGGTGGCGACGAAATCGTGGAAATGGACAGAATGCGTAAGCTGATTTCCGGATACATGGTGGCTTCGGTACAAACTTCAGCACACGTACAGTCGTTCATTGAGGTGGATGTTACCAACATCGTGAAGTGGAGAGACAAAGTGAAGAACGCATTCGAAAAGAGAGAAGGAGAGAAACTGACTTTCACGCCAATCTTCATGGAAGCAGTTGCAAAAGCCTTGAAAGATTTCCCTGGAATGAACATTTCCGTTGATGGCGAATTCATCATCAAACGTAAAAATATCAACTTAGGTATGGCAGCAGCTCTGCCAAACGGAAACCTGATCGTTCCTGTAATCAAGAATGCGGACCAACTGAATTTAGTAGGTATGGCAAAAGCGGTTAACGATTTAGGAAACCGTGCAAAAGCAGGTAAATTGAAACCGGACGATACTCAGGGCGGAACGTATACAGTTACCAATGTTGGTACTTTCGGATCCGTTTTCGGAACACCGATTATCAACCAGCCGCAAGTAGGGATTTTAGCTTTAGGTGCTATCAGAAAAGTGCCTGCAGTTATCGAAACGCCGGAAGGTGATTTCATCGGAATCCGTCAGAAAATGTTCTTATCACACTCTTACGACCACAGAGTTGTTGACGGTGCATTAGGAGGAAGTTTCGTGAAACGCGTTGCCGATTACCTTGAGGCTTGGGATATTAACAGAGATATTTAATCAACAGATTGTTTATAAGTATAAAACCCGATTGGAATTCTTCAATCGGGTTTTTTCTATATTTGACTTCAGTAAAAATTTTCTTATGAGAATAATCTTATTTATCACATTCCTTTCTTTATTCGGATGTAAAGAAGCTATCAAAAATGAAAAAACCTTGGCTATCAATGCAAAGCCGGAAGACATTGCTTTCGTGGTGCCGGTGGTGAATAATAGCTTAGTTGTAAATGCTTCAGAAGATTTGCTGGGGTATTGGGTTGGCGATTTTGAAGTCGATATGACAGAAGAACAGCATGATTCTCTTTATCAAAGTGATTATAGGGAACTCGAATCATTAACGAAGAGAATTACCCTTTCCATTGATGCGATTAACGGAAGCAGTATAAAAGGGCATTCGATAGTTGGCGGAAACATCAGTTCTTTTGAGGGAGAACTCCTTGAAGGTCAATTAGGGTTTTCAATCGTCCTTTCGGAAAATAACAATGATAAAACGGACGGTGATTTTCAGATTGCAGTACAAAAAAACGATTCTGTGCTAAAAGGAAGATGGCAGGTTAAAAAGATGGATGCGGTGAAATTTGGTAAAAAGAAGTTTGAGCTTAAAAAAAGACTTTTCAAATACGATGCAAATCTGAGTCTTGACTCCCAGTTTAAAAACACGGATAAATCAAAGCATGTAATAATCCGGGATACTATTGACGGTGAAGAAGAAGTCTATGAAGACGAGGAATATCTGTCTACTACGGAAAAAATCTTCGAGAAAAATGCTTCTGCCGAGTTATTGGACAAGGAATTCGTTTCAAATCTTACCAAAGGCGATATTTACATCCTGAGGAATTCGATTTTCGCAAGACATGGCTTTGCTTTCCGTGACAAACAATTGCGAATGTATTTTGAGAATTACGAGTGGTACATGCCAATATTTGGTGATGTGAAAGATGATCTGACTTCCATTGAGAAAAAGAATGTAGAACTGCTTTTGCGCTACGAACAAAATGCCACGGAATATTATGATGTTTTCGGAAGATAAGTGAATACAACTGTTTTTAAATATTTGCTGTTTCTGGGTTATGGGTATTTTGCCTATTTGCTTTTGCTGATAACACTTCAATATGTCCCTTTGGACTACGACGTGGCTTTTTTAAGAATCAAGCAGGACGAGATTGCAAAGAATTATTATAAGATCGCTTTTTTTACGCATGTCTACAGCAGTATTTTCCTGATGGTTTTTGGGGCCATCCAGTTTTTTGTAAAGCAAAATCAGAAAAATAAATACTGGCACCGATTGTCGGGACGGTTCTATGTTTTCATTATCCTGGCTTTGTCAGGCCCTTCGGGATTGATTATGTCTTACCATGCTAATGGCGGTTGGATTGCGAAGATATCTTTTCTGCTGCTCAGTGTTTTGTGGATTTTTTTTACTGCAAAATCATGGTTGTGCGCGATGAATGGCGATATTCTAAACCATAAAAAATTTGCTATCCGGAGTTTTGCACTGACACTCTCGGCTGTATCATTACGATTGTTCAAATATTTAATTGTTTTCGCGTTTGAGCCGGCGCCAATGGATGCATATAGGATGGTAGCATGGCTGGGTTGGACGGTAAATTTACTTGTAGCCGAAACTATTATCTACTATAAGTTTGAAAAATAATATTCTTTAAACTGCATATCCTATCTTTGCAGATTATACAAATTTTAAAAATGGAATTAAAACTTAACAGACCCATTTGCTTTTTCGATCTGGAAACCACAGGAATTGATGTGGCAAGAGATCGTATCGTGGAAATTGCAATAGTAAAAATATACCCTAACGGAAATAAGGAAAGCAAAACCTGGCTGGTAAACCCTACTATTCCCATTCCGCCGCAATCCACTGCGATTCACGGTATCAGTAATGAGAAGGTGGCGAATGAGCCTACGTTTAAGGAATTGGCATCTCAAATCCACAACATGATAAAAGATTCGGATCTGGCCGGTTTTAATTCGGACCGGTTTGATATTCCGCTTTTGGCTGAAGAATTATTGCGTGCAGAAGTTGATTTCGACATGAAAAATCGGGTATCTGTAGATGTGCAGACGATTTTTCACAAGAAGGAAGAACGCACCTTAAGCGCAGCCTATAAATTCTATTGCGGACAAAGCCTTGAAAATGCCCACAGCGCCGAAGCCGATACCATGGCGACCTATGAAATACTGAAAGCACAATTGGAGCGTTATCCGGAATTGGAAAACGATATGAAAACGCTTTCGGAGTTCACCACCCGAAAAAGATCGGTGGATTTTGCCGGCTTTATCGCTTTAAATGCAGAAGGGCAGGAGATTTTCACTTTCGGGAAACACAAAGGAGCTTTGGTTGATGAGGTTTTGGATAAAGAACCGGGTTATTTCGGATGGATTCAAAATGCTGATTTTCCTCTATATACCAAGAAGGTATTAACAGGAATCAAACTGAGAAAACTGAACAATAAATTGTCGTAATCTGCTACAATGAAAATAATCTGTATAGGCCGTAATTATGCCGACCACATTTCGGAACTGCAAAACGAACGTCCGAGCGATCCGGTAATCTTTATGAAACCGGACACGGCGGTTTTACCGAAGCAGTTTCCGTTTGTAATTCCGGAATTCAGCAATGATGTGCATCATGAAGTTGAAATTTTGGTGAAAATAAACAAAGTCGGAAAGTATATTGATGCCAAATTCGCTCATAAATATTATGATGAAATCGGTCTTGGAATCGATTTTACCGCCCGGGACCTGCAAACGGAGCTGAAAAGTAAGGGACTTCCGTGGGAAAAAGCAAAGGCATTTGACCATTCAGCGATTATTGGCGACTTTTTGTCGAAAAATGCTTTCAATTCGCTGGAAAATATTAAATTTGAATTAACCAACAATGGTACTGTGGTCCAAAGTGGGAATACAAGTCACATGTTGTGGAAAATTGACGAACTGATCGCTTATGTCTCGCAATATTTCACATTAAAAACAGGTGATGTCATTTTCACAGGAACACCGGCCGGAGTAGCGAAAGTGCAGCCGAATGACGTTTTGGAAGGTTATATAGAGGGACAACAACTTTTTAGAATCCAGGTAAAATAATGGCAATACATTATAACTTATCAAAAGTCTATGAAATTTCGGATAATGATACCGAATTTGCACAGCAAATAATTCATCTTTTTGTAGAAGAAGTGCCTCAGGAACTCAATTCCATCAAAGAGGGCATCGAAGAAAAAGATTATGCAAAAACCTATGCGTCATCGCATAAGATTAAACCTACCTTAGATTTACTGGGAATGGACCTTGCCTATGAGGAAAATCTCCAGATCATGGAATGGACTAAATCGGAAGGCAAGAAAAAAGAAATCAAAGAAGTGTTCAAAAGCCTGAAAGAGCATATAGAAAATGCACTGAAAGAAGTGAAAAAAGACTACAATATCTAGAATATCATAAATCACTTTTAAAGTAATTTATTCCAAAGGCTCTTTGCTGTTTTTAAGAAAATAGTAAAGAGTTTTTTTTCTGTTAATACTTGTGATTCTGCGTAGGAACCTTAGTATCTTTGAGACTTTGTTATTTAGACTTAAATAAATGAAAGCAACCATAGTAACTATTGGCGATGAGATTCTTATCGGGCAAATTGTTGATACCAATTCGGCATTCATAGCCAAATCATTAAATAAAATAGGAGTTGAGGTGCATGAAATGCTGTCCATTACTGATGACAAGCAGCATATTCTTGATACTTTTTCAAAACTTCAGAACCAATCCGATGTAGTGATTATTACCGGAGGATTGGGGCCTACGAAAGACGACATTACCAAAAAGACCTTCTGCGATTATTTTGAAGATGAATTGGTTACTGACGAAAACGTTCTGGTACATGTAACGGAACTGATCGAAGGTTTCTTTAAACGGCCGATAACGCAAATCAACAAAGATCAGGCGTTGGTCCCGTCAAAATGTTCGGTGCTTTTTAATAAGGTTGGCACAGCTCCCGGAATGTGGATGGAGAAAGAAAATACCGTTTTCGTTTCCTTGCCGGGCGTTCCGTTTGAAATGAAGTATTTGGTTGAAAACGAAGTGATTCCGAGATTGGTTTCAAAATTCAGTCGTCCTTATATCGTACATAAAACCATTCGCACCTATGGTATTGGCGAAAGCCTCTTAGCAGAAAAAATCGAATCATGGGAAGACAATCTGCCTGAATTTATAAAATTAGCTTATCTGCCAAGTCCGGGACAAGTACGGCTACGACTTTCAGCGCGCGGTACGGAAGAGTTAGTCTTACATCAGGCGATAGAAGAGGAAGTCAAAAAACTGGAATTGCTCATAAGCGATGTCATTATCGGATACGATGACGGGGAAACTATTGAAGTTGTTTTAGGGAAACTTTTCAAAGAAAAAGGTTTGACCATTGCCACGGCAGAAAGCTGTACGGGAGGAAAAATTGCAGCCACATTAACATCTGTTGCCGGTTCTTCTGCTTATTTTAAAGGAAGTGTGGTTAGTTATGCGACAGAAGCAAAAGTGGATGTTCTTGGTATTCCTCAGGATACGATTGACAGATATTCAGTTGTAAGTACGCAGGTCGCCGAAGCTATGGCGCTGAATGTCAAGAAAATGATGCAAACCGATTTTGCTATTGCTACCACTGGAAATGCAGGTCCAGGCAAGGGCGAAGCAGATGCTGAAATCGGTACGGTAATCATTACAATTGCGACTCCGAACGGCGTAGAAACGGAAGAATTCAATTTTGGGCAACCCCGTGAAAAAGTGATAGATAGGGCAGTGAGCAAAGCCTTGGAGAAAATTTACAAAGAAATTTTAAAAAACTAATTAAAATAGTTTGTGTAATAGGTTTCTTTTTCTTTTCTTTGCACCCTGATTTTGAATAACGAATATAAAGATAAGTACAATGTCAAGAGTTTGTGAACTTACAGGTAAGAGAGCAATGGTTGGAAACAATGTTTCTCACGCTATGAATAAAACTAAAAGAAAATTTAGTGTTAACTTAGTGAAGAAGCGTTTCTATATTGCTGAAGAAGACAGATGGATAACTTTAAAAATATCTACATCTGCTTTAAAAACGATTAATAAGAATGGTATCGCTGCAGTTTTGAAAGAAGCTAAAGCTAACGGATTTGTTAAATAATTCCGTAACCTTAAATAATATATCACAATGGCAAAGAAAGGTAATAGAATTCAGGTAATTTTAGAATGTACAGAGCACAAAACTTCTGGTGTACCAGGAACATCTCGTTACATTACGACTAAAAACAAAAAGAACACTCCGGACAGATTAGAGATTAAGAAATTTAATCCAATCCTTAAGAGAGTAACTGTACATAAAGAAATTAAATAATAGTAAGTCATGGCAAAGAAAACCGTAGCATCGTTACAAACAGCTTCCAAGAGATTGACTAAAGCTATCAAAATGGTAAAATCACCTAAAACAGGTGCTTACACTTTCGTTGAAGCAGTTATGTCTCCAGAAGAAGTGGATGAGTTCTTAAAAAAGAAATAATTCCCCTATACAATATATAGAAAAGCTACTTTCATACGGAAGTAGCTTTTTTATTTTTTATATTTGCTGATAATTGGAGCCAAAGGTTTGGTCATTCTTTAAACGTAGTTCCTGCTGTGCGCTGACACGAGCGCAGCGAACTGGCGAAGCAATCTCTCCACTTCGTTGCGAGGATGCCGCTACCACCTGCCTGCCGCAAGGCACGGTCAGGGCTAAAGAAAAGCTTTTTGGCGTCTTTTTATCATAACACATAATTCATAATTTCAAAAAATGAATTTTTTTAAAAAAATATTTTCATCCGACAAGAAAGAGACTTTAGATAAGGGTCTTGAAAAATCAAAAACTTCGTTTTTCTCAAAGCTTACAAAAGCCGTTGCGGGAAAATCAAAAGTAGATGATGAAGTGTTGGACAACCTGGAAGAGATTCTGGTTTCTTCCGATGTGGGCGTAAACACGACCCTAAAAATCATTGAGCGTATCGAAGCACGTGTGGCCAACGATAAATACCTGGGAACTGAAGAGCTAAACGAAATCCTTCGCGAGGAAATTGCAGGACTTTTATCGGAAACCAATTCCGGTGAAGCTACCGAATTTGATATCCCAGCCAACAAAAAACCATACGTAATCATGGTAGTTGGCGTAAATGGTGTTGGTAAAACAACTACCATTGGGAAATTGGCTTACCAGTTTAAAAAAGCTGGTCACAGCGTTGTACTTGGTGCTGCCGATACCTTCCGTGCTGCAGCGATTGACCAATTGCAAATCTGGGCGGATAGAGTAGGCGTGCCAATCGTTCGCCAACAAATGGGAAGTGATCCTGCTTCCGTTGCTTTCGATACCTTACAATCAGCCGTAGCGCAAAAAGCGGATGTTGTAATTATTGATACAGCAGGACGTCTTCACAATAAGGTAGGCCTGATGAGCGAGCTGACTAAAGTAAAAAGAGTAATGCAGAAAGTCGTGGATGATGCGCCTCACGATGTTTTATTAGTGTTAGATGGTTCAACCGGCCAGAACGCTTTCGAGCAGGCAAAACAATTTACGGCAGCTACAGAAGTATCGTGTTTAGCAGTTACAAAACTTGATGGAACTGCAAAAGGTGGTGTCGTAATTGGTATATCCGATCAGTTTCAGATTCCGGTAAAATATATCGGAGTGGGAGAAGGGATTGAAGATTTACAGGTGTTCAACAAATACGAGTTTGTAGATTCATTCTTTAAATAACAGTACATGAATAAGGTCGTAGATTTTTTCAAAAATGCATCACCCTTATACTTTATTTTAATAAGTATCGGACTTGGTGTAATAGCAAAATTTGTCGAAAGGAAACTGCCAGGCTTTGCCTTAGGGCTTCAGTTACTCAGTTTTATTTTGTTTTTTTATGCGATAATAAAATTTACGAATCGAAAAAAATAAAAACAAAGGCGTTATTCATATAGCGCCTTTATTTTTTGCCATAATACTTCATCAAAATCCGATAGTGCTGCGTTTTCACTATCTGCGGCGTCACCCATTCGGATCACCACCATTTTTTTGCTTGGAATCACGTAGATTTTCTGGTCGTTTTTTCCTAAAGCCATGAACATATCATTCGGTCCGGAAGGGATTAAGCTACCCGGAAGCTGCAATTGGCTTTGCGGCAAATGATAGCTCGTCTTGCCGTTCAGCCACCATAAATAGCCATATGCTAAATTAATATTCTGCGAAGTAGTGGTAGCTTCATTAAAATATACTGTATTTATAATTTGTGTACCGTTCCAATTGCCTTTATTCAGCGCCAAAAGCCCGAAACGGGCCATGCTTCTTGTAGTGCTCCAGTAAACACTGTTGTGGTTTGATTGAATCCACGCACCATTCATTCCGATTCGATCTCTCAATTTTGAATTAAAATATACGCTCCAGGTTTGACTGGTCGCTGAGGCAACAACATCCTGAAGTTTCACATAAACATTGTGATAAGCCCATCGGGTCCCGGCATCAGCTGTATATTGAAGATTTGCAGGAGAAACGTCATCTCCCAATGCATCGTTTAATCCGGATGACATGGAAAGTAAATGCTTGCAGGTAATCAGGTTTTCTTTTGCAAGTGTGGCACTTGTCCATCCAGTACCAATATAATCAGAAACTTTATTGTTGATATTCAAATCGCCTTCTTCCTGCGCTATGCCTGTCATTGTTGCTGTCAGCGTTTTTCCGGCGCTGGCCCAATACCAATTATCAGAGGCGGTGTGTCCGTTGAAATAGTTTTCCATTACAATTCTTCCGTTCACTAAAATCATAAAACCTTTGGTGTGCTTTTCATTTAGATATTCCGTTAACGCTGTTGCCGCGGTTTGATTCCAGCCTAGATCGGCCATGTTTTTCGTTTCCCAGAGGGTTCCTGTAAGCGGAGGGAAGTACATGGTTTCCGTCGTTGGAGCGCTGTCTGTGGATGAATCGGAACTGCATCCGGTAAAGACTAAAATAATAAGTAAGGAAAGAATTCTCATTTGCGTTTGGATTTCAGATAGGACTCTAAAATTAGTGAATAGTTTAATCGGTTTTATTTTTTGAAATGATATTTAAAAGTAACTTTGCGGAAACACAATTTCAATGAGAAAGTTATTTATAGGGTTGCTGGCCGGTTTGCTATTTATCGGATGCAAAAAAAGCATTGATGAGAAAGAAATATCCCTGATAAACGGCTATTGGGAAATTGAAAGAACAGAAATGCCCGATGGTAGTGAAAAGGAATTTAAAGTAAATCCAACCATTGATTTTTTCGAGATTAAGGGGAAATCCGGGATGCGGACAAAAGTAATGCCTCAGGTAGACGGAACTTATCTTACGAATGACGTTTCCGAAAAAATAACTGTGACTACTGAAGATGATATTGTTTTTCTGAATTATACCACGCCTTTTGCTAAATGGAAGGAGAAAGTAATTTCTGTATCAGAGAAAGAACTGGTGGTCGAAAACGAGCAGGACATTATTTACTATTATAAAAAATCAAAACCTTTTTCTGTCAAATAATGGCAAAGCGATTCAATGAGGAAAGCCCTATTGGCGATGTTTTAAAGCAGTTTATTCAGGAAAATAGATTGCAGGCCGGCATGGATAAAATCGACGTGCGTGATGCCTGGAAAAATCTGATGGGAAATGGGGTCAATAATTATACTACAGAAATACTTTTGAAAGGGAGTACACTTTATGTAGCACTTTCTTCAGCTGTCTTAAGAGAAGAATTGAGTTACGGAAAAGATAAAATCATCAAAATGATCAACGAAGAGCTTCGTAAGGAAATTGTTACCGAATTGATTTTAAGATAGTTATAATTTTCATTCAAATTTTATTTTTATTTATTCTAAATAAACTTGTTTTTTTTATTTTGCTTATTTAGTTTTGCGCTAAATTATAATTAATCTAAATAAGCTTTAGTAATGAGAAGCCCTATAAAAATTTTATTTGCCATATTGTTTTTCGTATTGCAAATGAATGCCCAAAACAATGGAACGATTAAAGGTACCGTTGTTTCTTCAAAGGATACCCCAATCGAAAAAGTAAATGTAACAGATCAAAACGCCAGTTTTAATGTAGTTACTAATTCAGAAGGGGATTTTACAATAACCAATATTGCACCCGGAAAATATACTTTAGTGTTTTCACATGTTGGTTATACTACTGCAAAAATTAATGTTAATGTGAAAGCGAATTCGGAAACGAAAGTTCCAAAAGTATATTTGGAAGATGCTTCCAGTACGCTTTCCGAAGTAATCGTTTCCGGGAGTGTTGTGAACAGAACCCTTGCCAACGGTAAAGCAGGGATTAAAACCATTGATTTGCCTCAAAGTGTTCAGGTAATCAATAGTAAAACTTTAGAGCAGCAGCAAACCATCCGTTTGAGTGATGTTATAAAAAACGTTAATGGTGTTTATGTAGGATCTGCCCGTGGTGGTGCTCAGGAATCTTTTTGGTCCAGAGGATACGATATGGGTGCCAACAATATGTTCAAGAATGGTTTCCGTTATAATGCCGGATCAATGCCCGAAGTAGCTTCTTTGGAGCAGGTTGAAGCCTTAAAAGGAAGTTCTGCTTTGTTATTTGGAAATGTGGCGCCGGGAGGAATTTTGAATATGGTAACAAAAACGCCATCGTTCACTAAAGGTGGCTCTGTGTCGTTTCAGGCAGGAAGTTATGCTTATTTCAAGCCGATTTTAGATATCTACGGTCCGTTAAGTTCAACGATTGCCTACAGATTTGTTGGATCATACGAAAATGCGGAAAGCTTTAGAGATGTGGTGAAAAGAGAGCGTATTTATGTGAATCCGTCCCTTCTTTTTAAAGCGGGAGCAAAAACTCATGTTTTACTTCAGGGAGATTACTTAAGAGATAACTGGACTCCGGATTTCGGTACAGGGGTTATCGGAAAAGATATTGTTGACCTGCCCCGTAATACTTATTTAGGAGCAAGATGGTCAAACGGTTTAACAACACAAGCGTCTTTTAATGGTCAGATTATACATAAATTCCACAAAAACTGGAAATTCAGCTCTAATACCTCTTTACAGGATTACGAAAGAAAATCAGAAGGGACAGAGCGTATTCAGCCTAACATTGACGGATCAGGTGATTTAAACAGGCCGTTAGGAAAAAATAAAAACACCGAACTTATTACAGCGCAACAGTTTAATGTTCAGGGGAATTTCAATACCGGAAGTATTAAACACCAATTGTCGACAGGAGTAGATACTGATTTTTCTTTTGCTCAAGCCTTTACTTATGCTTTTGCGCAGCCGTATTATGATGATGAGCCGATTAATATTTACGATCCATCCACTTATGAGAATGACAATGGTACTATGCCTGATGCGAGAAATACAAAAATAGTTAGAACTGAAACTACCCGTTTCGGAGTATATGCGCAGGATCTGGTTTCATTTACTGAAAAAATTAAAGTTTTAGCAGGTATCCGTTGGTCTTGGCAGGAAGCTCAGGCAACAAATTACAATCATTTGGCTAATAATTATGAAGCTGAAGAAGATCCAAATCCTAAAAAAGATCCTAAACGTCTTGATCGGGCTTTTTCACCAAAAGTTGGATTAGTATATCAGCCAACTAAAGCCACTTCATTATTTGCAAGCTATGCCAGTTCATTTACACCTAATACCGGAACTGATATCTATGATAAGAATTTAGAACCTTCAATTATTGATCAGTTTGAAGTGGGAGTTAAGAAAGATTTCTGGAACGGACTTTTCAGTGCTAATGTTACTGTGTACCAAATCGTAAACAGCAATTTCGCTCAAATGGCACCATTTTTAGCGGATGGTACAGCGAATTACAATAGTCAGAAAAAAATGCTTTCAGGTGAAACTACAAGCAAAGGAGTTGAAATAGACATCAACGCCAAACCAGTTGAAGGTTTAAATGTTTTAGTCGGATATAGTTATAACGACATGCGCTTTACCAAAACATTAGGACACGGTATTGCAGGAAGTTTTATTGAGGGCGACCGTGTTGCGAGAACTCCTCAGCATACAGCAAATGCAAGTTTCTTCTATACAGTACCTGCCGGATTCTTTAAAGGATTCTCAGTAGGAAGCATCGCTAATTACATAGGAGACCGAATTGGAGGTTGGAATAACGATTATGCGCTTAACACCACTACAAATCAGGTTGAATTCCGCGATCGTGAAATCCCTGTTGATGGGTATGTTACCATTGACGCTTCCGTTGGTTATACGTGGAGACAGTTTTCATTACTTTGCAAATTATCGAACATAACAAACGAACTGAATTACTCTGTTCATGAGAACTACAGCGTGAATCCAATCGCACCGCGTCAGGTAATGGCAACGTTGAAATATAAATTCTAATACGAATGAAAAAAAGACACAAGAATATCAGGGCAATCCATCGTGATTTAGGATATTTCTACCTCGGGCTTATCATTTCCTTCGCCTTCTCAGGTATTTTAATGAATCACAGAGAAAGCTGGCACCCGGAAAAATACACCGTGGAAAGCAAAGCCGTGGAAGTGAAGCTACCGGCGGAAGAGAAAATCACGGAGAAGTACGCAGAAAATCTTGCCAAAGAATTAGGAATTGAGGATAAATTCAGACGTCACAATGTCAAAAAAGGGGAATTGAAAATCTCCTTTGAAAACACCGACGTAGAAATCGATATCAAAACCGGAAAAGGGGAAATCGTTACTTTCAGAAAGACACCTTTGATCAGCCAGGCAATGAAACTACATAAAAATACGTCGAACTGGTGGATCTATTATTCTGATATTTTCGGATTGTCTTTAATCACCATTGCCGTAACGGGAGCCTTAATGATCGCTGCCGGTAAACATACTTTTAAGCGCCGGGGATGGAAACTGGCACTGGCCGGAATTCTCTTCCCACTTATATTTTTATTTTTGTTAGCTTAGTTATATATAAAAAAGGAAAAGTCCCACCGCATAATTGTGAGTGGGATTTTTTATTTGCGTAATTTTCGTGTTTAATCTAATTAAAGAAAACTATATTCATGAGAATACTTCTTATAGCATTTTTGATTATCTGTTCTGCGTGTAATGATAAGAGTGAGGAGCAAACTCTTTTGTATAATCAAGTACTTAATTATCGGGATGAGCTAAAAATGGCTATCAAATCACAAGAAGCATATCTTTATGAAGCAACGAGCGACAATGAGCTTTATAAAAAAAGATTTGATAGCTTAAACAAAATTAATACAGAACTGGCAGAGTCATTCGAGCGTTTAAGATATGGCAATAGAAAAGCAGTCCTAAAACTTCGTGATGATTATAATTCGAAGTATATGTTGAATATGCAATTTGATTCGATAATTACTTATGAGAGTATTTCAGACAGTATTTTTAGTAGGCTTATTGAAACAGATATTTTGAGGCTGAGAAAGGATTTTCAGGATAGATACATGTTTAGGCACGGATGTAAAAGTCATTAATTCTAATGCTGCTTTAATTTGTATTTGAGTTCCTGTGCAATTCTATAGCCCTCTAAAAGAAAAATCCCATCACGCTGTAGCGGATGGGATTTTTTATAGTCTTTAATTCTAAGATTAGAACTGCTCTCTTCCTGCAAAATGGAAAGCGCTTTCGATAGCTGCATTCTCATCGCTGTCAGAACCGTGAACTGCATTTTCTCCAATAGAAGTTGCATATTTTTTACGGATAGTACCTTCCGCTGCATCAGCCGGGTTAGTTGATCCGATTAGTGTTCTGAAGTCTTCAACAGCATTTTCTTTCTCTAAAATAGCAGCAACAATCGGACCTCTTGTCATGAATTCCACTAACTCACCGTAGAATGGTCTTTCGCTGTGAACTGCATAGAATTTCTGAGCGTCAGCAACAGTTAATTGCGTTAATTTCATTGAAACGATTCTGAAACCGCCTTCAGTGATCATATTTAAAATTCCTCCGATGTGTCCGTTTTCAACACCATCAGGCTTAATCATTGTAAAAGTTCTGTTAGTTGCCATTTTTGTATTTTTAAATTTGGCGCAAAAATACTGCTTTCTTGTTGAATAACAACCGCCATAACAGAAATTTATTTTGTAATCGTTCTTACAACTCTAAAGCCAAAGAATTCGTTTGTTGTTGCCGGATTCCAGTTCAATGGAGTAGACGGACGTAAATAGTCTAACTTGCTAGTATCCCAAGATCCGCCTCTGATACAACGTTTTTCACCTCTTTCCGGACCAATTGGATTAGTTCTTTTTTCTGTTTTGTAGTAAATTGGGCTATGCCAGTCCCAGCACCACTCCCAAGCATTTCCGCTCATGTCATAGATGCCTAATTCATTAGCTAATTTTGTTCCGATTTGGTGTGGAGATTTTCGGCTGTTTTGTCCGTACCATGAAACCAATTCTAAATCATTACCTCCTGAGTAGGTGTAATTTTTAGATTTTTTACCGCCTTTTGCAGCAAATTCCCATTCTGCTTCAGTTGGTAAACGGAAACCGTTTGCAGTAAAATCACAGATGTATTTTTCCCCTTTTTTAGTATAGGCAGGTTTCAAATTGTTTTCCTTGCTTAACCAGTTACAATATTTAATAGCCTGTACCCAGGTAATATTGGTCATAGGATAATCATCATTCCAGCCCCAGGTTGGTTTTTTTGGCATTTCAAGCTTATTCTCTTTTGAATAGGCTTTCCAATCTGCAACTGTTACTTCATATTTACTGATTTCAAAAGACGAAACAGTAACTTCATACACATTCTTCTTTACTGCTTTAGCAGTTTTTACCTCTTCTTTAGCAGTCATTTTGAAGCTTCCACCTTCCACTTTTACCATTTCTGGTTTAATCGTTGTTAAGGAGTAAAATGAGCATAAAAAAAGCGCTAAAGCACTACAACTAAACATTACGTAATTCTTCTTCATATGATAAATTTAACTTTTCATTTAATTAATGTTGCGAAAATAGCACTTTTTAGATACTAACCTAATTTTAAAGGTGAAATGTTAGATGAAACGCTTAAAATTATCGACGAAATGCAATATTGTAAGTAAAAAATTGCTTTTTTAAAAAGAAATTATGGCAAACTTTTCAGATAATGGATTTAGGTGCTGCTGCAGATGTTCAAAAAGTGTTTTGCCGTGCTCAAGATAGAACTCTGAAAAATTGGCTTTTCTTTCCTGAAGGCTTTGACTTGGGAATATCTCGTTCTGAAGTTCTGTGATACGAAGCAGTTCTTCCTGATGTTTTCTTTTTTCAGCTTTTAGGAGTCGTTTTTCCAGATTCAACAAGCCTTTCAATTGTTTAGCTTCCTGGGCTTTCACTGCGCCAAGAAATGATTTGTCGGTTTGCAGTGCGATGTGCGTCAGCTTTTCGAATTGTTGTTGCAGAAATGCTTTTTGTTCTGAAAAGTCGAGATTGAATGCTGAATAGCTTGCCGTTTTTAAATTGATGAGTTCAGGCTGCTTTAAAAATAGGTCACACCAGCTTAAATTGAGTTTATCTGCTTTGAGGATTTGTTTTTCCGAAGCCAATAAAACCGAATTCCGTAAAAGGAGAATAGGGAAGGTAACACCATTGGCTTCAAAATTAGATTTCAATTCCAGCCAGTAAGCCAATTCACCACCGCCGCCAATATAACAAAGGTTAGGTAAAATGACTTCCTCATATAAAGGACGCAACAGCACGTTCGGACTGAATTTCTCCGGATGGTTTTCCAGTTCGGAAAGGATTTCTGATTCAGAAAACGAAATAGAAGTGTTGTTGATTTTATAGTTGCCGTCTTCGAAAACTATACGTTCCCTTAAGTTATCCTCAATATAAAAGAGATTGATTTCCCTCGGATTCACCTGGATATCATAATCTTTTAATTTTTCAGTCGTTTCGGTGACTTTCTTAAAAGAAGTTTGCTCCAACAATTCTGTTTTCACATAAGGGATGAATAAACGTTTTAGTTCAATATCATCGCCATCAAGAATGACTAATCCATTTGTTCCGAATAATTCATTAGCCAGGAATCGTGTGGCCTGAGCCAGATTAGAATGCTCTAAATAAGCTTTTTGGAACAACGCCCGCAATTCATCAGCATTTTTTCCGGCGCCTAATTCTTTAGAGAAAACCTCAAAAACGGCTTCCAGTCCGTCCGTTGAAAGACGTCCTACCGGTCCGGCATTTTCGTGATTCCAATGGATTTTTCTGTTTTTGAAATAGAAGTAACTGATTTCTTCAAAATCGTGATCCTCCGTAGCCATCCAATACACCGGAACAAAATTTTTGTCGGGATAAGCCAATTTCAATTGCTGCGACAGATTTATTGTAGAAATAATCTTATACAGAAAATAAAGCGGTCCGGTAAACAGGTTCAATTGATGGCCCGTCGTTATGGTAAAGGTGTTTTCTTCCGCTAAAAGCTGAATGTTCGTCTTGGTTGCTTCAGAAATCTGGAGTCCGTAGTATTGTCGCTCTAATGCCGAAACAAGAACGTTTCGATTTTCAGCGGGAAAGTTTTGCGCTTTCTCTTCTGCCTGAAGCCTGAAATTTTCAAGTTTCGGGAAGCGATGGTACAACGACTGCAATTCAGGTTCCTGATTCAGATAATCAACAATAAGCTTTGAAAAATAACCGGAATTCTGATAACTGATACAGTCGCTGGGCATAGTTTTTTTATTTCTGCTAAATTAACAAAAATAAATGTAGCTAAATTCGGTTTAACAAAGCCTTAGTATATCCGGAAAATTATCGTTTCAGCGTAAAATGACCACGGTGTTCTTTACCGTTTTTGCGCGTTACCTGGAACCAATAATCATCTGAAGGAACAGGACGACCTAAATAAGTGCCATCCCAGCCCGGAGTGTCGTAGCCAATCTGTTTTATGAATTTACCGTAACGATCAAAGATTTTAACTTCCAAATCCGCTTCTTTTTCAGAAAATCTGATTTTCCAATAATCATTGTATCCATCGCCATTCGGAGTGAAAAACTTCGGATACATTAATAAGTAGAAATCTTCCGATTTTACACCGCAAAGATTTTTCACATAAACGGTATATCCACCACTTTGCAATCCGCTAAAAGTGTTATCCGACTGATAATGAATGTCATCAAGGGAATACATATAGTCATTCGTATTGTTTCCTGTAAGCAATACCGTAATCGTGTTTTGATTGTATGTCCAATCGGTAGTAATGACTTCCGATATCGTAGCAATATTTGAATTCACCACTGTAAAATTTTTAACCGTGCAACAAGTTACCGTTCCATGGTTCTCACAGACTGTTACCGAGTAGGTTCCAGGCGCAGTAATTGTTATTGATGGGCTAATTTCGTTTGTAGACCATAAATAACTGTCGAAACCGGTTCCCGCACTAACAGTAATCGAGGTTCCATCACAAAGCGCCATGGTATTCGAAATTGGACTAATAGGTTTGGAAACTAAGGTCAGTTGCAGTGCTACCACCTGGTGACAGCCATTGGAGGAATCAATTCTGACGTAAATTATATGCGTTCCGATGGTCAAGTTGTAATTATTATAGTTGGTAATAAGCCCACTACTGGTTTGATTTTCCGCTCCGGCAGATGAAGTATAATAAGTAAAAACTGTATTGGTGGTATTGGAAATTACCAGCGCATTATAATCCGATAAATCAATTATCTCCGACCCATTATTCAGATCATCACACAATGTTTCAGCATAATCATTTGCGTTTAAGGTGTCAATAAGTGTAACTGTAACTGCAAATCGTGTGCTCTCGCAACCGTTTATTGTTTGTGTAACATAATAAGTACTGTTGTCTGCAAGCAATGTTGAAGAAGATAAAATAACACTTCCCACTGCGCTGTCATACCAAATAAGATTACTGCCTGATATGGCAATATCACTCAAAGTAGCATTTTGCGAACTGCAGAAACTCTGAGTAGCATTTCCCGTTGGAGCAGGAGTATTTTGAATGGATATCGCAACAGGTACTCTAGTACTTTCACATCCGTTTATGGTTTGTGAAGCATAGTACGTCATTCCGTTTTGTAAAGGTGTTGTATTCGCTAATAAATTTCCACCATTGGGGGCATCATACCATTGGATGTTTTGGCCAGTGACGCTGATATTGTTTATTGTGGCGTTTTGCTGGATGCAGAAGCTCTGTAGCGAGTTTGATGTAGGCGGTTGATTTGGAATAATAGTTACTGTTACTGCCGTTCTTTCGCTTTCACAATTGTTAATTGTTTGCGATGCATAATAAGTTACATTATTTTGCAAAACTGTTGCAGGACTTAAGGTGTTTCCGGCAGTTGCAGTGTTATACCAACTTAAATTTTGCCCAGAAACAATTAAACTTGAAATAGTTGCATTATCATTTTCACAAAAAGTTTGATTTGAGATGACAGGAACTTGAGGCGTTTGCTGAATATGTACGGTAACAGCAAGTCTTTCTGGACTTTCAGGGCAATTCGTCTCTTGTTTTACAGCATAATAAATTTGCCCGTCAATTAGTGGAGTAGTAGCTGCTAATTGTGTTGTCGAAGTCAAACTATTGTACCATTTTATTGAATTTGAATTGGGCAAAAGATCAGCTACAGTCGAATTTTGATTGGAACAGAAATATTGGTTTGGATCTCCAACAGGAGTCCTGGAGTCACAATCAGAAAGTTTTAAAATAAAAGCATCAGCTGAATGTGAAGTGGGGTAATTAGTTAATAAATAATTGTTGTTAGACAGATCTAGATCAACTGTTCCGCCTATTCCTCCGAAAGAACCAATATAGAAATGCTCATTATTAATAATCTTTACACCACTAAAAATCAACTGCGAACAGTAATTAGTGTAACCACCTATGTTAAAGGCACTTTCGAAATTCCGGCTATTGTCAAATTTTATACTAAATCCTTCATAACTTGAGGATAGTGAAATGCATGTATTGTTAAGATTGAAAGTGTTTGATGATGGGTCAGCATCAAAACTACCATAAAAATCACCTATTAAGAAAGTATTATTAGTATCACATTGAACTTTTCGCAGAAAAAAGTTATTTCCAATACCCCATATAGAATTATAACTTTTTACATCTAAAAAATCACCGTTACTATTTAACCACAATAAATATTGTCGAGGGTCTATGACATGATTATTACTAGATGGATCAACATCAATAGGCAGCATAAGATCTGTTCCATGACCAATAATTATAATATTATCATTACTATCCAATGTTAAATCAACAGGATTTTGATTTTCAAGAAATTTTTCCCATAGCACTGAACCGTCATTTGAATTTATATTAAAAACCTTGTATCCATAATTTTGAGGGTTTGGATAATCACCATTTGAGATGACTAAAATAATGTTTCCATCATTCCTAACATTTACATCTTCAAAATGGTAGTTTAGATAGTGAACATTGAATTTTTTTGTCCATATTAAATCAGCATTAGCATTCAATTTTAGTAAAAAGGAGTCTTTACCTGCATTTAAATTAAATGCTGGATTTACAGGGTCTAATTTTAAGTTATAATTATAATATCCGGTTATAAATATATTGTTTTGATTGTCTAAATCAAATGAAACTGCAGAAAAATCATCATAGCTGTTTGGGTTATAATGGTTAGTGTATTTTTTTCTTAGCAATTCATTCCCATTAGGGTCTAATTTTACTATAGTTATATAATTCGGATAAAAATTGAGGGCGCTGTTGTACTCACGGATCATGGCCAGTAAATAGATGTTTCCATCGGAACCAATTTGCATATCTATCGCTTTATCAGTAAAATAATTACCTATGATTTTACCCCAGACAAAGTTTCCATTCCTGTCATTTTTAACTAAATAGGCGCCTTCAATGCTATGATTGGTATTTGCAGAATTATCAACAATTTGGGTTGCATTTGAGTCCGTATTTAAGTCAAATACATGAGATTGTGTCGTGCCAAAAACATAAGAATTTCCATTTCCATCCACGTCTATTGCATCGGCATTCTCAAAAGCCATCCCCGAAAATTGTCGGGCCCATTGAAAATCTTGCCCAAAGCCAAACAGCGAAGTAAACACAAAAAACAAAACGTAAAAATTTCTCATCAGAGGTAGTTTGGGTTTAAGAGCGGCAAAATTAATATTCTTTAGATAGTAATGCTGACTTTCGGTAATTAAAATAAAGTGCTTATAATTTATTTAACAACTTTTAACCTTTGATTTTCGGGCTCTTGAGAAATTTGTCAACGCAAAAATAATACGCTTCCGCTCGAGAAAATTCAGCAAATCAATGACATCATTAAAAATATGGAGTAATTTTGCCGGGTTAATACTAGCAAATGAGCAATATCCTACTTATCACACCGCCTTTTACACAGCTAAACACGCCTTACCCGGCAACGGCTTACCTAAAAGGTTTCCTTAATACCAAAAACATCGGATCTTTCCAGATGGATTTAGGTATTGAAGTGATATTGGAATTGTTCTCAAAAAAGGGCCTGCAGGATATTTTCGCCTACGCGGAAAGCAACGCCGCCAATTTCTCCGAAAACTCCCAACGCATCTTCTCTCTGCAGAATGATTACATTAAAACCATCGATTCTGTAATTGCTTTTCTTCAGGGGAATAACCCAACACTGGCACGTCAAATCTGCTTAGACGGCTTCCTACCCGAAGCTTCACGTTTCAGTCAGATGGACGACATGGATTGGGCCTTCGGAACCATGGGGATGCAGGACAAAGCAAAGCATCTCGCAACCTTATACCTGGAAGATCTTTCTGATTTTATAGTAGAGTGTATCGATGAAAATTTCGGTTTCAGCCGCTACGCCGAACGATTAGGCCGAAGCGCCAACTCCTTCGACGAACTCTACGATTACTTACAGACGGAACCAACCTATATCGACAACATTACACTCCAACTGTTAGAAGAAAAACTAAAATTGATAACACCGGAACTGGTCTGCTTTTCAGTGCCGTTCCCGGGGAATTTATACAGCGCTTTCCGTTGCGCGCATTTCATCAAAAAAAACTATCCCGAAATCAAAGTCTCCATGGGCGGCGGTTTTCCAAACACAGAACTACGAGATTTAAAAGACGTCCGCGTTTTCGAATTTTTTGATTTCATCACTTTAGATGATGGCGAACTACCTGTTGAATTGCTTTACCATAACGTTTGTCATGCCAACCAGAGGGAGGAATCTCATTATAAACGTACTTTTTTATTAGAAGATCATCAGGTCGTTTTCAAAAATAACACCTTACGCCACGACTACAAGCAAAGTCACGTCGGCACACCGGATTACACGGATTTGTTACTCGAGAAATACATTTCCGTTATCGAAATCGCCAACCCGATGCACAGCTTATGGAGCGATGGCCGCTGGAACAAACTCACCATGGCACACGGCTGCTACTGGGGAAAATGTACCTTCTGCGATATTTCCCTGGATTACATAAAAGTTTATGAGCCTGTTGCGGCTAAAACTCTGGTCGACCGCATGGAAGAGCTCATTGCGCAAACCAACAACAACGGTTTTCATTTTGTAGATGAAGCTGCTCCGCCGGCCTTAATGCGAGAAGTAGCACTAGAGATTCTCCGAAGAAACTTAACGGTAACGTGGTGGACAAACATCCGCTTCGAGAAAAGTTTTACCGCGGATTTATGCGTATTGCTAAAGGCTTCCGGATGCATAGCCGTTTCCGGGGGGTTGGAAGTAGCCTCCGACCGACTATTAGAACTGATTAAGAAAGGCGTTACCGTAGAACAGGTAGCCGTTGTAACCCGCAACTTCACCGAAGCGGGTATCATGGTGCATGCTTATTTAATGTACGGTTACCCAACGCAAACCATTCAGGAAACAGTTGACAGTTTGGAAATGGTACGCCAATTGTTTGAAGTAGGAATCCTGCAATCCGGGTTCTGGCACCAGTTTGCCATGACCGCACATAGTCCCGTAGGTCTGTTCCCGGAAGAATTTGGCGTGATCCCCGAAACGAACGAAATATTGTTTGCCAACAACGATATACAATTCAAAGACAAAACAGGTATCAATCACGATAAATTCAGCTTCGGCTTAAAGAAATCATTGTTCAATTATATGCACGGTATCTGTTTCGATTATCCGCTCCAGGACTGGTTTGATTTCAAGATTCCAAGAACCACCGTGAAACCTGATTTCATATACAATTGCTTAGAAAAAGAAAATGGTTTCAACGTAAAACCGAACGCAAAAATAGTCTGGATAGGAGGCAGGCCAATTACCGAAAGTTTTACCAAAAATAAAAAAGGCAATTCCTGGGAAATGATGAAAATGACATTCCACGACAAGCGCGAAGTTTTCGATATTACAGTAGAAAAAGAAAAAGGGGAGTGGCTATCAACGTTGTTGGAAAAAGCTGCTGCCACAAATGAGAAGAAGTTAACCTTCAGCGAAGTGAAGACTCATTATGAAAACGCCAGCCTTGAAGATTTCGAACTATTCTGGTATTCCAAACAGCTGAATGTCTTACGGGATTATGGGCTGCTTGTGCTCTAAATACAAAAAATCCCTACATGGGGTCAGTTATGTAGGGATTTTTCGATGAGTGAAAATAATAGTATATTCACATCATTATCTTACAAGTTGTATGGCTCTTTCTTTTTTAGGATTTGCGATCATATCAATTAGGTTTTCCAGATCTTCTTTTGTCATGTGATATTGGTCATTATCTAATAGATAGTTTTGGTAATCCAACATTTTCTGATATTTCGGTAAAGTGAACGGACTATGTGAATTTACGTATTCACCTCTGTATTCACGCCAGATTTTCATTCGGTCAACCATGAACATCATATAGTGATAGTGTGGGTCGTTATTGGCATCAAAGCCCTCGAATTTTATTTTCTCCAGATCAAATTCAGCACGCTCGTCTGCTGTCAGTTCTCCAATCGCAGTATTGATTCTTCGGTACATGTTCAGAATTTGACTTGTCTCTTCGCAGATTTCAATCGGAATTTCTTCAGTATCTACATCAAAGATTTCGAAGTATTGCTCTGTGTATCCGTTTTCCAGGATTTCGATTTTCGTTTGATAATCTTCAGTATCCACACCCTCGCCTCCAAGTTTAGAAAGTATTTTGAATTGGTTGGCTAAAATTTGTCTCTCAACTATTGATAATGTTTCTGGTATCATAATCTTCGCTTTTAGTGGTTAAACAGAGTTTTATGTTTAAATTGACCGTATTCTGCGATTAACAAAACAGCATAAAATTCATATTACAATATTATGAACGTTTCAAAGAATCGGATTGTGGTTTTTCCGCACTAATTGTTAAAAATATAAGCTAAGAAGTGATATTTGTTATTTATTCGGGAATGCAGAACTTAAACCCAATCCCATGCAGGTTTTCAATCGATATGCCTTTTTCATTGGCTAATATTTTTCGAAGACGGGAGATGAATACATCCAGACTTCTTCCCATAAAATAATCATCTTCGCCCCAAAGCGAGGTCAAAATCTGTTCTCTTTTAAGAACTTCATTTTTATTGTCAAGGAATAATTTAAGCAATTCGGCTTCCCTTTGCGTAAGGTTAATTTTCTCCGAATCATTAAAAACGAAGTAATTTTTGCTGTCGAAGAAATACTTTCCAACCGTATAAATCGATTTCTCAACACCATTAGTGCTCTTTTGGGAACGTTTCAGGAAAATCTCAATCTTCAGAAGAAGTTCCTCGATGCTGAAAGGCTTTATCAGATAATCATCAGCACCCAAACGTAATCCTTTTATGCGGTCTTCTTTAAGTGTTTTGGCAGAAAGAAAGATGATCGGAATATCCGTATTAGCCTTTCTGATTTCGGTGGCCAATTCAAAGCCGTCCATCTTCGGGAGCATAATATCGAGAATACAGATGTCGAAGTGTTCTTTCTTAAAAGCTTCCAGACATAAATCACCATGTGTACAATGTGTCACTGCATACTGATGCTGTTCCAGATTGTCTTTGGTTAAAAATGCCAAAGTTTCATCATCTTCGGCATAAAGAATTTTGAATGTCTGCATTATTTTACCGGTATTAAAAGTGTAACAGTAATTCCTTTGTCTGCATTATTTGCTGCGGATATCTTCCAATTGTGCAGGTTGCATATTTTTTTTACATAATACAATCCCAACCCGAAACCATTAACTTCATTGCTTTTGGCGGAAGGGATTCTGTAGAACTTATCAAAGATAAACGAAATATTTTTTCCGGAAACCCCAATGCCATTGTCGATAAACTCAATTTTTAACGCCTGATTTTGTTCTGTTAACCGGATAGTGATTTCGGGTTGGCCTTCGCAATATTTGATGGAATTGTCTATCAGGTTATAAACGAGATTCGTGAAATGGAATTCATCGGCTTCGATCAGATAGTCTTTTGCTTCAGCTGCAATTCTTACTACTGTGGAAGGGTATTTCAGCTGGATGTTCTCGATGACCGAAGTCAGAATAGGAACGATGGAAATTTCCTTTTTATCCAGAATCAAAGGCGAATTGTCGGATTTTGCAATGTTGAGGATCTTTTCGATATGGCTGTTCAGTTTCTTACTTTGATCAACAATAATCCCGGTATATTTCTCGAGTTTATCATCCGATTTTATCTTCTCCTGTGTCAGCAGATAATTCGAGGCAATCAAGATGGAAGACAATGGCGTCTTGAATTCATGCGTCATATTATTGATGAAATCCCGTTGCAGTTCGGAATATTTCTTCTGCTGTAAGAGCGTGAAAATAGAATACACATACACCAGTAAAATCACAATCAGCGCCAGCGAAAGCACAAACCAGAACTTCATTGAACTAAACAGGTAACTGGTCTCATTTGGGAAACGGATGGCGAAATAATAAACCAGATTCTTATGCTTAGGAAAATAAACAGACGGCTTGGTTTTCGATTTATCAGAAAAGGAAATATAATTGCCATATACCATTTCGTCACTGTGGCAATTGTACATGGCATATTCGAAATCCGTGGTAATGTTTATTTTCTCGAATTCCGTCTTTAAATAATACTCGAGGATTTCGGGATCAAAATCGTTTTCAACATTTACGATATAATAATCGTTGGAAATTTTCTGCACCGGATTCTCGGAGGGCAGATCGCTATTTGTTCCTTCGTATAGTTTTTTAGCAACCTCTAATAAAGCAATATGTGCCTTCTGGCTGAATTTTTTCTCTTCAAGTGTAAAAGCCTGCTTCGTCCAGAGTAATTGCGCTACAAGAATCCCAATGATCGCCACCAGGCCAAGAACAATTATCGTATTTAGTTTGTTTATTTTCAAAGATTCCTAGTTTTTTGATACTGTAATATTAGGCAAAATTTAGCTTCCATTCTTGTGTTAACAACTCATTAACAAACGTTAGATACTGCTTAACAAAGGGATGCAGGGATTAGTGCTACTTTTGAAATGTTCAAACCAACGAACAATCAATCTAATTTAAAAAACGAATATTATGAAATCAATTAAAATTTCTCTTTTGGCCCTGACATTTGGTTTAATGTCATTTTCCGGAGTTTCAATCATCAAACCTTCTGTAGTGACTGTTGGAGACAGTACTTCCGTAAAATGGAAAAGCGAGGTAATCGATTTAGGTGAAATTCCGCAAGGAAAACCGGTTACTATCGATTTTGAATTTACTAATGTAGGTAAAGAAGCAGTAATCATTACAAATGTACAGGCTTCCTGCGGTTGTACCGCTACGGATTATACCCGTGAGCCGGTGGCACCCGGAAAAAAAGCTACTATAAAAGCTACTTTCAATGCTGCGGCAAAAGGAGCGTTCTCTAAAACGGTAACCGTTACCACAAACGCAGATAAGGCTCCTAAAATGCTTAGTTTTAAAGGAACAGTAAAATAATTATACGGTTGATTATTTATATAAAAAATCCCCACAGCTATCAGGTTGTGGGGATTTTACTTTTTTAAAGAAACAATTTATCTTTCTTTAAGCAATGCTGTAAATTTTTCTTTTTGATCCTTAGTAAGGAAACTCATAATCTGGCGGTCTGTCGCGTCCAATGTTGCCTGTTGCTCCAGTGCTTTATTTTCTTCAGAATCTTCTTTTGCTGCTATGGCTACTTGCTTTTTCTGACTGTCGATCAGCGTGTTGGTAATAACAATTACCTGAAGCTCGTCCAGATTTAATCGTGTTTTTAACTTCTCGACGGTCTTGGCAATCGTTTCTTCCCTGAGTTTGTCCTTTGATTCTTTGGACAATTTGGAAGTGTCCGTAAGCGGCATGTTTTTTCTTCTTCCGTACCCACTCGGGCCGTATCCATTGTAAACACTATATGGATCGCTGTAAACGTCCTGCGCGGCTGCTTCCGTGGCAGAAAATAAAAGCAAGGCGATCGCTACTGTTTTTTGTATTAGGTTCATGCAATCAGTTTGATTATGAGCCGATAAAAATACGCTTTTTTTAGGAAAAGAGGCTGTGCACCTAAATTACAACTTAATTACTTTACAAGACGAACGCTTTTCATAATCAGGGCTTCGTATGCAAATAGCTTATGAAAATCGAAACTCACTCTTTCATAGCCCTGTTTTCTCCATTGGGAACCCCAGGAGTTTTTAATTATAAATCCTTCCGAATCATAACCAATGATAGTTACTACATGACCGTTATACTGATTTTTGTTTGCATCAGATTTTAGTACTGTATATTCTCCTTTTGCAATCCTGTCGGCAAGATCAGGTACACTGTTTTTTAATACGGAATACTGATACATCTTTCCGTCGGGCGCTTGGATGTTATAGCCGAGGTCAGGTGTTATTGAAGTAAAATTAACGGAAGGATAAGCCGCCCATGCGGGAGCATATAAATTGTAACTCACGGGAATAGCCCGAACACTGCCACTCAGCAGCAGTTTAAGATATTCCACATTTTGCGAGGAGGCTCCGTCAAGGTATTCAGCCTGGTTTAGGAAAATTTTTGCTTTTCCTCTGTATTTCATTATCATTTCCACAAAGCCGAGGTCGCCTTCATATAAATATTTTACAAGCTCAGTGTCTGAAGGATGCCATGTTTTAGTAGCCTCCGGATTATAAGGAAGGTCTTCTTCCATAATAGCACCATCGGTTTGCAGTCTTTCAACATACTTTTTAAGGAATTGTCCCTTTTCCGTTGGTTCGCCTTTGACATAATCATAGGCTTTTTGCGCTCCATAAAGATACTTTTCGCTTAGATCCTTTGGCGCTCCATCGAAAGTTTCCAAAGCAGCTGCAATTCCAAAAGCACTGCAGGTGTTCCTCATCCCTTGGTTCTTAACAGGAGTCTGGTATTTCCAGTGAATTTTGCCGAATAAATCATCAGGCGAAGTCAGGGCTGTTTGCTGTCCAATAGCTGTAAGAGGCAGCAATAAAAAAATAAAAAGCGTTTTCATTTTTTACAATTTTAAGGTTTTGGTATCTTAAAGTTAATGAAAACGCTCAGTATTTTACTACAATAATATGATAAATTTTTTATAAAAATAAGGAAGTGAATTAATTCACCGGCTCGCCATATAGGTCAAACTCAGTAGCTTCCGTAATTTTAATGTTTACGAAGTCACCGGTTTTCACATAATATTTTGCTGCATCGATCAAAACCTCGTTGTCAACATCCGGGCTGTCGAATTCCGTTCTTCCTACAAAATGACCGCCTTCTTTACGGTCGATGATGCATTTGAATACTTTTCCGACTTTCTCCTGGTTCATATCCCATGAAATCTGCGACTGTAATTCCATAATTTCATTGGCACGGGCCTGTTTCACTTCGTCCGGTACATCATCTTCCAATAAATAAGCGTGTGTGTTTTCTTCATGAGAATAGGCAAAACAACCCATTCGGTCAAACTTCATTTCCTGAACAAAATCTTTCAGGATATTAAAATCTTCCTGAGTTTCTCCAGGGTAACCTACAATTAAAGTGGTACGTATCGCCATTCCGGGAACTGCTTCACGGAATTCTTTCAATAATTTTGTCGTTTTGGCCTGAGTAGTTCCGCGACGCATTGATTTCAGGATATTATCCGAAATGTGCTGCAACGGAATATCGATATAATTACAGATTTTAGGCTCGCGCTTCATGATTTCCAGAACATCCATCGGGAAGCCGGTAGGGAAGGCGTAATGCAAACGGATCCATTCGATACCTTCCACTTTTACGAGATTTTCCAATAATTCGGCAAGATTTCTCTTTTTGTATAAATCCAAACCGTAATAGGTCAAATCCTGAGCGATAAGAATTAATTCTTTCACGCCGTTTTTAGCTAAACCTTGTGCTTCTTTTACCAACTTTTCAATCGGCTGCGAAACGTGTCCGCCACGCATTAAAGGAATCGCGCAAAAACTGCACGGACGGTCACATCCTTCAGCAATTTTTAAATACGCATAGTTTTTCGGAGTAGTGGTGATTCTTTCTCCCAATAATTCATGTTTATAATCTGCACCCAATGCTTTCAGCAATAACGGTAATTCAGTTGTTCCGAAATACTGATCCACATTCGGGATTTCTTTTTCTAAATCAGGTCGGTAACGCTCCGATAAACAGCCGGTTACGAAAACCTTGTCCACCAATCCGCGTTCTTTCTTATCGGCATATTCCAAAATCATGTTTACTGATTCCGCTTTCGCATTGTCAATAAACCCGCAAGTATTAATTACGATGATGTTTCCCTCGGTTTCTGCCGGCGCCTCATGTTCCACTTCTTTGCCACTGGCTTTCAGCTGACCCATAAGTACCTCACTGTCATACACATTTTTAGAACACCCAAGAGTGATTACATTGATTTTGTTTTTCTTTAACGACTTGGTTCTCATATATTTACGTTGCTTATTTTAGAAGTGCGCAAAATTACGCTTTTTATAATTAGGAGCACCATCGTTTGGGAATTTTTTAAAGGTTTGGTCCTGCTTTCCGTTACAATCTTCCTGAAAAAGGAAGGATTTTCTCTCCAATCAGGGCTAAGGGCAAACTTCAGGAAATAAAAAACCACTCTGAAAGAAGAGTGGTTTTGAATATTTGATACTCAATTTTAGAAATTGATTGTATAAGATAGCGTCAGATTGTTCATTTTGCTTTGCACCTTAGCAGCATCCGTATAACTGGATAAAAGCGAGTGGTAATAATCTCTTTCTGAATGCGTGAAGGCAAGATCTAATCTGGAATCTCCAAAATTATAACCCAAACCTGCAGAAAGACTGGTTAAATCACCAACGGTTTTTCCATCCTTGTATGGACTCTGTTCAAAACGGTAACCGCCGCGAAGGCTTACTTGTTTCACACGGTATTCCGCGCCAACTCTAAATTCAGAAGCAGTAGTAAGCTCATTTGACATTTGCGTATTTACCGAATTGAAAAACAGTTCATTTTTAGGTCGGAATGTCGTAGTAGAGTAATCCTTGATGGAATAATCGAAACTGATTAATCCCTGTTTTCCAAAAACGTAAGCGAAACTTCCGGTTACTTTGCCCGGAGTCTGCAATTTATATTCCGGATAAACCGATACTATGCCTTCATCGAAAAGGTAAGTGGCCTCCTGGTTGGGATTCGGGTCATTCGGACCTGTGTTGAAAGTAGTGTAAATTGCCTGGGATAATTCGTCTGTAAGACGGTACCATGTTGGCGTTTCAAAAGCTAATCCAAGACGCATATCCTTAGTAACTTTTGCTATGACACCAAGATTCATGGAGAATCCGCTTCCGTAAGTGTGCATATCGTTCTGGAAATCAATTGTATGGATTGTCGGGCGGTCTGTATTGTTTGCCGAAGTATTGGATTCATAGACCAATGAACTTTGAGTGTAATCCGTGAAATGCGCATTAAAGTTCACGCCGAAATAAATTTTATCCTTGTACGAACTCGAAAGGTTGATTGAAACTTTTCCGTTGTATCCTGTCGATGCGAATGAATTTTGCTGATAAAAATTTCCAGCCGGCGCATTTGAAGTATAGCTGTCGGGACCTGTCGGGTCTATTATGTAGGACTGGTAGCCAAGCCATGCCTGTTGATCCATGAAATTGAAGTCGGTGTAATCATACGTGGTCAGATAGCTTTCCTGAATTCCAGGAACGTTGCCCGGACCATTGGCGAATGCTGTAAAATAGTCGCTTATGGAACGATTAGGATTGGTGCCCTGGTAATATACATTATTTTCATAGTCGTTTGCATTTTCATAATTGATCGCAAACACAAATTTTTTCCAGTCACTGTTTTCTTTGGTGTTGAAAAAAACAAAAGCACCACCCAATTGATTAAGGTCTAAAGTGCTGGTATTATCGGTAGAAGAATCTCCGAAATAATTTGATTTTCTGGAAGCATTATAATTGCTTAAAGTTCCGGAAGCGGTGTTGTTGCTTAAAATTGCTGTACCCGCCGGGTTTACATTTATAGATGACATGTCGCCGCCCACGGCACCAAAGGCTCCGCTCATTCCCCGGAAACGGGCTGTCCCCTGAGTATCGTCAATCGCATAACGCAACGCCGAAGAAGGACTCGGCTCCTGTGCCTGCACGGCAAACCCGGACAAGCATACAATTAGATAAAGTACTGTTTTTTTCATAATACTGTTTTTTAACGATAAAAATCCCAGACCAAAAAATGTTTCCTGATCTGGGATGATAAGTTTTTATTTATCTTCTTCCTCCGCCCGAACGTCCGCCACCGGAATTACCTCCGCCACCAAATGAACCTCCGGAACTTCTTGGTGAAGAATAACTTCCACTATTGCTTCTTGGCGAAGAATAAGTGTTGTTGCTTCTTGGTGAAGAATATTCGGTACTTCTTGGTTTCGGCTCGCTTCCCTGATTTACTCTAGGACGCGGTGTAGCATCTTGGTATTGTGTGTTTCTAGGATTCGAATTAGTATTGAATCTTGGTCTTGGAACTGAACCGTCCGTGTTTCTCGGATTACTGAAATTGCTTCTTGGATTAGCGAACGTAGCTGTTCTTGGGCGTGGAGACGTGGCATAATTTCTTGTTCCGCCTGTGTAAGATCTTCTTCCGCCATAAGTGCTGGTTCTGTCTCCGTTATAAGCATATCCCCCTCTGGTACCTCCTATGTAATGATGATGGTGATGTCCATAATAAGGATAGTAGTAACCATAATAAGGATAATAGCCATAGTAAGGGTAATTCCAGCCCCATCCATAGTACGGATAATTCCATCCCCAACCAAAGCCTATGCTCCAGCTGCTTCCGTAATAAGAATTCCAGCCCCAGCCGATGCTGCTGTAATATGGATAATTCCAACCCCAGCCATAATTGCTGTACCAGGGTGATGAATAATAGTTTACAGTTATGTTTTGATCATTATCGCCCCATCCGGCATAATTTTCGTTATTATTTCTTGCGGTAGTATCGGTTGATTGTGAATTGTAGCCTTCTACATCAGTAAAAACTTCGCTGTTTTCAGAATAAAGGTCCTTGTTAGAGCCGAAATATTCTTTGTATCTGTCGCCTTGAGCAACATTTTCTTCAGCGTACTTATTGGGTCTTTCGGAAGAACCATAAACGCCGTCATTATCATAATATGACGAGTTTTGATAAGAACCGCAGGAAGAAGCCAAAAGTCCTACTAATCCAAATAATGCATAAATGGATAATTTTCGGCCGCGTAAGGAATTAGTTTTCATATCAATGGTGTTTTTTATTGTTGGACATAACAAAAATAGTTAGTTTTGTCGAACTATTTCATCAAGATAAGTTAAACAATTTTTGTGCCAAAGTATTTAAAATGAGTAAAAATTTAACAAAACGATCCGAAGATTATTCCAAGTGGTATAATGAACTGGTTGTAAAAGCAGATTTAGCAGAGAATTCCGGAGTGAGAGGTTGTATGGTTATCAAGCCATACGGATATGCAATCTGGGAAAAAATGCAGGGAGAATTAGACCGTATGTTCAAAGAAACAGGTCATCAAAACGCTTACTTCCCATTATTTGTGCCCAAAAGCATGTTTGAGGCTGAAGAGAAAAACGCCGAAGGATTTGCAAAAGAATGTGCGATTGTTACTCATTACAGATTGAAAAACGATCCCGATAACAAAGGGAAATTAATGGTGGATCCAAATGCAAAGCTGGAGGAAGAATTAATCGTTCGTCCAACCAGTGAAGCAATTATCTGGTCTACCTATAAAGGATGGGTACAATCCTACAGAGATTTACCTTTATTAATTAACCAATGGGCCAATGTGGTCCGATGGGAAATGCGTACGCGTTTATTTTTACGTACCGCCGAATTTTTATGGCAGGAAGGACATACGGCTCACGCTACAAAAGCAGAAGCGGTTGCAGAATCTGTACAAATGATGAATGTTTATGCTGATTTTGTTCAGAATTTCATGGCAATCCCGGTGGTGAAAGGTGTAAAAACCGAAACCGAGCGTTTTGCAGGAGCGGAAGAAACCTATTGTATTGAAGCGTTAATGCAGGACGGAAAAGCACTTCAGGCTGGGACTTCGCACTTCTTAGGCCAGAATTTCGCAAAAGCATTTGATGTGAAATTTGCTAATGCAGAAGGAAAGCAGGAACACGTGTGGGGAACTTCATGGGGTGTTTCTACACGTCTGATGGGTGCTTTGGTGATGACACATTCCGATGATAACGGTTTGGTATTGCCTCCGAATTTAGCGCCAATCCAGGTAGTTATTGTTCCAATTCACAGAACGGACGAGCAATTGGATGCGATTTCGGCTCAGGTTGGTGAGTTGGTAAAAGAATTACGTAAATTAAATATTTCAGTTAAATACGACAACAGAACCACGCAAAAGCCAGGATTTAAATTTAATGAATATGAATTGAAAGGTGTTCCGGTTCGTTTGGCTATCGGCCCGAATGATCTGAAAAACGGAACATACGAGGTTGCCCGACGCGATACGTTGACTAAAGAAACGGTTTCCAAAGAAGGAATTGTAACATACATTCAGAATTTATTGGAGCAGATTCAAAACGATATGTTTAATAAAGCATTGAATTACAGAGATACACATATTACGGATGCTAATTCATTCGAAGAGTTCAAGGATCTTCTGGAAAACAAAGGAGGTTTCATTGCGGCGCATTGGGACGGTACTCCTGAGACCGAAGAAAAGATAAAAGAACTTACAAAAGCAACCATCCGCTGTATCGCTTTAGATCGTAAGGAAGAGGCGGGAAGCTGTATGTTTACTGGCAAACCTTCAGTTGGAAGAGTGCTTTTTGCGAAGGCATATTAGAAAAAAAACTTTTTTTTCTGCAGAGTCTTGTGGGAATAAAAAATAGTTGTATTTTTGCAACCGCAATTAGAGAAAAGAGGCCCGTTCGTCTATCGGTTAGGACGCCAGGTTTTCATCCTGGTAAGAGGGGTTCGATTCCCCTACGGGCTACAAAGTTTACTGAAAACTCTAAAAACAGTCTTGGCCCGTTCGTCTATCGGTTAGGACGCCAGGTTTTCATCCTGGTAAGAGGGGTTCGATTCCCCTACGGGCTACAAAATTAGTTGTAAATAAGTTTTATGAAATAATGGTTCAGTGTCTCGAGTCATTGTTTTATTAGTTAAAACCAAAGTGATTGTTTCTAATAATTGTGGGAGGTTTTTCTTTTTTAACTGATAGTTTATAAATAATTATTACAATTAAAAATTTAAGAAAATGGCAAATCATAAGTCAGCTTTAAAAAGAATCAGAAGCAACGAGAAAAAAAGAGTATTAAACAGATACCAACACAAAACTACACGTAACGCTATAAAAGCGATCCGTATGGCTACTGATAAATCTGAGGCTTCTGCAAAATTATCTTCAGTTATCTCGATGATCGATAAATTAGCGAAGAAAAACATCATTCATGCTAACAAAGCTTCGAATTTAAAATCAAAATTAACTAAACATGTAGCTGCTTTATAGTAGTAGGTTTAGCGAAAATAATAAAGCTCTCATTTATGAGGGCTTTTTTTTATTATTAGCAATTGGTTAAATTTTAGCTAACTACTTCATAATTAGTCTTTTTAATCCAAAAAATAGTTGTACTTTTGCACCTTCAAAATTAGTATATGACTTCAATTAGAAACATCGCGATTATTGCACACGTTGACCACGGTAAAACAACATTGGTTGACAAAATTATGTATCACTGTCAGTTGTTCCGTGAAAACGAGAACACAGGTGATTTGATCTTGGATAACAACGATTTAGAGAGAGAAAGAGGGATTACCATTACTTCTAAAAACGTTTCCGTAACTTACAAAGGCACAAAAATCAACATTATCGATACTCCGGGCCACGCCGATTTCGGTGGGGAAGTAGAGCGTGTATTGAACATGGCAGACGGTGTTTGTTTGTTAGTGGATGCTTTTGAAGGCCCAATGCCGCAGACCCGTTTCGTATTGCAGAAAGCAATCGATTTAGGTTTGAAGCCATGTGTGGTAATCAATAAAGTTGATAAAGAAAACTGTACTCCGGAAGAAGTTCATGAGAAAGTTTTCGACTTAATGTTCGAATTAGGCGCTACCGAAGCTCAGTTGGATTTCCCAACAGTATACGGTTCCGCAAAAAATAACTGGATGTCTGACGATTGGAGAAACCAAACGGACAACATCGAACCATTATTAGATATGGTTTTAGAGCACGTTCCGGCTCCAAAAGTTTCTGAAGGAACACCTCAGATGTTAATTACATCATTGGATTTCTCCTCTTTTACAGGTCGTATCGCTATCGGTCGTCTTGAAAGAGGGATCTTAAATGAAGGTATGCCAATCTCTTTGGTAAAAAGAGACGGGAAAATCATCAAATCAAGAATCAAAGAATTACACACTTTTGAAGGTCTTGGACGTAAAAAAGTAGAGCAGGTTATTGCCGGTGATATCTGTGCGATTGTTGGTATTGAAGGTTTCGAAATTGGAGATACTATCGCCGATTTTGAAAACCCTGAAGCATTAGAAACTATTGCAATCGATGAGCCTACAATGAGTATGTTGTTCACGATTAACGATTCACCTTTCTTTGGTAAAGAAGGTAAATTCGTAACGTCAAGACACATCAAAGATCGTTTGGCGAAAGAATTAGAGAAAAACTTAGCATTAAGAGTCGGGGATACTGATTCTGCAGATAAATTCATGGTGTTCGGACGTGGTGTACTTCACTTATCGGTACTTATCGAAACAATGCGTCGTGAAGGATACGAATTGCAAATTGGTCAGCCACAGGTAATCATCAAAGAAATTGATGGTGTAAAATGTGAGCCAATTGAGGAATTAACCATCGACTTACCGGAAAACCTTTCAGGTAGAGCAGTTGAGTTTGTTTCTGTCCGTAAAGGAGAAATGTTGAGCATGGAAGGTAAAGGAGAGCGAATGATCGTGAAATTTAACATTCCTTCCCGTGGTATTATCGGATTGAGAAATCAATTACTTACTGCTACAGCTGGTGAGGCGATTATGGCACACCGTTTCATCGGATACGAACCATTCAAAGGAGAAATTCCTGGAAGAAACAACGGTTCGTTAATCTCTATGGAGAACGGAAAAGCGATTCCTTATTCAATTGATAAATTACAGGACAGAGGTAAATTCTTCGTTGATCCGAATGAAGATATCTACGAAGGTCAGGTTATCGGTGAAAACACCCGTAGTGATGATATGACTGTAAACGTAACTAAAACCAAGAAACTTTCTAACGTTCGTTCGTCTGGTGCTGATGATAAAGCAAGAATTATTCCTGCTATCAAATTCTCATTAGAAGAAGCATTAGAATACATCCAGAAAGATGAGTATGTTGAGGTAACACCAAAATCGTTACGTTTACGTAAAATCCATCTGACTGAAAATGACAGAAAACGTTTCAAGATTGCATAATCTTAAATGTGCATAAATAAAAAAGCCACTCATTTTGAGTGGCTTTTTTTATGTCCTTATTGTTTTGATATTATCGTTTTAAAGCGAAATGTCCTTTGATTGTTCTTCCGTCTTCCAAATGCATCACATACCAGTAATCGGTTGCTGAAACCATTTGGTTGTTGAATGTTCCGTTCCAGCCTTCGCCACCCGGCGCCATCTGTTTTAAAAGTTTTCCGTAACGGTCGTAAATGTAAATAGTACTATTGGCATAATGCCCTTTTTCCATTCCTTTAATTCTCCAGGTATCGTGGTAACCATCACCATTTGGCGTGAAGAAGGTAGGGATGCCTAATACCGGAAATTCATGCTTTGTATCGACTTTGCACCCATCTTTATCGGAAATGTAAACAATGTGGATACCCGGTGTTACATCATCGAAATAATTACTGTCCTGGAAAGACCCGTTTGGTTGGTCAAGACTATATACAAATTCTGATTCGTCTCCCTGAACATAAACCGTTACGGTATTGTTGTCGGATAAATCCACCACGGAAACATTTTCAACTACTGCAACATCTGAATCTTTGACAATAATAGTTCTCACTTTTGAACAGCCGAGGCTATTGGTTACAGTAACCGTATAAGTTCCTGAAGCCAAAATTGAAATGGTTGGTGTAGTTTCACCGTTTGGTGTCCACAAATAAGTAAACGAAGCCGGGTTCTGATTTCCGATTCCCGCGTTCAGAATAACAGGTGTGCCCGGATGGTTCAAACAGAAAACAGCATTATCGTCAATGTCTATATTTGGCAATTTGTCTACAAATAAATCCACGATATAAATCCCGATACAATCATTAGCATTTTCAATTCGGGCATAGATGCGTTGGTAGTTTATTACTGTGTTTGTATAATCAGTAGGCAATGCATTCTGCTCTAAAAGTGCGTCACTACTGTTGGCGAAATAAGTAACGGTATTTCCGCCTGTAGCAAATTGCGTATCAGTAAGATCAAATTCTACAAATCCGTCTTCCGTTCCGTCTGCGTCACATTCGTGTAATGGGAAAGTGATTGTCGGATTTACAGTTACATTCAGTGTCAGGGTCGTGAAACTGTAACATGAAGTTGTAGTATCGGTCACACGCACATGAATCACCTGAGGATTTTGAATATTCTGATAAGTAGTATTTAACGCATTGGCATTGTTGTTAGCATCAGCTAAAGTAGCATAAAACTGAGTCGTATAATTTGTATTGCTGCCGGTTAAAACAGCATTGGCTTCTGTTAAATTGAAGGTGGTAAGACCATCAGGGTTTAACTGAAAATCGCACTGGGTTAATTGTGCCGGCGTAACATTTGGAATTCTGTTTATGATCAGGTCAAATGGTTTATACGCATAACAACCTGATGCATCTGTAATTTTAGCCCAAACCGTTTCGTTGGTAAAAGGCGTCTGGTTTGTATAATTATCTGGCAGAAGCACAGGACTGTTGCTTGCAGGATGGTAAGTTATGGTTAAATTAGTATCACCACCGATTAAAGCCGCATCGTTTTCTCTTAAGTTAAAAGTCGCAAATCCGTCATTATCCTGGTCACATTCTTCAAGATTAGCAGGATTGTTGGTTTGATAAGGGATAACATTGATGTCAAATTCCTCAGTGGCAAAACAACCTGTATTGGTATTGGTCAGACGGATATATATGGTTTGCGGACTGGAAGTGTTTTGATAACTTCCCGGATTTGGAATTGCATTGCTATTAGTTATGGCATCGTTAGCGGTTGTATGGAAAGATGCCGTTATATTGGTTTGTGTTCCAATGGCTAATGGTGAATTTTGCAATAAATCAAATGTTGTGGTATTGTCCTGAACACTGTCGGAATCACATTTGCTCATGTCTAAAGTAGCACCTGCCGTAGTGTTGTTGACTGTTGGCGGCTCACTGAAAGTTGCCGTTCCGGTCCAGTTCAAAGAGAAGTTGCTTGATCCTATGGGTCTGTCAATTACGATAAAATAGGTTTCACCCGCAACTGCATTTATAGCGCTTACAAAACTGTTGCCAGCTGCTCCCGGTCCTTCGCTGGTGTCCGTTTCCGTTTGATTCATACCGGTATGGTTGTTGGCTTGACCTGCTGCTTCGGGATTTGTTGTTGAACAACGAATCGCATTGCCAATATTTCCGCAGCTTACGTTAGGACCGAATACGAAAAAATCAAAATCGACGGTTATGCTATGGCTTTGCGGAACCAGTGAAAAACTAAGTGTTCCGCTTGTTTCAATGGTGACTTTTAGCCAGATACTGTTGTTTTCCTCGCTGGCGCAAGTGTTGGATCCGGATAATTCCTGAACGCCGATTCCTGTTGCCGAAAGTCCGGAGAAATTACTGTTCCCACATACAACTAATGCGTCAGAGCAGTCGTTTTGTGAAAACCCGATTTGAAAAAATAACAATAACAAAACAATCTGTGAAAACCTTAATGAAAACATTGCGTATACTTTTTTTATAACAAACGCAAATGTAAATCAATGTATTATCGTTTCAAAGAGAAATGTCCTTTAATTATTCTTCCATCTTCCAGGTTTATTACGTACCAATAGTCGGTTGAAGGAAGGACCTGATTGTTTAAGATTCCGTTCCATTCACCGGATGGCGCCATTTGTTTTAACAGCTTTCCGTATCGGTCATAAATATAAATGGTACTGTTGGCGTAATGTCCGTTTTCCATACCTTTTATTTTCCAGGTATCATGGTAGCCATCCCCGTTTGGTGTGAAGAAATTAGGAATACCTAATACCGCTCTTTCCACTTGAACGCGGCCACAACCGTCTTTATCGGAAACGTATATCGTGTGGATGCCCGGTGTAACATTTTCGAAATAGTTGCTGTCCTGATAAGGTCCGTTGACATTGTCAAGACTGTATTCGAATTCCGCTTCATCGCCCTGAACATAAACTGTAATTGTATTATTGTCCGATAAATCAACGATGGCTATATTTTCAATTACTGCCACATCTGAATCTTTTACAATTATGGTTCTTAGTTTTGAACAACCGAGTCCGTTGGTTACAGTAACCGTATATGTTCCCGAGGCTAAAACGGAAATCGAAGAGGTAGTTTCGCCATTTGGTGTCCATAAGTAAGTAAACGAATTCGGGTTCTGATTGCCAATTCCCGAATTTAAAACAACAGGTATATTTGGTTGATTTAAACAGTAAACATCTGTATCATCAATATCAATATTTGGTAGTGGATCAACAAATAAATCAATGATGTTAATACCAATACAATCATTTCCGTTTTCAATTCGGGCATAAATGCGTTGATAATTAACTTGAGTATTTGTATAATCTGAAGGCAGGGCGTTCTGTTCGAGAAGCGCATCATTAATCGTACTATAGTAATTAGTGGTGTTGCCAGGGGTCACAAAGCCAGCATCATTCAAATCAAATTCAACAAATCCGTCTTCGGTTCCGTCAGCATCACATTCGTGTATAACTGCTGTGATTGTAGGGTTTGTGTTTACATTTAAAGTTAAAGTTGTTACACTGTAACATTGCGTAGTGTTATCAATTACATGAACAGTAAGCACTTGCGGATTCTGAATGTTTGTATAAGTCGTATTCAATGGAGTACTGTTGCCCTGTGCAAAGAATTCCGTACTGTAATTAGTGTTTCCGCCAGTTAAAATAGCATTAGCTTCGGTTAAATTGAAGGTCGTAAAGCCGTCAGGATTCAACTGGAAGTCGCATTGTGTCAATTGTGCTGCCGTTGCAACAGGTAATGGATTTACAATTAAATTAAATTGACCGGTACTGAAGCAGGCAGGGTTTGCGTTGTTCTCGATTCTGACAAACAATGGTTGCTGGTTCGGCGTGGTATTGTAAAATGAATTCGGCTGAGCATTCTGATCCAAATCGGCATCATTTTGATTTAAATGATAAGAAATCGTATACTCGGAAGCACTTTGGGTACCAAGAATACCACTATTTAATTGAGAAAGCGTAAATGTCGCTTGCCCGTTAGTATCATCTGAATCGGTATTGTCATCACAAATAACTAAATCGGAAAGACTCATTATTTGCGGGCGTTTAAACACATTCACGGTGAAATTCGTGATATCATAACAGGCAATATTACCTTTATTGGATACTCGTGCATATACCAAAAATGTCGGGGCAGTGTTTAAAAAACCGTTTTCGTCAATTTCACTGGAATTATCTATAGCATCTTCCATGCTTAAAAAGTACTTCACTTCAAATTGGGAAGGATCCTGACCTCCGAGAATTGTTGCTGAAAGCGAAGAAAAAGCAAAATTAAAGATCTGATCCGCGTCATCATCACATTGGTTGATGGACGGATTTGGAATATCGTGTGCTACGGGTACATCAAATATGGTGACGATTTGTTCGTTGGAAACCGGCGTTCCATCTATGGTAATCGTCACAATTACGGTATAATTTCCTGAAGCAGCGTAGGTATGTGTAGGGGTTAATTGGTTCGATGTTCCTCCATCGCCAAAATCCCACTCGATACTGTCAATATTTTCGTTAACCGGAATGCTGAATTGCGTTGCATCTCCCAAACAGGTATTTGCCACAATAATACTGGTATTAAAAACGGAAGTGATGAAAGGCGGCAAGCCTAAAGATGAGGTTCCGAAAATCAGTTCAACGCCAAGTTGCTGATAATTACACGCTAATCCGATTGCTTCCGGGTCATTAATCACCCCCAAATAGCCACTGACACCACTTTGGTTGGAAAAATTGGCACGGTATATTTTTTTATTCGGGCCTAATTGAAGCGCACCGGCTGAGGCGTCTGAAGTTTCAACCACGAAGGCATTTAAATGCGTACTGGTGAGGTCGAACTGCAATAACTGACTAGTTAAGTTGTTGTTTATTCCATTGGTAGCATATAGTTTTTTTGAATCGGCAGAAAATTCAACACCGTAAGGATTTCCGCTGTTCACTAAAGAAATCGGATTGGAAACGATACCGGTAGCATTATCAAAATCGTAGACTAAAACCTGACCGTTTTCTTCCGTACCTCCGGTACTGTTACCGATCTGATTGTGCGCTATGGCAAGTCTTCGGCCGTTTGGTGAGGATTTTAAGTAACCGATTGAGTTTCTTCTGTATCCATTTGTTGGTACGATCGGATTTAATGTGGAAACGATTGGATTTAAATCCACACCGTTATTGTCAATTTTAAAGGCATAAAATTTATCAACGAAATGAGTCAGTACCCAATATCCTGAGCCGTTATTATTTTTTACAGCCGTAATTTTTTCGGAGCATTTGTATCGTAATTCCGAGTTGGAGGCAGGGTTGTAAGTAACTAAATGTACATTTCTGGTGGTCACATTTCCGATACTTCCATTATTGCCTGTAACCGATAGATCGACTATGGAATAATTTAACCCGTTATTGAACCCATCATCCTGTGCAGCGGAAACATCAGGATTCTGATCCGGAAAGAATGCTGCATTTTCATGATGCGGCTCATCAACCGTAAAAATATAATAGATATCCGGATTTCCTGGTTTCGGAACAATAATAGCCGATTGCGTACTTGACGGGTCGCCTAAAAGGCCTGTTCCGGCGTTATAATTCCCATTAGGCATAATCACATGATTTCTGTCCCATACGGTTCTTCCATCGGAATAAAAAAGCAAATCACCTGCTGCGTTTGATATGGAAGTACAGCCTTCAAAAGTGAATAACTGCCCTCCGGCAAGCGGAACTACAGAACCATCCGGCATGAATTTTATGCCGGCACCATTTCCAAAATACCAATTATCGGCTTCTCCTTGAGAAAAGCACGAAAGTGAGAGAAAAAAGCATAATAAGAAATAGTAAATTGGTTTCATCGTTACGAAAAAATAAAATAATACTCCAAATGTATGTTTTTTTATCTTTTCAAGCTAAAATGACCTTTAATAATTCGGCCATTTTCCAATTTCAGTGTAAACCAGTAATCGTCAGAGGGTAAAGTTTGATTGTTGAAGGTGCCATTCCAGCCTTCACCTGAAGCAGAGATCTGTTTTAAAAGCTTGCCGTACCGGTTGAAAATAAGGAGTTGGGAACCCGGATAATCAATTTCCAGATTTTTAATGCGCCAAGTATCGTTGTAGCCATCGCCATTAGGAGTGAAAAACCTCGGATAATCTAAAACGTACGTAGATTGGAAGACCATCCCGCAGTCATTTTTATCGTGTACGTATACAGTATATTCACCGGAATATAAATTTGTGAAGACGTTGCTGTCCTGATAATTAATGTTATCCAGTGAAAACTCATAATCTCCAAGACCACTAACATGAATCGTGATGGAATTATTATTTCCCGAAAAACTAGTTACTTCTATGTCGGTAATGGTTGCAGTCCCTGAAGATGTCACGAAATAATTTTTCACCGCCGAACATCCTTCATTGTTGGTAACGGTTACAGAATAAGTTCCTGCGTGGCTTACGGTTATGGTTTGGGAAGTCTGAATTGGAGTTGTATTCCAACTGTAGCTGCTATATCCGCTTCCGGGATTTAAAATAAGGGTGTTCCCATCACAGAACGACGGTGATTCATCTTCGAAATCTGCAGGAGAAAAAGTATTGACCACTAAGGTAACCGGAAGGATTCCATAGCAATCCGGACCATTTACAATCCGTGCATGAATAATTTGCTGATTAGCAGTAGTATTGGAATAAGGGGTGCTTAGTTCATTGTCAAAAGAAACTGCATCCTGAGCTGTGAGAAAATAATGAATCGAAGCGCCACCAGGTAATGCATTGTTATTTTGAATTTCCTGTGAAATAGTATCCAAGTCAAATTCATATAGCCCGTCCTGAACGTTGTCTCCATCGCAAACTTCGACAGGATCAATAGGGGTTAAGGAGTTATTTGCTATTTGTAGCGTAAGGGTAGCGAAAGCTGTACATTGAAATTGATTCTGCACTTCGACGCTGATCGTATTGGTTGAAATATTCTGAAAATTTTCGGGATCTGAAATTGGAGTCGTATTGCCGGACTCGTAATAACCAACAATCGAAAGATCGGGATTTCCGCCGGTGATAAATTCTGCTGCGTCAGTAAGATTGAAAACAGATATTCCGTCATTGTTGTCATCGCACTGTACTAAAGCCGCATCATTAACTGTAACCGATGCATATTCGACCCTAATCGTTCCCGATACTTCGCAGGCGTCTAAGTTTGCGGTCAGTGTATAGTCTCCGGCAGCCGTAATTGTGTAATTTGGCGAACTCACGTTGGTATATCCCGGAATTGGCGTATTGTTTTGCAGCCAGGTGTAACTTGATGCGCCAGGAACCAAATCGGGTGTCAAAGCCAGATTTTCACCATTGCAAAGCGGATTTCCATCAGCAATCAAGTGGTCTTCACCTAAAACGATCTCATTGCTAAAACTGTCGCCTCCGATAAAAATGGCTGAATCATAAAGATTATTTCCCTGATCGGCGATTACCATTTTTATATGATAAGAAGCTCCTGGAATTACTGTTGCCTCAGCTCTCATGATTTTGGTCTGGCCATTGAAATTGGTCGGATGTGCATTTCCGTTAAAAGCATCGAAATACTGTGTATTCGCAGGTGGACAAATTGTTCCGGAACCTCGCACAGTAGTTACTTTCACCGGAATATTCGTGCCTGGTACAACCGCAAGATTTTGGTATTGCGTCGCGCTGTTTTCCCGTAATAAAAATGCGAAACCATCAGAGTAATTGCACTGGTTGGAACTGGGATTTGACAGGTATTGTTCCGAAGAAAAAATATAGTCAAAGCTCATGGTGTTGGTTACGGCAATGAAATCGAATTCCACTGCGGTGGCATTTATTGTATTGTTTTCGCCGATAGCTTGTTCTAAATCATTATCGCCAGGCCATGAGGATGGGCCTTCGCTTAGTAAAAAGCTGTTCGGACCAATAGCTGATGTAGCTTTTCCTGTGGTAATGACCAATCCTTTTTCCAATGGGAAACCGGAAGTATTGCTGTCAAAAGAAGCATAGCTTTTCTCGCCGCCGCCGAAATCCCATCCGGAAATAGTAATATTGGTAGCCTGAACGCAACTATTTGCAGGAATCAGGTCCCGGATTAATTGTTCAGGTGTTTTTGAATTGTCAATGGTAATGTATTGTGCAGATGCTATTGTCGTAAAAAACAGCAATGATGTAGTGGCAATAAGACTCTTTATGTAGGTACGCATAGCATCTGCAAAGATACTATAAATCTCGTTTTTGCAGAATTTTATACGACATTAACACAAATATAACAGTCCATGCGAGTACGATCAGAACTTCATAAAAATGCACGTTGTAATCTTTTTCGAACGCTTTTCCTCCGATCATTTCTCCGGCGCTTTTGATCACTGAAAGTCGGGTGAAAGGTTCCTTGATAAGATTGCTCATTGATTCCAAAGGTAAAAACTGCCCTATTTTTTCATGGATGTTTTCGGTGAAATTGAATTTCCAGCGAAACAATTCTATTATGATTCTCTCCGCAATGTTCCAAACGAATAAAAAGCCAATTGCAAACGCAGATCGTTTCACTAATATTCCTAAAAACAAACAGAAAGAGAAAAAGCCGACCAGCTTGATAAAGTAAGCAAATAAGTATTCCAGATCAGAAAAAACTATGCCGAATTCATTATAAGAAGAGAAACTGTAGCCCAGGATTAAGGACATCACGAACACAAAAAAGGTCGATCCCAATGCAAATAATACTACGGTAAGGAATTTCGACTGAATGAATTCTCTCTTGCTCAATCCGTCAATAAGGTTTTGTTTGAGTGTTCCGTAACTGTATTCGTTGGCCATCATGGAAACAATAACAATTGCCAGGAATAATTTCAAAATAGCGGCTACCCAGGTATTAAAATGCCAGATGTAGGGAAAATTGAAGATACCCTGTTCGGCAATATGGAGTTTAAAAGCGCCAAATTCAAATTTGATGGAAGCGATTAATGCAATAAAGGAAAGCAGTACAAAATAAGTGATAATCAATACTTTGCTTGATCTGTTTTTCCAAAGTTTTTGTAATTCTATATCTAAAAGACGTTTCATTTTCGAGTGGATTAGTTGTGGTTTGTAAGCTGTAAAAATTGTTCTTCAAGGCTGTGTTTGCGTTTTACCAAGTGGTTTAAGCTGATATCGTTCTGAAACAGATATCGGTTTAAATCCGATGATTCAAGAGGTGCTTTCAGGTACACATAAAGTTTACCGTCTTCTTCTTCAATTTTCTCAACGGCAGCATGGCTCGTAAGAATTGATCTTAACGCTACATTATCCTCAGCCTGTAATTCGAAGAAGCCTTCATTGGCAACAATTCCGTCAACGGAACCGCAGTACAGAATTTCTCCTTTTCGTAAAACCACAACGTGGGAACACACTTTTTCCACTTCGTCCAATAGGTGAGAAGCAAGTAAAATAGTAGTGCCAAGGCTTGCAATATGTTTGATGATGTCCCTGATCTGACGGATTCCCTGCGGATCCAATCCGTTGGTAGGCTCATCTAAGATTAAGATTTCAGGATCGTTTAATAATGCAGAGGCGATTGCTAAACGCTGTTTCATTCCCAGAGAGAAAGTTCGGAATTTACTGTCTTTTCGTTCTAAAAGCCCGACGATTTCCAGTTTCTCTTCAACTTTTCCATATGGAATTCCTTTTATTTTACATACCAGCTTAAGATTCTCCTCAGCGGTCATGTAAGGATAGAAGTTTGGCCGCTCGATAATGGCGCCTACTTTTTTCAATGCTTCATGCGTGTCCATTTTTCCGCTGAACCACTTGTAATCGCCTGAGGTTTTGTTTACCACATTCAGGATGATTCCCAACGTGGTGGATTTTCCGCTTCCATTCGGACCTAAGATTCCGTAAACATTTCCTTTTTTGATTTCAAACGAAACATTTTTTACCGCATGAACGGCTCCGTAACGCTTATCCAGATTTTCAATTGTAAGAATAGTTTCCAACATAGTTTTGTTTTGATTGATTAAAATAAGACGAACGTTACCACAAATTGTTACTCAAATAATGAAATTTACTGATAAGGAACCGTTATAGGTTTCCCGATCTGATAATCAAGTAAATCTAAGTCGCTGTTTTTAAAGGTATTGGTTTTGAAAAGATTATGCCCCATATCAGGAATGGTTGGATAATAAGCGAGTGACAATAGGAAGCTGTTAAAAACCAGGTAGTCGTTACTGATTAAAATACCCAAGCCAAATTTGGAGTACAGCTTACTCTCGAATAATTTATGGCCGTTGTCCGCCATCATTCCAAAGGCAACATTGGCAAAAGGACTCAGACGAAATCCGTAATACCTGCCCGGGACATAAGTCTGCGTCTGGAATGTCAGTAATAATTTTTTGGTGCCTAAGACATTATCCTCAAAACCCTGAATACCGGTATCATTCCCAAGACTGATTAAATCACTTTCTGTGGGAAGACGGTTCGTTCCAATAGTTAATTGAGGTTTGATGAACTGTCGCACGTTCCATTTTCCAATTTCGAGTAAATCGGTAAAGTACAATGCTTCTGCCCGGAAAGTCGACTGTTCTGAAGTTCCCCGATTAAAGAAACTTCCTATTTCAATGCTGGCCCCGAGATAACCGAATTCATAAAGTCCTCCCTGGGCTATCCTTCCTCCGAAATAGGGCCTTCTGGTGCGGTTTTTCTCTTCAAAACCTGCTGTTACGGAAAATGTTTTTCCAATCTGGACATATTCACGGATACCATTATTAAAAAGATAGCGGTTTTCCACAAATCGTCGTGAAGTAATCCCGATGCTGGTCAGGTACAATTTGGAATCGTTGAAAAAGCTTATGGAATCATATACAGGACCGGGCTTCTGCAGGTAGTTAATATTCCTGTATCGGAAAGTGGTTACCAGATTGGTGATACGCTCATTTTCAGTATTTCCTTTGAAAATCCGGAAGGAATGACCTCCCCAATAATCCTGAGTTTCCAATTTTAAATCTTTGTAAGCCGCTACATTAGCCGCATCTCTTAAGGAATCACGATAAAACCGGTGTTCGAAGGCAGCTCCGCCTGCCCATCTTGTTAAAGGCGAGAAAAAGTTACGGTCGACAGAACCGCCTAAGACATAGTTATTGTCAAAATCGGTGTCGTACAGGAAGCCGGTGCTTATGTAGGTATTTTTGAAATTGGGAATTATATACCGCACTCCGTAAGCATCTGAATTATCCGTGAAGCGCTGTTTGAAATTATTTTCGAAAAAATGCCCCATACCGAAAAAATTCCTTTCCGTCAGCTCAATATTTCCTTTGGAAGAAGTGATGTTTCCTGTCGGAATTAAACTCCAGGAATCTAAAACGGTAATGGAAATGTCAACAGAATCTTTACTTCCTTCGATGGGAATTGGTTTAATAATAACGTCTCTGATATAACGCTCCCGCTGTATCAAACGTTCGGATTCTGCCACGAGAAGCGAATCTAAAGGCTCATTTTTCTTGAATAAAAGATGATTTCGGATAGCCCATTTTTTTGACTTTGCATGGGCTGCGTTTCCTGTTTTTTCAATCCACTGTTTAGGGACTTTTTTTGGATTATCAATGGAATATCCAAATGGGTCCAAGGTGATTATGTCAATGTTTCGGATAATCTTGCCTTCAGAGGCTGTATACATATTTTTTTGAGCACGGCTCTGTCTTTTCTTTTTTTGAGGAGGTGTTTTCTCTGCCGGCCTAAAGATTAGTTTATGTACAAATTTGGTGAATTTCCGTTTTTTGGAATAACGCTCAAGATTACGATATACTTTAGTGGTATCTTTTTTAGTGTCTACTATAATAGTATCTCTTTTGCTGCCTATTTTCGTCGTGTCTTTGGTGACAGGAACCTGAGCAAGCAATGGCTGACAGGTAAAAAGGAGAAAGATAAAATATAAGAGTATGCGTTTTAACATGATTAGTGCGTAAAATAACCCTGTAAGTTAGTCTTTATTACAATAATTAGCAAATAAAAAAGAGATCAAATCACCTCTTCTTAATTGGGATATGTTTATTATTAACAGATAAGATGAGATTTTCTTATGCTTTTTTTAATTTTTGATGATAAAATTAAAAATATCATCAATTACTGTTGGTGCCACATTTGCTTTTATTGCATATTCAATTGGACTGGATTTCCCTGTGCCTTCCATAAACAAATGATTTAAGGTTGCGTAGCTGATGAATTTAGCTTTCTTATTTTTTTGAAGCGTTTGTTTCCACAGATTAAAATCGGTCATAGTGACCTGATAATCTCTTTCTCCCTGTAAAATAAGTATTGGTTTTTTTACTTTTTGAATTTCAGTTAAAGGTTGGTATTCCAATATTGATTTCCAGTAATAAGCAGGGACGTCAAGGGGCAGTTTTTCTTTTGGAGTTTCTAAAGTAAAAGCAGCCGAGTTAAGAAATGTGATTTTTTCTTTCATTACCGCCACCTCTTTTTTAAATTCTTCGGAAGGATTTAAACTGTACAGATAATCATACTGCTCAAGAATAAGCTGGTCTAATTTTCGGGCATTTCCGGCCATGAGAACCATTTTGGAAACAGAATTGGATTGATTGGCAATACGCGGCATTAAATAGGCACCTAAACTATGGCCGATAACGGTCACTTCATAGTCTTTAAACTCTGGATTTGATTTAAAATGCGCTAATATGTTTACCACATCTTTAGTCACTTCATCATCGATAGTACTTTTATCTGTGAAGGATTCCGGGTTGGAATGGCTTCTTTTGTCAAAGCGGTAGGAGGCGATTCCTTTCTCGTATAATTTTTCGGCTATATCTTTGAAAGGCTTGTTCTCAAAAATTGTTTCATCCCTGTCATTAGGCCCGGATCCATGAACGAAAAGCACCAGTTTTTTCAAGTTGTTTTTCTCCGGAACCAGCAAAGTGCCTTTTAATTCAATGCCGTTACTCATTACGTTAAAATCTTTACCAAGTCGGATTTCCGGAGTGAAATTTTTATGGGGCTTGAAAAAGAAACCTTCAATTTTAGCGGAGGCATTGAATGAGATTTCAATATCCAATTTCATTTTTTCGAACTCGGAATAGTAATAATAGGTGTCTTTTTCGCGGTTGATTTCAATTATTTTTTTGAATTTCCCCAATTGCAGTTCTAATTGGAGGACAGTTTGTTCTAAAAGCGGAACCGAGACTTTGGTTTTTATATTCTCATCAAAATCAGAATACGCTTTTTCATAATTTTTTTCCACCAGCAAAGTATGAATGAAATCAGTTCCGATTTTATCATGCTGTGAAAAAGCTGTTATAGAAAAGAGGAAAAATAAAAAAGCAATACCGTTTTTCATAATAGGATTTATTGAATTACAAAAATAACTAATATTCTGACGATTTAGAGATAGTTTATATTAAAAAAATCCCCAACTGCATTCACAATTGGGGATTTTAGTATAAAGCTTTAGCTCTTATTTTCTTTGTTGAAATACACCAGGTAATAATACATCTGTTTTTCCTCGTCCCAGCCTTTTTCAACGTACTTTTCAGCACTTTCCGGGTTGATGAAATCCAGCTTGATCTGAATGTTGGTATCCAGTTCAATGATGTTTTTCATTTTCTTACGGGCGTCACTCACAGCTGCGTTTGCGATTGGGAAAGAAGTCAAATCTTCGATGCTGTATTTTTCGCCTTTATCCACTTTGTAGTTTTTGAATTCCGAAATAAGGTCCGGGTTGTCAATTACTTCGTTTAAAAATAGCGACTCTTCGAAGTTGTCATTTTTTGCAAAGTGGTTCACTGCGCGGTTCATGAACATTACTTCTTCTTTTTTGTCTTCTGCCGGAAGTACGACTTCTTTGGCAAAATCCTGACAGAATTTCAAATACTTCTTAGTCATGAAATTCTCGTCCTGGAATGCATCCACCGAAAGAAAATGCTCTAACCAGTAACGCGCATCGTAACGGTTGCTGTCAACGGTCAAAATCTTGTAACCTTCTTCTTTTTTATAGTTGAAAATCAGGCAGCCTTTGTCTAATTTGTTTAAGCTGATTCCTTGTTGCAAAATCATTTCAAGATTGGTATCCTTTTCTTCGAATTGAAGGAAATCGGATTTAATCTCGCTTTTGAAAACACCGATCGCATCCACAACATTATTGTCGATAGAAACATTCGTTAAATACGTCACATAAACTTCTCCGTTTTTAATATGCGGATGGTTCGACTGCTCAAACAAATGTCTGGTGATTTTTTTAGTCACTTCGTGCACACTGCCCGGATTGGCAAAAATCTCGCTGGCATAATTGTACATTTCGTTGTAATCCAAATCCACGTCGTGGGCAAACTGAAAGTAGTTTTCTTCCTTATCTCTGAAAGGCTTAAAGAAAAATTCCTTCAAAAGCGGCATGATCTCATCGTTCAGGTTATAAGGCTGTTCCGAAAGGAAAATGGCTTCGTTACGGCTTTTGTTTCCAACGCGGTGGATGGAAAGGTTGTCGATGTGCGTGTTGAATAAATTTATCATTTTTTTATTTTTAAGATTAAAGAAAAAAGAACATAGAAAAAAGACACGATCTATTTTCTATGTTCTATTATCTATTTTCAAAGTTTTAATTCCAGTTCTCCTCGTAACCGAAGTCTTCAAAAGAATCGTCGCCGTCAAACATATCCATGTCGTCTTCATCGATATCGTCTTCGAAATCACCGTAGATATCATCATTGGAAACATCGGCCCCTCTGAAACCGCTTGTTGCAGCTTCTGCAGGCAATTCCCCGTGAGAGAATAATAAGGCCGGGTAGATTTCTCCTTTTTCCATTTCTTCAATGGCGCCCAGCTCTAAGAAGAACGTCCACATGCTGAAGAAATCATAGATATAAACCAGTTTAGTGTTATCTCTATGGACTAAATCATTGATCTTGAAATCTGCCATGGTTTTCATTTCCCCAAGCACATCTCCGGTATCAAACATAGGAATCTCATCTTCCTCATTCCATGTCCAATCGTTTTCGCAGGTAAAGAAAGAACCTGTTTCGGTACCATCAAAACCAAAAGCATTAACAATTGCGTTGTGTAAATCTTCTAAAGTATCGTCTTCAAGGATTGCAATATCTCTAAAAATGTCTTCCTCTGCATCCAGGATTACTCGGAATTTATAAACCATGACCTCTATTGTTTTTTGAAAGGCCAAAGGTAGTTATAATTTTAGATTTCAGATTTCGGAAATGCGAATTGTTGATAAGATTTTTGCTTAAGATTTAATGAATTTATAAACAAGCTGACTCTCAGTAACTATAAAATACATTCCATTTTCAAGACCGGAAACATTTATCTGCCAATTGCTTTTCTCCTCAGCCGACTTAAAAATTTCCTGGCCTAAAATGGAGATGATTTTTAGAGATGTTGCCGAATCGGTTTCAAAGTTCAATACTGATTGTGCCGGGTTTGGATATAAACGAACATTGCTTCTCTCAAAGTCATTTATTGAAAGATTCCCCAAATCAATTTGCCTTTCGATGATTTCCTCACAGCCATTACGAATCGCTTTTAAGGTAATTGTTTTGATACCGCCAGAGGTATAACTGTGGGTTGGATTTTGTTCCGTTGCCGTTGTTCCGTCTCCAAAATTCCAGAGCAAACCAGTATAATTAGTTGAAGTATTTGTGAAGCTAATGGAATTGCCATTGACAACATAAGTAAAATCGGAATGCAGATTAAAGGTATTGATGCGCCATTGCGGTTTGTTAGGCAAAACTACCTGATCGGCAATGCCATGAAAATATTCGGCCGTGGCCTGCGGTACCCCTCCGTAGGATGTTGTTCCGGTAACGGGTTCCTGAAAAATAGCAGTGAACATGGTAGCGGCCACAAGATAGGAGCCGTTTAGATTCGGATGGATGTCGTTGTAAGAACCGTGGAGCAGTAAATCCTGCTGTGCAGTATAATGCATTCTCGCCGATTCTCCCGCGGGTACGAACGGAAGCTGCAAATTATCTGCCATTTTTGTTATAGAATCCTTGATTTGCGTCTGGACCGTCTGATAGGTGCCATAAGTTGATGGTGAGGGAACGCCATAAGGAATCTGATAAAGGAAAACTTTGGCACACGGGCTGTACCTTCTGATGGAGTCAAGAAGAACCTGACCTCTCTGAATTGTTGTATTCACCGGCCATGAAGCCCCTGCCGATTCACCGCTTCCCGGTTGCAATACCACTGCATCCCATACATTGTTTCTAAAAAGCGTATAAAGATTTGCGTCGACAACATGATTGACAAACCCGGTACCGCCGACGGTATGCTGTTGCACGGCGACATTTTTGCCTTTGTTGTTGGCGATATCCTGGAACAGAATCGGCATATCATTAAAATAGGTGATACTGTTTCCGACGAAGAGGATTTTTTTTTGCGGAGTTTGGGAAAAACCGGATGCCGACAGCAGCAGCATCGCGATAATGCTGAATAGTAGTTTTAGATTCATTGTTTTGTAGTTAGATAGATTGGGTATGCAATTTTACATTTTTTTAATCTAATCTCCTAAAAAACAAGTGAATAATTTATTTTTCGTAGAATTCTACAGGCAAATCATCCGGGTCAGAAATGAAAAAAAAACGTTTTTCGGTATGTTCATCGATGCGAATGCTTTCTGCTGCGATGTTGTGAGAAATTATAAAGGAATGCGTTTTTTCAATGTCATCCACTTCGAAAGCGAGATGGCGCAATCCTACAGCTTCCGGTCGGGAAACTCGTTTAGGCGGATTCGGAAAAGAAAATAATTCTAATACATAATTTCCGTTTAGCGCCAAATCAAGTTTATACGACTGGCGTTCTTCGCGATAGATTTCCTGCAGTATTTCCAAGCCTAAAATCTGAGTGTAGAAATGTTTTGACTTTTCATAATCGGAACAAATGATAGCGATATGATGGATTTTATTCAGATGAAGCATTGCCGGAATGATTTTTCGAAATGTAAAAAGCACAAATAGCAACCCACAACAGAATACTACCTTCTATAATTCGCTGAATCAGCCCTCTATATGGAGAAGTAAGCTCTGCGTTTAAAAGACCCACAAAGCAGAAGCTTAGGAAAGACAAAACAAGGCTGATGTTTGAAAATTTGATTCCGTTTTTCCACTTCCTTGCCGAAAGGGCTATCATAAACATTGTAATTGGAACCACTAAATAGGTAAGAAATCCCACTAAGTTATGAATGATTTGAGATAAGGAAGGATTAATGAATTCCGGATTGCAGCCGACGTCGCAGGTAAAGAAACCACAGATAACGGTGCCTAAGCCATATCCTAAACCAAAACCAATGAATCCGATTGCTGCAAAAACAGATTTTGGTGTTTCCTTAATAGCAAAAAAAGCAAAAAGCATAAATAAAATACCGCTGGGAATATAACCGATGAACCGGAGCATGTCTGCATTTGGTGCATCAATAGCATATAATTCGCTTATGAATTGAGAAATATGATTGTAATCCGGGTGTAAAAAACCACCAATAATTGTAGTCAGGACGAAAAGCGAAACCCCAAGGATTCCGGTCCAAAAAGCTTTTGATTTTGGCATATTACTTCAAATTGATTTTGTTTGAAATTCTCTTTTTAAATCTCGTAAACTTCCTGTTCGTCGGATAATGTCGATTGGAAGTCATGTTATTGAAAATCAAAGCTACAATTAAAAGGATTATGGCGCCACTTAAAACCGGAGAAATTACGTACCAGTATCCTAATTTCAAAATGGCCGGTGAACCGGTAACGGCAATCAGGGCAGTAGCTCCTCCCGGGGGATGCAATGTTTTGGTAATCTGCATGAAAACAATAGCTGAAGCTACAGCCACAGCGGAAGCCAACCAGAGAATATCAGGGAAAAGTTTTGCAGCTGTTACACCCACAATAGCAGAAATCACATGACCGCCAATAAGATTACGCGGCTGTGCAAGCGGACTCTGGATTACGCCATACACCAAAACCCCGGAGGCACCAAAAGAACCGATAAGGAACACGAAATCCTCTTTCGGAAACATATTGTATTGCAGGAAAGCGATAAGCCCAATCCCTATAAAACCACCGACAAATGCCCAAAAGTGTTCTTTAAAATCGACTAAGGTTTCCCTGTAGAGAACATATCGCGTTTTTCGGTAGCTTCGTTTTATTTTCTGAATGGGCATCGAAATTAATTTGCTGGTTTAGGCTGATAAGTGTAAACAGTATACGGATAAATGAACTTTGCCGTAGTTTTGGAAACCAGGCAAACTATCAGTATCGGGAAGAATAAAGTATAGTCGTTTATTAAGCCGCATATTAAGAATAGGGAGGTAAAAGGCGCATGGATACTAGCACTCAGCATGGCTGCCATTCCGATAATCATAAAATTCAGCGGAATCACATCAGCATCAAAAAAGGTGTTTAAAACCGAAGCCAACAATAAACCTAAAAACGCACCAATAAACATGCTCGGGGCAAAAACACCGCCATCGCCACCCGAAGCTAATGTTACAGAAGTGATAATCGGCTTCAGAAGCAGTATTCCAATCATTGTAAGCAGGAAAGATGTCGTCAATACTACCGAACCTTCATTGGCAAACAACATTTTAACGGCGTGATAGCCTTCCCCGTATAATTGTGGTAAAACCAATAAGGAAGCGCTGATGAAAATCGAACCGATAATGATTTTAGTGGAATGCTTTTCGAATTTAGCAA
>NZ_CAMLMK010000003.1 GCF_946481155.1 uncultured Flavobacterium sp.
AACAACGTTTATAAATATACCGCTAAAGGAAATTTAGTAGCCGTAATCTCTAACGGAACTGCCGTTTTGGGGTTAGGCGATATCGGTCCTGAAGCCTCAAAACCAGTAATGGAAGGAAAAGGACTTTTGTTCAAAATCTTTGCCGATATTGATGTTTTTGACATCGAAGTCGATACTAAAGACGTTGAGAAATTCATCGAAACCGTAAAAAATATAGCGCCTACTTTTGGCGGAATCAACTTAGAAGATATCAAAGCGCCGGAATCCTTCGAAATCGAAAGACGCCTGGTTGAGGAACTGAATATTCCCGTAATGCACGACGACCAACATGGAACGGCGATTATTTCTGCTGCAGCCTTACTAAATGCAGTAGAGTTGGCCGGAAAGAAAATGGAGGATGTACGAGTAGTGATTTCCGGAGCGGGATCGGCAGCGATTGCCTGTGCGAACCTATATGTTTCCTTTGGCGTTCAGCCAGAAAATATCGTAATGTTCAACAGTAAAGGTGCCTTACGCAAAGACGATCCGAAAATTTCGGACATGCAGCGTAAGTATGCTACAGATAAGACCTATGATTCCTTAGGTGACGCGATGAAAAACGCCGATGTTTTCATCGGACTGTCTTCGGGAGATATTGTATCACCGGAAATGCTTTTAGGCATGGCAGACAATCCTGTGGTTTTCGCTATGGCTAATCCAACACCAGAGATCAATTATGATTTAGCAATTGCTACGCGAAAAGATATTATCATGGCAACGGGCCGTTCGGACCATCCTAACCAGGTGAACAACGTTTTGGGATTCCCGTTTATTTTCCGTGGAGCGCTGGATGTTCGTGCGACAAAAATCAATGAGGAAATGAAGAAGGCAGCGGTAATTGCTCTGGCGAATCTTGCGAAAGCTTCCGTTCCCGAGCAGGTAAATATCGCTTATGGTGAAACCAAATTAACATTCGGTCGTGATTATATCATTCCAAAACCGTTTGACCCGAGACTGATTGCCGAAGTTCCGCCGGCCGTAGCAAAAGCTGCAATGGAATCAGGAGTAGCCTTGGCGCCAATTACCGATTGGGATAAATACCGTGATGAATTATTAGAGCGAATGGGTTCGGATAATAAAATGGTACGTTTGTTAATCAATCGCGCGAAAACCGATCCGAAGAAAGTAATTTTTGCGGAAGCCGATCATTTGGATGTGTTGAAAGCGGCACAGATTGTAATGGAGGAAGGTATCGGGACACCAATACTTTTAGGGAATAAAGAAACGATTCTTGAACTTAAAGAAGAAATAGGTTTTGATGAAGACGTGATCATCATCGATCCAAAAACAAAAGAAGAAGAAGAGCGAAGAAATCGTTTTGCCAATGCATATTGGGAATCAAGAAGAAGAAGAGGAACCTCATTATTGGATGCACAAAAATGGATGCGCGAGCGTAATTATTTCGCCGCAATGATGGTGAACGAAGGAGAAGCCGATGCTTTGGTGACAGGCTACTCCAGAAGTTACCCGACAGTAGTAAAACCAATAATGGAACTGATTCCAAAGCAACAGGGAGTAACAAGAATTGCCACTACCAATATGATGATGACCAAACGCGGTCCGATTTTTTTGGCGGATACAGCCATCAATACAAATCCGACCGCGGAAGATTTGGCAAGAATTGCATTAATGACCGCCAAAACAGTAAGAATGTTCGGAATGGAGCCGGTAATTGCCATGGTTTCGTTCTCTAACTTCGGGTCGTCAAAGGATGACAGCGCCGTAAAAATCAGAAAAGCCGTGCAGATATTACACGAGCACCATCCGGATCTGATTGTTGATGGTGAAATCCAAACCGATTTTGCGCTAAACCAGGAAATGCTTGCAAGCAAGTTCCCATTCTCGAAATTGGCGAATAAAAAAGTAAATACGCTGGTGTTTCCAAATCTGGATGCAGCCAATATTACCTATAAAATGCTGAAAGAGCTAAACAAAGTGATGTCTATCGGGCCAATCATGTTAGGGTTGGACAAACCGGTACACATTTTCCAATTGGGAGCCAGTGTAGAAGAAATGGTAAATATGGCAGCCGTAGCGGTGGTAGATGCTCAGGAAAAAGAGAAAAGACTTAAACAGGCACAACTAAAAAAATAATCAGGAGCAAGCTTTAATCGGATAATTGTGAACTTCATCTGTTCTGATTATCAGGATAAAAGATTTTTCTTATTTTTGATTGATGAATCAACACATATGATAGCACATATTCAGGGGAAATTAGTGGAAAAAACACCTACCGAAGTTGTAATTGACTGTAATGGAGTAGGTTATCATATTAATATTTCGTTACACACTTTTTCATTGCTGCCCGATTCTGAAAACCTGAAGCTGTTTACATTCCTTCAGATTAAGGAAGATGCTCATACTTTGTTTGGTTTTGTCGAAAAAGCGGAAAGAGAACTTTTTAAATTATTGCTGTCTGTTTCCGGTGTAGGAGCGAGTACAGCCCGAACCATGTTGTCATCCATTGCGCCGCAACAGGTTATTCAGGCGATTGCTTCCGGAGATGTGGGAACAGTGCAGTCCATAAAAGGAATTGGCGCCAAAACCGCGCAACGCATCATACTGGATTTGAAAGATAAAGTGTTGAAAATATACAATTTAGATGAAGTGTCTTTTTCGCAAAGCAATACAAATAAAGATGAAGCGTTATCTGCTTTGGAAGTTTTGGGATTTGCAAGGAAGTCAGCCGAAAAAGTAGTGGATAAAATCGTAAAAGAGAATACCGATGCTTCTGTTGAAACTATTATTAAACTAGCTTTAAAAAACCTTTAGCCCTTTGAAAACGCTATACACTAACGATTTTTTCAGTATCAAGAAAATCAGCATGGTTATACTGTGCCTGTTTTTTAGTTTCACTATGGAAGCTCAGGTTGACGAAGAAGAAACGGATTCCGTTAAAACGGGTGTCGATTTAGGACAAATTCAGCTGCCTAACCCCCAAAGTATTACATCTGCATATACTTATGATCCCGTGACGGACCGGTACATTTATACCAGTACAATGGACGGATTCAATATCAATTATCCGATTATCCTAACGCCTAAAGAATACGAAGAACTTCTTGCAAGGGAATCAATGCGAGAATATTTCCAGAAGAAACTGGACGCGATGGACGGTAAGAAAGAAGGCTCGGAAGAAGCCAAAAAAGATTTATTGCCAAGATATTACGTAAATTCCGGGTTGTTTGAAACCATTTTTGGAGGTAATACAATTGATGTAAAACCGACCGGATCCGTGGAAATGGATTTGGGAATCCGATTTACCAAGCAGGATAATCCGGCCTTTTCACCAAGAAACAGAAAAAGCCTGACGTTCGATTTCGATCAGCGGATCAGCTTGAGTCTGCAGGGGAAAGTAGGAACCCGACTGATGGTTAACGCAAATTATGACACCCAATCCACATTTGCTTTTCAGAATTTAATCAAATTAGAATATACACCAACCGAAGACGATATTATCCGAAAAATTGAAGTCGGTAACGTAAGTTTCCCATTAAACAGTTCACTTATAAGAGGTGCGCAGAGTTTGTTTGGTGCCAAAATGCAGCTACAGTTCGGTAAAACCACTTTTACGGGAGTTTTCTCGGAGCAGAAATCCCAGACAAAATCTGTGACTGCTCAGGGCGGAGGAACTTTACAGGATTTCGAAATGTTTGCTTTGGATTATGACGCCGACAGACATTATTTCTTATCGCAATATTTCAGAAACAAATACGACGAGGCTTTAAAAACCTACCCTATTATCAGCAGCCGTGCTCAAATTACACGTATTGAAGTCTGGGTGACCAACAAGCAAAACCGTATTAACGCCACAGATAATAACCTTCGTAATATTATAGCGCTTCAGGATTTGGGAGAAGCACCGCTGACTAATTCAGCGGGGCAGGATATTACCAGAGAAGCTGTTGGTGTTGACGATCAGAATGTTCCCAATTTCTATGACGGTACGCCATTCAATACCCCGTCTCAAAACCAGAATAACCTTTTCGATCCGGCTTTCATCGCGACAGGCGGCGGACTCCTGAATGCAAGTGTCAGGGATATTGCTACTGCAGGAGCCGGTTTCAATCCGCCGGTGGTTATGGTGGAAGGACAGGATTATGCCAAACTTGAGAATGCAAGAAAACTTACGGCAAACGAATTTACTTATCATCCGCAATTAGGATATATTTCCTTAAATCAAAGACTTGCAAACGACGAAGTTTTGGCCGTTGCATTTCAGTACACGATAGGAGATGATATCTATCAGGTAGGAGAATTTGGTACTGATGGTGTCGACGCGACGCAAGTAAGTTCCGGAATTCCAACAACGCAGAGTTTGATCTTGAAAATGCTTAAGAGCAGCTTATCCGCCGTTAATCAAAGAGCACCGGATACAGATTTGACACAGCCTACATGGAATTTAATGATGAAAAATATTTATCAGATTCCTGGCGCCTATCAGTTAACTCAGGAAGATTTCCGTTTTAACATCGTGTACACAGATCCGTCTCCTCTGAATTATATAAATTTGGTAAGTCCTCTGCCGGTTCCGGATGAAGTTACCAATACGCCGTTGTTAAAAGTGTTCAATCTTGATAAGTTGAATTATACCAATGACCCACAGGAAGGTGGTGACGGATTTTTCGATTTTATACAGGGAATGACCGTAGATACTCAAAACGGAAGACTGATTTTCACTACCGTGGAGCCTTTTGGTGAATTGCTGTTTGAAAAATTAAGAAGCAATGCGGGTGAGGATTATGATATCGTAGCTGCATACAATGCAAATCAGACAAAATATGTTTTCAGGAATCTGTATAAGAAAACACAGGCCCTGGCACTTCAGGATAGCGAGAAGAATAAATTCCAATTAAAAGGAAAATTCAAATCAACGGGCGGCGATGGTATTTCCATTGGTGCTTTCAATGTGCCACAAGGTTCTGTAGTAGTTACTGCCGGCGGAAGAGTACTGGTGGAAGGTATCGATTATACCGTAGATTACCAACGAGGAAGAGTTCAGATTTTGGATCCTTCCCTACAGGCCTCCAACACGCCAATCGAAGTTTCCGTTGAGAACAACTCGGTTTTCGGTCAGCAGACAAGACGTTTCTACGGATTGAATGTTGAGCATAAATTCAACGATAAGTTTCAGATAGGCGGTACGTTCCTGAGAATGTCGGAAAAACCGTTTACACAAAAATCAAATTACGGCCAGGAATCGGTTAACAATACCATCTTCGGACTGAATGGGAATTTTTCAACGGAAATTCCTTTCTTCACCCGAATGGTAAATAAATTACCCAATTTAGATACCGACGTTCCTTCGAATTTGTCAGTACGTGGCGAGATTGCATACCTGTTGCCCGGAAATTCCAAAAATGACCAGTTCAACGGCGAGTCAACGGTATATATCGACGATTTTGAAGGCTCACAATCCACAATTGATATGAGGGCGCCGCAGGCTTGGTCCTTAGCCAGTACACCAATCGGTTTCGGAGGTGAAAAACCGGAAAATGACCTGACCTATAACGACCTAAGAGCAAAAATTTCGTGGTATACTATCGACCCTGTCTTCTACGTAGATTCGCAAAGACCTTCCGGAATTACGGAAGCTGATTTACGCTCGAACCGTGTAAGAAGGATTTACAGCGAAGAGCTTTATCCGAATACAGATATTGCACAGGGACAAAGTACTGTTGTAAGTACCCTGGATTTAACTTATTACCCTGAGGAAAGAGGTCCGTACAACTTCAGTGCGGTTGCTGATCCAACCACTAATACACTTCCAAATCCGACCGACAACTGGGGAGGAATCATGAGAGCTATCAATTCCACTAACTTCGAGCAGGCTAATGTGGAATACGTACAGTTCTGGATGATGGATCCTTTTTACGGTCAAAACCCGGATGACACAACTCCGATAACAAACGTTGGTAAACTAACCATCAACTTAGGGGAGATTTCCGAAGACGTACTGAAAGACGGAAGAAAATTATATGAAAACGGTTTGCCGGAAGTTGGATCTTCATTGCCAACCTACACTACAAACTGGGGTAAGATACCTGCGGCACAATCTTTAATTTATGCTTTTGATGCCGACGGAGGAAACCGTGAAGTTCAGGATTTAGGTCTGAATGGGCTTACGGATAGTGAAGAAGCGGTAAAGTATCCGGATTTTGCTGTCAATCCCGATCCGGCTGCGGATAACTATGATTATTACCTAAACGCAAGCGGAAGTGTAATTGAACGCTATAGAAGCTATAACGGAGTGGAAGGCAATTCACCGGTTGAGTTATCCGATAACAACAGAGGCTCCACTACCTTGCCTGATGTTGAGGATATCAATCGTGACAATACAATGAATACGATCAACGCCTACTATAAATTTGAGATTCCGATCCTTCCGAATCCGGTTATCGGTCAGAATTATGTTGTTGATACAAGAGTTAATGATAATGTGCCAATTGCGAACGGAACTACCAAAGTGCGATGGGTACTGTATAAAATTCCAATTTTTGACGCGACAGCAGCCAATACGGAAGGTTCTATATCCGATTTCCGATCGATTCGTTTTATGAGAATGTTCCTTTCCGAATTCCAGAATGAAGTGACATTACGTTTTGGTTCCCTTGACCTGGTTCGTGGCGAATGGAGACGTTATCTTTCTTCAATGGATACGGATCCGGACAACACCAATGACGATACCGGTTTTGATATCACTACACTGAACATTCAGGAAAACGGAAGCAGAAGCCCGATTCCTTATGTGATGCCTCCGGGTGTAGACCGCGAGCAGTTAAACAATAATAATTCCATTATCAATCAGAATGAGCAATCTTTGTCTTTGAAAGTATATTCAAAAAATGGATTGCCAACAGATCCTTCAGGCGGTCTGGAAGAAAATGACGCCAGAGCTGCATTTAAGAATGTAAGCGTGGATATGCGTCAGTTCAAGAAGCTGAGAATGTTTTTACACGCAGAGTCTCTGCCTGTAGTATCAGCTGATAATCCGAATGGCGAAACCGATCCGATTGGTGATGACGAGATGGTTGCCTTTTTACGATTCGGAAATGACTTTACGCAGAACTTCTACCAGATAGAAATTCCTTTGAAGGTTTCGGCACAAAATTCCCGCACGGCAGAAGAAATCTGGCCGGAAGAAAATGAAATCGAATTACCACTGGAATTATTGACCAAGCTTAAGATTTTAGCCTTGCAGAATAGCCTTCCGCCGGATGATGATTTAACGGACGGCATTCAGTTTGTGGATGAGGCATTTTTAGGCTCAGCTGCAAATAAACTCACTTTGGGGATTAAAGGTAATCCGAATTTCGGTCTTGTGAGAACAATTATGGTGGGTCTGAAAAATAGAGATGCGGTTGGTCCGATCAGGGGAGAAGTGTGGTTCAATGAACTTCGTATGTCAGATATGGACAACAAAGGAGGTTGGGCCGCCGTAGCCAATATGGACACCAACTTCGCCGATTTTGCAAATATTTCTGCTACCGGTAGAAAATCAACCATTGGATTTGGAGGTCTTGAAGAAGGCCCGAACGAAAGAAGCAGGGAAGATGTTTTCCAGTATAATGTGGTTACTAATGTGAATTTGGGTAAATTGCTTCCTAAGAAATGGGGTATTCAACTTCCGTTCAACTATGGCGTGGGAGAAGAAACGGTTACGCCAAAATACGATCCTTTTTATCAGGATATTGAATTGGAGCAACTGCTGGACATCACCGAAGATGAAGCGGAGAAGAGCAATATCAAAAACAGGGCGATTGATTATACGAAACGTACCAGTATCAACTTCATCGGTGTGAAAAAAGACAGAGGGCCTGAGCAAAAACAACATGTCTACGATGTGGAAAACTTAACATTATCGCATTCGTTTAACGAGATGCTGCATCACGATTTCCAGATACAAAGCTTAATTGATCAACAGGTTCGAAGCTCGGCGGATTATGCTTATACCTTCAAGCCAAAAGTGGTTGAGCCTTTTAAGCAGACAAAATTCATGAAAAAGAGCAGCTACTGGAAATTATTGAGCGATTTTAATTTTTCGTATCTGCCAACCAATATTTCATTTTCGACGAATATCCTGCGTCAGTTCAACAGACAGGAATTCAGACAGGTGGACGTGGAAGGAATAGGTCTGGATCCTTTATACAGAAGAAATTACCTGTTCAATTATAATTACGGATTCAATTATAACCTGACAAAATCGTTGCGTTTCAATTACACTGTTGCCACAAATAATTTAGTCCGAAACTATCTGGATGAGAACAAGCGTCCGATAGATGAATTGACCATTTGGGATGACTATTTCAATATTGGTGAGGCTAATTTACATACACAGCAATTGGTGGTGAATTATGATTTGCCAATCAATAAGATTCCGGCCTTAAGCTTTATAAAATCGACCTATTCTTATAACAGTAACTTCACCTGGCAACGTTCTTCCGATGCGCTTTCTTCGATAGAGCATACTAATGGGGTAGTGTATTCGCTTGGGAATACGATTCAAAATTCGGGCTCCCATAAACTGAATACTACTTTTAGCTTGGACCAATTATATAAGTACATTGGTTTAACCGGCACTAAGAAAGCAGCTAAACCGGTTGCTAAACCTGCGACGCCAAAACCGGGGCAGAAGTTAGCCGCGCAGCCAACAAACACTGCCAACGAAAGAGGGCTGTTTTATGACAGAATGATTGGGATCTTAACTTCTTTAAAGACCCTGCAGGTAAATTATGCCCAAAACGAAGGGACAATGCTGCCCGGATATTTACAAAACATAGGATTCCTTGGAACGTCAAAACCAACTGTCGGATTCGTTTTGGGAAGCCAGGCAGACGTGCGTTACGAAGCTGCTAAAAACGGATGGCTGACTTATTATCCTGAGTTTAACCAGAACTTTACGCAGGTGAAAAATAAAACGTTGAATATCACCGGACAAATGGAGGTCCTGCCGGATCTGAAAATCGATCTTTCGGCAGATAGGGCTTTGAGCCAAAATTATTCGGAGCAATATGATGTTGACAGTAATGGGGACTATCATCCCCGTTCGCCATATGACTTTGGTAATTATTCGATGACTACTATTTTGATTAAAACCGCTTTTAGCCAGAGTGACGAAAATATGTCGGCCGCCTTTAACGATTTCCGTGAAAACCGACTGATAATAGCAAACCGACTTGCGGAAGGCAGAGGAATCGATCTTTCCAATCCTTTGAATATTGATGCAGAAGGCTATCCTAAAGGTTTCGGAAAGAACAGCCAGGCAGTTTTGCTTCCAGCCTTCTATGCCGCTTATACCGGGACAGATGCTTCCAACGTAAAAACAGGCCCATTTAGGGATATCCCTCTTCCAAACTGGAACGTTAAATACACCGGTTTCATGCGTTACCAATGGTTCAAAGATACGTTCAAGCGTTTTTCATTGCAGCACGGCTACAGAGCATCTTATACGATCAACTCGTTCCGTTCTAATTTTGAATACGACAGGAATCCGAACCCGGATGTTTCGTCGGGGACTGTAAACTTCCCTGTGAAAACCATTATTTCTAACGTTAACTTAGTGGAACAGTTTAATCCGTTAATCCGTCTTGATTTTGAAATGAAAAACTCATTCAAGATTTTAGCCGAAATGAAGAAAGACCGCGCCTTGTCGTTGAGTTTCGATAATAACCTGTTAACGGAAGTAAAAGGAAATGAATACATTGCCGGTTTGGGGTATCGTTTTAAAGACGTGACCTTCAGCACAACACTGGCGGACGATCCAAGCGGGGTAATTAAGAGCGATCTTAACCTGAAAGCCGATGTTTCTTTCAGACAGAATAAAACCATCGTGCGTTATCTGGATTACGATAACAACCAATTGGGAGGAGGGCAAAATATCTGGTCGATTAAATTTACGGCGGATTATGCCTTCAGTAAAAATTTAACGGCTATTTTCTATTACGATCATTCGTTCTCGAAAGCGGTTATTTCCACTACCTTCCCAATCACTAATATTCGTTCCGGATTTACGCTTCGTTATAACTTTGGAAATTAACAGAAAAAGATTTTATAGTTCACCCGAATAAATTTACATTTGCTCAAACAAAAATAAACACAATGAATATACCAGCTAATTTAAAGTACACAAAAGATCACGAATGGGTAAGCCTTGAAGGCGACATCGCAACGGTAGGAATTACAGATTTCGCTCAGAAAGAATTGGGTGACATCGTTTATGTTGAAGTAGAAACATTAGACCAGACTTTGGCAAAAGATGAAGTTTTTGGAACCGTTGAAGCTGTTAAAACAGTTTCTGACTTATTTTTACCGCTTTCCGGTGAAATTGTGGAATTTAACGAAGAGCTTGAAACAACTCCGGAAGCTGTAAATTCAGATGCATATGGAGCAGGATGGATGGTGAAAGTCAAAATTTCCGATCCTTCAGAAGTGGATGGCCTGCTTTCAAGCGAAGCTTATAAAGAATTAATTGGAGCATAAGAAACACTTTTTTTTAGCGTTATCCTGGACAATTGGAATTTCGGTTGCCTGCTTAATAAGTATGAGTAATGTGCCGAAGGTTTCCGTTTTGGAAAAAGATAAATACATACATTCTTTTTTCTATTTTGTCTTTTCCGTTTTATGGTTTCAATTTCTAAGTAAAAAGAAACCAGAATGGAGTTTTGCAGGAAATGCGATAATTATAATTGTTTTTGCATTCTTATATGGAGGGGCAATAGAAATTTGCCAGGAAGTATTTACTGCGACCAGAACTGCCGACGTTAATGATCTGCTGGCCAATGTTGCCGGAAGTATCATAGGAATCACAGCAGTACTGATCGTTGAAAAGTTCCGAAAAAGAGAGCTTAATTAAAAAGCAGCAAATAAAACTCCCGCTTCGGTGGGATTTTTTTTATTTTTATCATATGGATATAAGACAATATTTAGATTCAACCTATTTAAAAACAGCCTCGCAGGCCGGTTTGACAAAAGCCCAAAACCTGGAAGTTGTCAAAGGTTTTATACAGGAAGCCATTGATGAAAACTTTAAGCTGATCATGATCCGCCCTGATAAAGTGGCTTTGGCCAAAGAAATGATTGCCAGTGCCAAATCAAAAACTGCTATTGGAACCGTTATTGATTTCCCGAATGGAGCCGGTTTGTTGGAAGATAAATTGAAGGAAGCCAATAAAGCCATAAAAGACGGTGCTGATGAGCTGGATTTTGTAATTAATTATGAAGCTTTCAAACGGGGAGAAATCAATCTTGTCAAAAAAGAAGTGCTCGAAGGGACCACTTTGGGGCTTCTGCATAACAAAATTGTGAAGTGGATTATTGAAGTTGCCGCCTTGAAAGAACATCAGATTGTACAACTTTCGGCGCTGATAAAAAATATAGTGATTGCCAATTTCAAGGAAGATCAATATGCTAATGTGTTTGTAAAATCATCTACTGGTTTTTATAAAACAGAGGATGGATTGCCCAACGGAGCAACGGTTCAGTCCATAAAACTGATGATCGAAAATTCCTTTCCGCTATCCGTAAAAGCTGCCGGCGGAGTAAGAACTTATGAAGAGGCTGTGGAAATGATCGGTTTAGGAGTTAAGCGCATTGGGACATCGTCGGCTAAAGCTATTGCAAACGGTGAAATTTCAAAAAGCGAATATTAAATGAAAGTCATATATGCTCTATCGTTTCGATTAAAATGCTAAGAGTAATAAAAGTAAACCAATGAAATATTTTTTAAGAGTTCTTCTTTTTTTAGGCTTTAGCCAAATAACATCCGCTCAGGTTAACTCCATGGAGCAATTTCCGGTATTCCCGGAGTGTCAGGCCGCTATTGCGACACAGAGGGAGGGCTGTTTTTACAATCAGCTGCAGGATTTTGTATACGCGAATTTCAAAGTACCACAAACTGTAATCGATAATGGGTATAAAGGAAGTGTGATTGCGCTTTTTGAAGTAGATACTGCTGGAACCTTCAAAGTCTTATACACTGATGCTGCATTTCCGGAACTGACTGAAGAAACTAAACGCGTTTTTTCTGCATTACCAAAAGTAGAACCAGCTAAATATGCCGGAAAACCTACCTATGCCAAGTATTCCATAAAAATCGCTATTCCGTTGGTGAAGCCCACTCCGTTTGGAGCAGAAGCAGTGGTGGACAATACAAAGAAAAATAACACTATTGATCCGCAATCGGAATCAAAAGAATATGAGAAAATAGTCTATAAAAAGTTTGATAACCCACAATTTAAAAGCAATCTGAATATTCCGTTTTCACACAATAATTATGGGCAGTTTGATTACGCCTTGAACCAGGTTGGGACTAATAATCATACTGCTTCAAAACCTTATTCGTATGCTGAAGTTTCAAAATATTACGATCTAAACGGCGTTTATAAGCAAAATATGCTGAACAAAACGTCCTGGTTCGGAAGGAAGATCTGGAATGAGAATACAGTGGCAATTCAGGGTGAAGACTATTGGTTTACCATGAACCCGATTTTCGATTTTCGTTTAGGAAAAGATTTTAGTAGTGAAGTCGTGGATAATACTTTCGTGAATACACGTGGAATCCAAATTCAGGGTGCCTTGGGAGAGCAGTTGTTTTTCTCGACCTCCATCTATGAAAGCCAGGGCCGTTTCGCTGATTATTATAATCAATATGCGGAATCTATTAAACCATCGGGAGGGAATCCTGCCATTATTCCAGGAATAGGAATTGCAAAAGAGTTTAAAACTGATGCTTATGATTTTCCTTCTGCAGAGGCAAATCTGACATACGCCCCAAGTAAAATGATTAACCTTCAATTGGGTTATGGAAGAAATTTTATCGGTGACGGGTATCGTTCGCTTTTGACCAGTGACGCCGCAAGTCCGTATCCGTATTTCAAAATCAACACAACGTTCTGGAAAATCAAGTATACCAATACCTATATGTGGCTTAAGGATGTACGCGACGCGGCAACAGTAGACGGGACTTATGCTTCAAAATACATGGCCAACCACTATTTAAGCTGGAATGCTACCAAAAGGCTGAATATAGGGATGTTTGAATCAGTAGTTTGGACCAATACCAATGACAGAGGATTTGATATGAATTTTGTCAACCCAATCATATTTTACCGTACCGTGGAATTCGCTTCTTCATCAAGAAGTGGAAATGCGGCTTTAGGCCTAACAACTAAGTATAAATGGAATAGTAAAGTGAACTTGTTCGGGCAGTTTTTTCTCGACGAATTTTCGCTTAGCGACATGAAAGCCGGCAACCAAAGCTGGAAAAATAAATTCGCCTATCAGTTGGGTGCCAAATATTTCGATGCGTTCAATGTGAAAAACTTATTGCTTCAGGCAGAATATAATCATGTGCGTCCCTATGTGTATTCTCACAGCAAAGCCATTACGAATTATGCCCACAATAACCAAAGTATGGGGCATTTATGGGGTGCAAATTTCAGGGAATTTGTTGCGATTGGACATTATTACAAAGGAAGATGGTTTGCTGACGTTAAGTTTAATCTAGGTGTAAAAGGCTTCGATTTTGAAAAATCGGTGGATCCCGTTAATAATCCGATTGCTAATTCCAATTACGGAGGTGACATTTATAGAGAGTATGATAACGGAGAGCGTTTTGCCGACACAGGAGTTAAAGTCGGACAGGGAAATAAAACGAATATTCTGATTGCCGATTTACAGGCTGGTTATATGATTAATCCTACAATGAATCTAAAGCTGTTCGGCAATTTAATCTACAGAAATTTCGATCCTTTAGCAGAGACGGTTACTACATTTAAATCCAGTACTACTTGGTTCTCAGTGGGATTGCGTTCCGATTTATTTAATTGGTATTATGATTTTTAATTTAAAGTAAGAAAATATTTCGTACATTTAAAAACCAACTAAAAAAATTTTAATGTATGAACGTTTTGAAAAAACTACTATTGTTTGTTGTTGCAATTATTGCAATTTTATTAATCGCAGGTTTGTTTGTCAAAAAGGATTATGCGATTGAAAGAGAAGTCGTAATTAACAGATCAGAAGCAGATGTCTTCAAGTTTGTTAAGATGGTTAAAAATCAGGACAGCTTCAGTGTTTGGAACAAAAAAGATCCGAACATGAAGAAAGAATTTAAAGGGAATGATGGTCAGGTAGGCTTTGTATATGCATGGGAAAGCGATAATAAGGAAGTAGGGAAGGGCGAGCAGGAAATTGTCAAAATTGTTGAAGGCGACAGGATTGATTTTAAACTGCGCTTTAAAGAGCCTTTTGAAGCAGAAGACAATGCTTATTTTATCACTGAGCCGGTTTCTGAGAATCAAACCAAAGTAAAATGGGGCTTTAACGGGCATATGAATTATCCAATGAATATGATGCTGCTGATGGTTGACATGGAAAAGGAGATTGGCGGAGCGCTTGAAACAGGATTAAATGATTTGAAGACATTTTTAGAGCATTAAGAATTAAAAGGGCAAACCGATAAAGTTTGCCTTTTTTTGTTAAAACTTATTTTGGACCTTGATTTTAAGGGATAGCTTTTGAGAAACTATATTTTTTGAAGTATATTTGCGCACCGTTTTGCGAATTAAATGAAAACCATAGTGAATACTTCGGAAAAATCCATTTCATTAGCCTCTTTGCTTACTGATTTTAAAGAAATCACGAAAGCCGGATTGGCCATTAGTGTTGTTTTTTCTTCTATTGTCGGATACCTATTGGGTGTTTCGGACGATTTTCCTTTCTCATGGCTGACATTTATCCTACTGGCAATCGGAGGCTATTGCATGGTGGGTGCTTCTAATGTTTTCAATCAGATTATTGAGAAAGATCTGGATGCTTTGATGGACCGTACCAAAAACCGTCCGTTGCCTTCCGGCAGAACAACAAAACAGAATGCATTCATACTAGGCGTTGTCCTCACCTTGATCGGATTGTCAATTTTATACAGCATCAACCCGAAAACAGCTATGTTTGGGGCAATTTCCATCTTTTTATACACCAGCGTTTATACGCCATTGAAAACCATAACGCCACTTTCCGTTTTTGTCGGTGCTTTTCCCGGAGCTATTCCTTTTATGCTGGGCTGGGTTGCCGCGACAAATAACTTCGGAATAGAAGCAGGGACTTTATTTCTAATCCAGTTTTTCTGGCAGTTTCCCCATTTTTGGGCAATCGGCTGGTTTTTGTATAAAGACTATGAAAAAGCTGGTTTCTTCATGTTGCCTACCGGGAAACAGGATAAGAAAACAGCGTTGCAGACCATTTTGTATACCATTTGGTTGATTGTAGCTTCATTGCTTCCGGTGTCTGGCTTTACCGGAGATTTAAAATTAAGTTTTATCGCTGCAGGTGTAGTATTGCTTCTGGGATTATGGATGCTTTACTTTGCAGTGAAATTATATAAAGAAATGGACGAAAAAGCTGCCAAAAAACTTATGTTGGTGAGCGTTTCTTATATTTCATTGTTGCAATTGGTTTACGTTATAGATAAATTTTTACGATAGTATGGCTATGGAAATGTCGATTCAGGAACATAATGAGAGAAAAGCAAGATCGTACAAGATGCTGCTTTGGTTCGCGATGATAAGTATTGTGATGGTTTTTGCCGGATTAACAAGTGCTTATGTAATCAGTAAATCACGACCGGACTGGTTAAAGGATTTTGTATTGCCTTCGGCGTTTATTGCAAGTACTGTGGCCATGTTGTTGAGCAGCCTTACCTTTCATCTGGCGAAAAAAGCAGTTCAGAAAGATCAGCGAAGCGCGGTTACAGGGTATTTACTGGCAACTTTGGCATTAGGAATTGCATTTGTTTTCCTGCAGTTTGAAGGTTTTAAGCAGGTTATTGCTTCCGGCTATTTTTTTACAGGAAGCGAAAGTACAATCACAACTTCTTTTCTTTACGTAGTGGTTATTGTGCACTTAGCCCACTTGTTTGGAGGGCTTGTAGCACTTTTAATTATAATTTATAATCATTTTAAACAAAAATACAATTCTACTCAAACCCTTGGTATTGAGCTTGGTGCGATGTTTTGGCACTTTCTTGATTTCTTATGGGTTTATTTGTTTTTGTTTTTCTATTTCTACAAATAGAAAAAAAATGTAAATTTGGGAACTTTTTAACTAATAACTTTACAATGGGAGCGACAGTTACTACAACAGCTACTAACGGAAAAACTTGGGATGGCGGAAACGAGCCGATGGGAGCAAGTTATGGCAAAATGATGATGTGGTTTTTTATCGTATCAGATGCTTTAACATTCTCCGGATTCCTTGCAGCTTACGGTTTTTCAAGATTTAAATTTATTGAAACCTGGCCAATTGCCGACGAAGTGTTCACTCACTTTCCGTTCTTACATGGTGTAGATGCACCGATGTATTATGTGGCATTGATGACCTTCATATTAATCTTCTCTTCTGTAACTATGGTTTTGGCTGTAGATGCAGGACATAAATTGCAAAAAACAAAAGTTGCGGTTTACATGCTTTTAACTATCCTTGGAGGTTTAATCTTCGTAGGCTCTCAGGCTTGGGAGTGGAAAAACTTCATTCAGGGATCTCATGGAGCTATCGAAACTAAAGGTGGCGCTATTCTTCAGTTTGTTGACAAAAACGGAGAACAAGTTGCTTTAGCGGACTTCGCGGCACACTTACCGAAAGAAAGAGTACAGAAAGAAAAAAATACCGGTGTTTGGTTTGAAAGCGGTGAAACTGTTCCTACTTATTCAGTAGAAGAGGTTGTGGAAGGTTTCAAAGCACGTCCTGATTTATTAGTGCGTACTGAATACGTGAAAGATAAAAAGAAACAGTCATTAACAAGAGAGCAGTCTTTAGAAAGATTAAAAGAAGCTGCTATAGTTGTGGAAGGTGCTAACCTGAAACACAACGAATACGGGCATAAATTATTTGCTAACTTCTTCTTCTTTATTACCGGATTCCACGGATTCCACGTATTCTCGGGAGTAGTGATTAATATTTTAATTTTCTTCAATGTTATTTTAGGAACGTACGAGAAAAGAAGAAGCTATGAAATGGTTGAAAAAGTTGGATTGTATTGGCACTTTGTAGATTTAGTATGGGTGTTCGTATTCACATTCTTCTATTTAGTGTAATTTATAATAATAAAGTATCATGGGACACGCACACGAATCAAATACAAAAAGAATCTGGTTGGTTTTTGGACTTTTGTCGGTAGTTACTATCGTTGAAGTTTTCTTAGGAATCCAAAAACCTGACGCTCTGCATAAGGTAGACCTTTTGTCAATGAGTTTATTAAACTGGATATTCATTATTTTAACAATAGTTAAGGCTTACTATATTATGTGGGCTTTCATGCACTTGGAAGGTGAAAAGGCCAATTTAAGATGGTCAATTGTCGGGCCATTAGTGTTTCTAATTCTCTATTTAGTGTTCATCTTACTGGTAGAAGGTAATTATATTTTTGATGTATTTAAAACATCTCATTATAAATGGATTTTTTAATAACATTTTAAGTTATAAAAAGGTACGCGATTGCGTACCTTTTTTTATTTTTGTACCCAAGAAAAAATGTCCCGGAAAATGAAAAAATATATTGTTCTTACAGTTTTGTTCGCATTGCCTATTTGTGCTTACCTCTTTTTCTCTTCTGGGGTGAATAATTTTGCAAAACTGCCAACGGTAACTTCAAATGTTCCCGAACTATCCAAATGGTCCACCCTTGACGGAAAACCTGTTCATCTGAACGAAAAAATTACTATACTGGGATTTCCGGGGACGGAGATCTTAAAAGAAAAGGGAAATTCCTTTAATCTCGATCAAAAAATTTACAACAAAAATAAAGAGTTCAAAGACTTTCAGATTGTGATGATTGCTCCTGACGGAATGCAGCATGATGCAAAACAACTGAAAGAGGAATTAGGCAGGATCTCGGATTTGTCCCACTGGCATTTCGTTTTCGCAAAACCTGAGGAAATCAAAGCGTTTTACAGCAAGTTAAATCTTGTGGGTCAGTTGAACGAAAACTTGGCTACCCCAAATGTGTTTATCATAGATAAAGACAGAAACCTTCGCGGTAGAAAAGGTAAGAACAAAAAAGGAGAAGTGGAATATAGGGAAGGTTATAACACCATTTCAGCTGCCGACCTGCACAATGAAATGGCCGATGATGTAAAAATTATCCTGGCGGAATACCGTTTGGAACTGAAACGAAACAACAAAAGAAAAATCTAATTTTTTCAAAATCAATCTGATGAAAAATAAATCATACATAGGTATTTCGTTTATAATTTTATTGTTCGGGATTTGGGCTGTACCCAAAATCGTGGCAAAATTCCAAAGTTCCGGTTTGCATACTGTAGGGCCTGTTCCTGCGTTTTCACTAACCGATCAGAACAATAAAAAAATTACAGACAAGGATTATTTAGGGAAGGTATATGTCGTGGAATTTTTCTTCTCGAATTGCCCAACCATCTGCCCGAAAATGAACCAGAATATGTTGCAGCTGCAAAAGGAATTTTATGGAAAACCGGATTTTGGAATTGCTTCCATAACCATTGATCCGGCTAATGATACTCCGCAACATTTAAAAGAACATGCGGAATTGCTAGGTGTAAAACATTATAATTGGCATTTCTTAACAGGTGATAAAGACTATATTTTCAAATTGGCGCAAAGCGGTTTCAACCTTTACGCAGGTGAAAATGAAAAGGCAAACGGAGGGTTCGAGCATTCCGGAATGTTTGCGTTAGTGGATAAGGAAGGAAATATCCGTTGCAGAAAAGACGAATTCGACAATCCGATACTATATTACGACGGATTGGAACAGCCGGGCATTGATATGCTAAAAGAAGATATTAAAAAATTACTTGAAGAATAAATGGAAAATTCAATCGAAAACCAAATCGAAAACTCAATTGAAAAAAAATACAATAAGTGGATTGTGGTCTTATCCGTGGCAATTCCTTTAGTGGTTGCGCTGCTTTTTGTTGTAAAATTAAAGAAGCTGGGCTTTGATGTGCAGCCCTTATCGTTTTTACCGCCTATTTACGCCACGATAAACGGAATAACAGCCGCATTGTTAGTTATTGCGGTATGGGCGATTAAAAGCGGCAAACGTGTGCTGCATGAAAACCTGATGAAAACAGCTATAGCCTGTTCAGTTGCTTTTTTGGGAATGTATGTTGCCTATCATATGACTTCTGAATCCGTTGTTTTCGGAGATGCGAATCATAATGGAATGCTGGAAACAGCAGAAAAACTTGCAATCGGGAATATGCGTTTGCTGTACCTGATCATTTTAGCATCGCACATCTTACTTTCGGTAATTATTATTCCTTTTGTATTGGTTACTTATGTAAGAGCCATTTCAAAAAGCTTTGAGCGCCATAAGAAGATTGCGCGAATCACTTTTCCGTTATGGTTGTATGTTGCTGTAACCGGCGTAATTGTTTACCTGATGATTTCCCCGTACTATGCGAACTAGAAGTAAGAGTCAGGAACCAAGAGCTAAGATATGGGTAGTGAGACTGTTTTTTTTCTTGCTTCTTATTTCTTGTCTCTTGCCTTTTGATGCAAATGCGCAATGTGCCATGTGCCGTGCCGCTTTGGAAAGTGAAGAGTCCGGAGTGCAGGCCGCAGCAGTAAATGACGGAATCGTTTACCTGATGATTATACCTTATGTTTTAGTTGGTGCTATGGGATATGCCATCTACAAATTAAAATACGGAAAGAAGAAAGAGAGAAAATAAAAAAAGCAGTTCAAAACGAGCTGCTTTTTTATTTATCAGCGAACTGTTTTATTCCATTCCGTCGATCTTAATGCTCATTTGCCCTGAAGTTTTGATGAAAGCAATAATGGCTTTGTCGGTCAGTTCTACTTTATCGAATTCAAAATCGTTTAGCGAACCATTTACGAATACGCCCTTCATTGGCGAGTAATTGCTCAGATAAGGCTGCATGTTTTTCTTTCCGTCTTCCAGATTTCCTTTGATGGAATAACGACAGGTTTCCTGGATTTTCTTCAGGATCATTCCGCTTAAAAGCCAATTGGCGGTTTTAGTCAATGCACCTTTACTATTCAGGACATAATCCATCTGATCAAAATAAATTTCTTTGGTAACCGCATTGTAATTCGGAAAACCGGAAAGATAAATTGTACCATTCACGCTGCCCAGCATGTCTAAAGCGATGATCATTTTGCCGTCTTTATGCCATAAATCCACTTTCTGAACGGTAATTTTTCGGCTTCCTGTGCCAAAGGTCTGTCCCTGAAAATTCTTGGTCAAAATACGGGAAGCACTTTCATAAGTAGAAACGGCTGCAACAGTCGCTTCAATTTTATTAGGCATTTTACTAACAGGTTTCAGAACAATGTTTTCCTTTTTGAAAGTAGTAGCTGGTTTTTGTCCCACAATCGTCTGCATACTGCATTTCAGTCCCATATGCATAGTGAGTTTGCTTTTAGACAGTACGGCGTCGGTTACATATAATTCAGTCGGAATCAGCTTAAACCAGGTTTCATATTGTTCGCTCGTGAGAAATGGGGTGCTTAATTTTTCCAGAACCGACAAAACCTGAGGCTTAAAATCAGTCGATTTGTTTATGGCGTCGTCTATTTTTTTTGCAATCTTAGATTTAAAAATTCGTAACGTCGGATTTACCAGATAGGTAATCGGAACATTTCTTCCGGCCACGACAATCGACGGACTTTCGCTCCATTCAAAATCTTCTATCTCGGAAGTTGTCGTCAGTTTCCAGTTGGAAAGCTTGGCGTCGCTCAAAAGCGTAATCGTGCCACTAAGATTAATCTCTCTAGTGTCGTTCAATCCGAGGTAGTCGCTTCCGTATTTGACTTTCGCCCATATTTTCATTGGCAGCACTGATTCGATTTTTCCGTTTTTCTCTACTAATCGTATCGGAGCCTGCTTCCAGATTTTCATTTCGGTCTTGTCGTCGTCCAGAATACTGTCGTTGTAAATTAATCCCGTCAGCACTTTATTCAGCTGATTTTCGATTTCTTTCAGCGGAACTTCAACCGGCATACTAATATAGGAAGTAGTTGTTTTATAAACGGTCGGGGTATTATCACTGGGCATTGGTTTCAAAGCTTCCACTTTTTTGGTAGTAGAACAGCCGATGAAAATCCCCGCTAAAGCGAAAAATGATAAAAAGGAAAATAGTGTCTTCATGTCAATTTTGATAAAACGCTGTAAAAGTAAAATTTTTCCCGAAGGTATGTTGTAACTTTTAACGAAGAAATGCGTCTTATGTTTTTTAAGAGTAAGAGATTACGTCCAAAATAATATCTTTGTAAGACTCTTTACCAAAAGAACCCTATGAAAAGTACAACATTAATTAAAACATTTTTTTTCGGTTTACTGCTGGTTTCCTTCCAGTCGAACGCTCAGGCAAAAAAATGGACTTTAGCGGAATGCGTGGATTATGCATTAAAAAACAACATTTCCATAAAGCAATCGGAATTAGATTTAAAGGCAACTGACATTGAAAAAATGGAGGCGATAGGTAATTTTCTTCCAACTTTAAATGCCAATGCGAGCTACAGTATCAATACCGGAGCCAACATCAACCCGGCGACCAACCAATTTGAAAACGAAACTTTTAAATCGCTTTCTGCAGGAGCTAATTCAGGGGTGACAATCTTTAACGGTTTGTCCAACTGGAAAAATCTGCAAAGAGCCAAATTGAGCAAAATAGCCAACAACTATCGTCTTGACAAGATGAAAGACGACATTGCTTTATCTGTTGCCAATTCCTATCTTCAGATTCTTTTCAATAAAGAACAATTGAAGGTGCAGATCAATCAGAATAAAACAACTAAAGAGAATATCACCCGAACAAAAGAACTTATTGATGCAGGCTCATTACCGGCCGGAGATATTCATGAATTATTGGCAACCGATGCTTCACAGGAACAGCAGATTATCAATACCCAAAATGCTTTGCTGATTTCTAAAATTGCCTTATCGCAAACGCTTTTGCTGGAAGATTATATGAATTTTGACATTGCAGATGAAGTTTTTGAAGTGAGTCCCACTACCGTTTTGAACGAAACCCAGGAAACAATTGTGGGCAAGGCTAAAGAAGCGGTAAAGGATATAAAAATTGCATTGTCGAATGTTGATATTGCACAAAAAGATGTTTCCATCGCGCGCTCATCTTATTTGCCAACTTTATCGGCGTTTTTAGGATATAATACTAGATGGTCTGAAAGTGCCGACATTAAATTTATCGATCAGTTATATTTATTTGATGGAACATCAATAGGATTACAATTAAATGTTCCGATACTAAACGGTTTTGCCACCAGAGCAAGAGTGCAGCGAAGCAAAATAAGTAAAGAAAGAGCAGATATTCAGCTAAAACAGGCAGAATTGGATCTGGAACGTAATGTATATCAGGCCTATTCCGATGTTATGAATGCCAAAAAATCGTTGGAAGCGGCTGAGAAAACACTGGAAGCAAGAAAACTGTCCTTTGAATATTCGAAAGAACGTTTTCAGGTAGGGCTGATGAATTCTTTTGATTTCTCTCAATCTTCCGTTGCTATGGAAAATGCACAATCAGAAATGTTGCGAACCAAATATGATTATATTTTCAAAACCAAAATATTAGAATACTACTTCGGAATTCCGATCGTACAAAAACAATAAATCATGACAAAAAAAACAAAATATTCACTGTTAGGAGGCGCCATCGCGTTGGTAGTGATTTTAGGAGTTTTAAGTAAAACCGGCGTTGTCGGAAGCAAGGACAAAGGCAAAGAAGTTGAGATTGCCAAAACAGACGCCATTACCATCGTGGAAACTGTTTCTGCCACAGGAAAAATTCAGCCGGAAGTGGAAGTGAAAATATCTTCGGAGGTTTCAGGAGAAATCATCGCTTTGCCAATTAAAGAAGGGCAAACGGTTAAAAAAGGTGATTTGCTGGTGAAAATCAATCCGGATATTTATGTGTCGGGGGTAAACCGAACTGTGGCTTCCCTGTCTACAACCAAAGCAGGATTGAATCAGGCAGATGCTCAAATGAAAGAAGCGAAAGCAAATTACGACAGAAACAAACGATTGTTTGAAAAAGGCATAATTTCTAAAGCAGAATGGGACAAAGTGGTTTCAGCTTATGAAGTGGCTCAGGCAAATAAACAGTCGGCTTATTATAATGTACAGAGTGCTTCTGCTACAGTGACAGAGGCGAAAGATAACTTAGGAAGAACCACAATCTACGCTCCGGCGGATGGAACGATTTCTAAATTGGATGTGGAATTAGGAGAAAGAGTTTTAGGAACGCAGCAAATGGCGGGTACAGAATTACTTCGTGTAGCGAATCTTAACAATATGGAAGTGGAAGTGGATGTCAATGAAAACGATATTGTAAAAATCAGCATCGGTGATGAGGCAAAAATTGAAGTGGATGCTTATCTGAAAAAAGAATTTAAAGGTATTGTAACCAGTATTTCGAATTCTTCCAATGCAACTACAACCGCGGATCAGGTAACGAATTTCAAAGTGAAAGTGCGTATTTTAAAAGAATCATACGAAGATTTAATCCAGGGAAAACCGGGCAATTATTCACCTTTCCGTCCTGGAATGACTGCGACTGTGGATATTATCACTACCAGAAAAGAAAATGTTTTGGCGGTGCCTATTAGCGCCGTGGTAATGAAAACTGATACTACAGCGACTAAAAAAGATATCGTTGAGGAATTGGAAAAAGAAGAAGAGGAGAAAATCAAAGGTTCTACCGATAAGAAATACGAGTGCGTTTTCGTGAAAGATGGCGACAAAGCGAAAATCCGCGTAATTACAACCGGAATTCAGGACGATACCAATATTGAAGTGGTAAGCGGACTGAAAAAAGGAGATATCATCATCATCGGACCATACACGACAGTAACCAAGGAATTGAATCCAGGTGATAAAGTTACCATCAAGAAAAAAGACTCTGAAGAAAAGGATAAGGAGAAAAAAGCATAAATAAAAAGGCTTTCGGTTTGACTGAAAGCCTTTTTTAATTCTAATCTGTATCTTTGCCAATAATTTCAAAACAATGGCATACATTCTAAATATTGAAACGGCTACAAAAAACTGTTCGGTGACTATTGCAAACGATGGTAAGACTGTCGTATGTCTTGAAATCGCGGAAGAAGGCTATTCACACGCTGAAAAACTGCATCTTTTCTTTGAAGAAGCCTTACAGAAAGCCGGAATCACATTTCAGAATTTAAAAGCTATTGCTGTTAGTCAGGGGCCGGGTTCCTATACCGGATTGCGTATTGGGGTTTCCGCAGCAAAAGGATTGTGCTATGCACTTAGTATCCCAATGATAGCTATTGATACTTTAGAAGTGTTAGCCCGAAAAATTACTGTCGAAAGCGGAAGCATCGTTCCTATGATAGATGCCCGGCGCATGGAAGTCTTCACCGCTTTTTTTGATGAGAAGTATTCCAAAACACGGGAAATCAAAGCAGAAATCATCGATGCAGCAACGTATTCCGATTCTTCTGAAACACTTCATCTGCTGGGAGACGGTGCCGCGAAATGCAAAACGTTTTTGAATTCGGACCGGTTTGTATATCACGACGAAGTGATTTTTCCTTCATCCAACGAAATGAGCGCCATCTCTTTTGAGAAATTTCAAAAAAATGACTTTGTGGATGTGGCTTATTTCGAGCCTTTCTACCTGAAGGATTTTGTGATGACGACTAAAGCTAAATCGTAACAGCACTTTTACTCTGCTCCAGAATATCGGAATGCACCAGCGCTAAATCGGCATTTTTTACCCATGCTTTCACGGAGAAATTCACGGTAGTCTCACCCAGTTCGTGTATGCTAACATCCGGTGCGGGGTTTTTCAGTACTTTCGGATGATTCTTTACGATTTCCTCCAATTGGGTTTTTACCGCTTTGATATCGGAAGTGTAATTCGTGCGGACAATCAAATCCGTACGACGCGTAGTTTTCTGCGAGAAATTCTTAATCTTTCCGTTGGATAAAACGCCGTTTGGAATATAAACGACCTGGTTTTGTGCCGTTAGTATTTTTGTAGTAAAGATGTGGATTTCCAGAACTTTTCCTGTTTCGCCCTGCGCATCGATATTGTCGCCCACTTTAAAAGGCTTAAACATAATGATTAGCATTCCGCCTGCAAAGTTGGAAAGGGATCCCTGTAAGGACATACCAACTGCTAAACCAATGGCTCCCAGAATTGCTACGAAAGAAGAAGTTTCTACTCCCAGACGCGAAATCACTGTCACGAAAAGCAAAATACGAACGCCCCAGATTAAGATTTCAAGTATGAACTGGATTAATGTCGGTTCCAACTCCTTTCGGGTCATGATTTTCTGAGCGACTTTTTTCAGGATAGCAATCCCCCAAAGTCCAAACAGCAATACCAGCGCTGCTGAAATCACTCTTGGCGAATAATCGAGTAAAACATTAATATAGTGTGCGAAAAAGCTATTCATTTTTTCCACTTCCATGGCTTTGTGTAATTTTTAGTTCGGATAAAGTAGCTTCCAAAGACGAATCCGGAAGCAGGCAGTTTTTGTCCCTGCAAATATAGAACAGAAGTTTTTCTTCGTCAAATCGGTTTTCAAGAAAGGGAAGTTCGGATGGTTGTGAGGTTCCGGCAATTAAGACATTCGGCAAATATTCGGCATTTATTTTTCTGCTGTTTTCCAAAGCGTCGCTACCGCAAATTGCCAATTGTTTATAGTCTTCCGACTGGTTGAGCCAGAGGTTAAGCCAATTCGAGAATGCTGAAGGATAGTCCATCATCGGGATCATGTGATGCAACATCTGCAACGCTATTTTTTCGTATTCTGAATTGTGAAATAAAATACTCAACACGAATAAATTATTCGCCATTACTGAATTGGAGGCCGGAATCACATTGTCTTCCGTTTCAAAATGCTGGGCAATCAACTGCTGGTCGTCTTTGGAATTGAAACGGAAAAATTGCTTTTCTGCATCGTAAAAATGTTCGAGGCAATAATCGGATAGCTGTTTTGCCTTATGAAGGTAAATTTCGTCCAATGTTGCCTGATATAAAACTATGAAAGCATCAATTACGAAAGCATAATCATCCAAAAAGCCTTTAATTGTACTTTTCCCGTTTTTATAGGAATGCCAAAGAAATCCTTCTGCCGACCATTGTTTTTCAGTGATAAATTGCGCGTTGTTTTTTGCAGTTTGCAAATAGTTGTCGTTGCCCAAAGCTTTGTAGGCGTCAACATAACCTTTCAGCATAATCGCATTCCATGAAGTCAGCGATTTGTCATCCAATCTTGGTTTCGGGCGTTTTTCCCTTTCGCTGAAAAGCAGTTTTTCCCAGTCTTTCTTTTTAATGTTGAGTTCGTTTTCGGTCAGGCCGAATTGAGAGGCGAGGTTTTCAATGGACTGACTTTGGATTAAAACATAATTGTCATGTTCCCAAAACCCGAAATCGTTTACATTGAAAAGCTCGGCAAAAATCTCGAAATCTTCTTTCAATAAAATTTGCAATTGCTCTTTCTTCCAAACATAAAACGCACCTTCTTCAAGTTCTCCAATTTCGTTTATGCTGTCCGCGTCAAGCGCTGAATAAAAAGCATTATCTTTTTGCAGTAATTCGCGTTCGGTGAAGATCAGCGTTTTTTCGATGACTTCTTTATATAATGGATTTTTAGTTCGCTTATAAGCTTCTGCATATAAAGAAACCAACTGTCCATTGTCGTACAGCATCTTTTCAAAGTGAGGAACATGCCAGCGCATATCCACGGAATATCTGGAAAAACCGCCGTCAATCGTGTCGAATAAGCCGCCGTATGCCATTCGCGTAAGCGTTAAGTCAACAAAATTTAAAATGTCATCTGATTGCGTCTGATAACCATAACGCTGCAGAAAAAGATAATTGTTTGGCATCATGAATTTCGGGGCTCTTGCGTAACCTCCGAATTCCCAGTCAAAGCTTCTGGACCATTTTTCGAGTAACGGTTTGATAGCATCAGGATGAATTTTCTCTTCGGAAGTATTTTTCTCCACAATGCCCAAAAGCTGGATTCCCTGATGCAGTTTTTCGGCATAATCGATCATCTTCTCCGGATTTTCCGAATACAGGTTCTGAAGCTGCTGCAGGATGTCGGTCCAGTTGTCTTTTTTGAAATACGTGCCGCCCCAAACTGGTCGTCCATCAGGCAAACAAACCACGTTTAAAGGCCAGCCGCCCTGACGTGTCATCAGCTGTACGGCTTTCATGTAAATTGCATCTACATCCGGTCGTTCTTCGCGGTCGACTTTTATTGAAATGAAATCGGAATTCATCACATCGGCCACTTGCTGGTTTTCAAAACTCTCATGCTCCATTACATGGCACCAATGGCAGGCTGAATATCCGATACTCACAATAATTAATTTGTTTTCTTTTTTTGCTGTGGCCAGAGAAGCTGCGTTCCAGGCTTTCCAGTGAATAGGATTGCCGGCATGCTGCAGGAGATATGGACTGGTTTCGAGGTGTAATTCGTTCATGATTCTAAATAAAAAAGCGTCCAAAATTGAACGCTTAAAGATACGGTGATTTCTTAAATTATTTGATTTCGAAAGTCGGTTTCAGGTTTTATCTGAAACTATCCATTAACGGCTTCCACTTTGATATCCTGGTCGTTTAACATGTCTTTCAGCATGTTTTCAATACCGTTTTTCAATGTGAATGTTGAAGACGGGCATCCGCTGCAGGCACCCTGAAGGATTACTTTCACGCGTTTTTCGGTTTCATCGTAAGACTGGAAAGAAATGTTTCCTCCATCCGACTGCACAGCCGGTTTAACGTATTCTTCCAGAATGTTGATAATTTGCTGCGAAGTGGCATCCAGTTTTTCGAAATATTCTTCCTGTTGTTTTTCGTGATTTGGCGTTTTTTGCAATTGTGTCTCGTCAATCACCATTTTGCCTTCTTCCACATAGGTTTTGATGAAAGAGCGAATTTCCTGTGTGATTTCCATCCACTCGGCAATATCGTATTTGGAGATGGATACATAATTCTCATCGATGAACACTTCCTTCACAAACGGGAATTTGAATAACTCTTTTGCCAAAGGTGAAGCGGCGGTCTGGTCAATGTTTTTGCATTCCACAGCTGTTTTTGTCAGCATTTTGCTGGCCACGAATTTCATTACTGATGGGTTAGGGGTAGTTTCGCTGTAAACGGTTACCGGGATTTTTTTGTTGGCGGTTTCTTCGATGTTTAGAATCTTTCCCCCTTTGTCTACGAAGGTTTCAATCTGCTCGGCAAGCAATTCTTTTACTTCGTTCCATTCCACAATGGAGAATTTCTCGATAGCGATGAAATTCCCTGAAATATACACGGTTTTTACAAACGGAAGGAAGAATAACTCTTTGGCTAAGGGCGATTGCGCTGTCTCGTCTATATTTTTGAACTCAAAATTCTGATTCTTAGTGATAAAATCAGGAAACTCAAATTTCATGATAGCAGGATTTTGGGTTTCTTTTATTGTTACTTTTATCATCGTTTTTGTTATTTTTTGCAAATTTAGGTAGTTATATGCTATGATTAAGTATATTTGGCTTTTTAAAGAAAAAATTAACACAATGATAAGATTTGTTTGTAATTAAATTATACAATATTTTCTTGTCCTTGTTTTTCTTATTCAAAAATTTATATATTTGAAGAATTTCAAAATAAAAACTATTTTTTCCAAATAAAGGTCTGTTTCTCAATTGTAAAGGAATTATGAATATACTTAAAAAGCGCTTTTTAATTTTAGCTTTCTTTTTGACCCAACTATCATTCTCTCAGGAGGGTATTGCTGTTTACTCGGATTATCTATCTGACAACTATTATTTAATTCACCCTTCCATGGCCGGAGCTGCTAACTGTGCGAAAGTTAGATTAACGGCACGCCAGCAATGGTTTGGGCAATCAGATGCTCCGAGATTGCAGACATTGAGTTTTAATACTTCCTTAGGGGAAGAAGGAACTTCGGCATTCGGTGCGATTGCATTTAATGACCGTAATGGTTACCACGCTCAAAAAGGGGCTAAGATAACGTATGCGCATCACATTCGTTTTTCTCAGGGGAACGATGATTTAAACATGCTTTCTTTCGGTGTGAATGCGGGAATTATCCAGAGTTTGCTTGATGAAACGCAATTTGATCCTGAATACGATCCGATTGTGGACGGAACTATCAAACAGAAATATGCTTATTTTAACGTAGATATCGGTATGTCGTACCACTTTGTAGATTTTTATACACATCTTACAGTTAAAAATGCAGTGGAGACAAGACGTAAAATCTACACAGAATTTGAAGATGATAACTTAAGAAAGATTCTTTGGTCGGCAGGTTATACTTTTGGAAAAGATGATGGTCTTTTATGGGAGCCTTCAGTAATGTTCCAATTAACACAAAAAACTAAAGAAAAATCCATTGACGTAAACTTAAAAGTTTATAAGAATATGGAAGATTTCGGTAAGATCTGGGGAGGATTGTCTTATAGAAGAAGCTTTGATGCTACGCAATATTCAAGCCAGGGTACTGTGGATGAGCAAACGTTACAGTACATTACTCCGATTGTTGGTGTAAATTATAAAAATTTTATGGCAGCCTACACATATTCTTATTTAACAGGAGCTGTTAAATTTGACAATAGCGGGTTCCACCAAATAACTTTAGGATTCAACTTCAATTGTAAGAGAGAACCTTACCACTGTAACTGTCCTGCAGTTAACTAACACAAAATTATTTGTCCCGATTTTATCGGGACTTTTTTTTAGCATAGATTATGGCATTAATAAAAGAAGTAAAAGGGAAATATCCTCAAATTCCTGAGGATTGTTATGTGGCGGAAAACGCTACGATTGTTGGTGACGTTAGCTTCGGTAACTCCTGCAGTGTTTGGTTCAATGCGGTAGTTCGCGGCGATGTACACTTTATTACAATTGGAAACAAAGTAAATATTCAGGACGGAGCGGTGATTCATTGCACGTATCAGAAGCATCCTACGGTGATAGGGAACAATGTTTCTATTGGTCACAATGCGATTGTTCACGGTTGTACGGTCCAGGATAACGTACTTATTGGAATGGGATCCATAGTGATGGACAATTGCATTATAGAAAGTAATTCAATCGTTGCTGCCGGTGCGGTAGTGATGCAAAATACGGTTGTCGAATCCGGAACCATTTATGCGGGAGTTCCGGCCAAAAAAGTAAAGGATATCAACGCCTCTGATTTTGCTGGTGAAATCGAAAGAATCTCGAATAACTATGTAATGTATTCGTCTTGGTTTAAAGAAGATTAAAAGTCCTTTTCGATGACGTTTTCCGAAAAACCGAGAATGTCTTTCAGAACCCTGGGATCGCTGTTTACATAAAAGATCTGCTCATTCTTTTCATTATAAGGGTGTAGCAGATTGTTTTTTTCCAGGACATTCTTGGTCTGTTTAGCTACAGCTTCTCCGGAATCAATAATTTTAATATGATCTGGGAGGATTTTTTTGATTTGTGGAATCAGGTAGGGGTAATGCGTGCAGCCCAAAACCAGGTAGTCAATATTTGCTTCGATCATAGGTTTGAGATAGCTTTCCAGAAGCCCGGTCATTTCCGGTGAGTTGATTTTACCTTCTTCGATTAATTGAACCAATCCATGGCCCACCTGCTCAATGATCTTTACATTTGAGTGTGTTTCCACTGCTCTGTTGAAAAGCTCGCTGTTTAGGGTGCCTTTAGTGGCCAGAATGCCGATGGTTTCAGTTTCCGACTGATGTGCTGCGGGTTTGATGGCAGGCTCGATTCCTATGAAAGGGACATCATATTTTGCTCGCAATTCTTTTATAGCATTTGTCGTGGCTGTGTTGCAGGCGACAATGATTAATTTAGCGCCCAGCTCCAAAAGCAGTTCCGTATTTTTTTCGCTTAATGCAATGATCTCTTCTTTGGTTTTTTGTCCGTAAGGGGCATTTTTACTGTCAGCCAGATAAATTGTGTCTTCGTTAGGAAGAAGGTTGTGGATTTCCTTCCAGATGGACGTTCCGCCAATTCCTGAATCGAATATGCCTATGGGTTTTTTACTGCTCATGAAACAAATGTAAAAAAAAACTGCTCTAAGTTTAGAGCAGTTTTTTGTATTTAAGAAAAATTTATTAGAATCCTAATTCTTTTTTAACTTCCGGTAATAAGTTTGGACCGTCAGCTAAAATAACACCACTTCCGCTTGTTGAATCAAGTACGTATTGGTATCCTTTTACTTTTGCTACTTTTTGAATAGCAGTTCTTGCTTTGTCCATGATTGGTTTTACAAGATCCATTTCTTTTTGTTGTAATTCTTTTTGAGCTGTGTCTCTGTACTGTTGGATACGCTGACCCATGTCCTGCATTTCTTTAGCACGGGTTTCGTTTACCGCTTCGGTTACAGTTTTTGCTTCCGACTCGTATTTTTTCATTTTAGTCTGGTATTCAGTTACCATTGTTTTGTATTCGTTGTCGTAAGTCTCACTGATTTTTTTCACCTGAGCCTGAGCAGTTTTCATATCCGGCATTGTAGTCATTAATTCCTGAACATCAATGTGGGCAACTTTTGCCTGAGCAGAGATAGTTTGATTAGCACCTAAAAATAGTGCCGCAGCGATAAGTAAAGTTTTAATTTGTTTCATTTTTTAAAATAGTTGTTAATGATTTTAATTTTTATTTTCTTCCGTTTTCTTCTTTTGAGCTTCCTCTTTTTCTTTTTTGGCTTTTTCCCTGTCTTCTATAATTTTTCTACGTTTTTCTTCCAACGCTTTTTTTCTTTCATCCAATAATCGTTGACGTTCTTCAGCCGCTAATTTTTTCTTTTCAGCTGCTTCAGCTTTTTTGTCATCAACTGCAGTTGTTGCTGGTTTGGCGGTATTCGTAGAATCTTTTACCTGCGTAGGTTTCTCGTCTTTTTTGTCTGTTGTAGGCGTTGTTTTTCCTTTTTTATTTTTACGCTCTTCCAGAAGCTGTTTTCTGCGTTCTTCAGCTGCTTTTTTCTTTTCAGCTGCGGCTAATTTACGATCTTCTATCAGTTTTTCCCTGGCTGCTTTCTTTTCGTCTATTTTTTTCTGACGCTCGATCTGATCCGGATTTTCCGCAGTCATATCATATAAGGCGTCTTCTTTTTCCTGTTCCTTAATCTGTTTTTTAGTCATTTGCTCTTTCTTCTGAGCTCGTGTTAAGACTCTAAGGACTCTGTCGCTTAAGTCGAAACGCTGTGCTGCAAAAAGCATGGTCATGTCGGATGATTTGTCAAATACAAAATCATATTTCTGTGCAGCGGCGATATCCTGTACTGCTGTAAAAACCTGATCTTGTATTGGTTTTATCAAAGTGGCTTTCTGAATCATCAGATCACCATTTGGACCAAATCTTTTTTGCTGATAGTCTAACAATTCTTTTTCAAGGAACGCGATGGCTTCTTCTCTTTCTGCAATTAGTTCTTTGGTTAGAAGAACTTTTTCCGTGTTGAGATTTTCCTTTAGCTTGGTGATTTCGGTTTTCTTGACCTCAATCTCCTGTTTCCAGGTTTGTGCTTTCTGTTCCAGTTGATTTTTGGCTTCAGCATAATCCGGAGCTTTTTCCAGAATATAATCCATATCAATGTAACCTACTTTTACTCCTTTACCTTGGGCAAAAACTGCTGACACAGCTAAAGTTACAATTGCAATAAAAAAATGTTTTCTCATAACGTTGATAAAGTTAATTTCAACTATCATGCCAAACTTTAAAATTGTTGGCCAATGATAAAATGCGTTTGCCATCCGCTTTTTTGGGTTTCTCCCGGAAGTGCATCAAATCCGTGAGCAAAATCGATACCCAATAAACCGAAAGCCGGCATAAATACTCTTAATCCAAATCCTGCGGAACGTTTTAAGGCAAACGGATTGTAGCCTCTGAACGAATCGAAAGATGCACCTCCTTCAACGAAGGTGAGGGCGTAAATTGAAGCTGATTGTGCTAAACTGATCGGATAACGCAGCTCCAATGAAAACTTATTATAAATTGTTCCTCCGGTTTGCTGTCCTTTTTTAGGGCCCTCTTCAATGATCGGAGCCAACGACTGATTAGGATAACCTCTTAACTGGATCATCTCGCGACCATCCATGGAGAAGTTAGCCAATCCGTCACCACCTAAATAAAATCTTTCAAATGGTACAAGGCCTCGGTCATTATTATAGGCGCCAAGGAAACCAAATTCCCCTAATGAACGTAAAACCAATTTTTCATATACTTTAGTATACCAATCGGCCTTAAATTTAATTTTATAATACTCAAGCCAATTAAATCGCTTTTGATCCACTTTTGACGCGTCAGCTGCAGCTAGCCTATAGTCATTATCAGCTACTGCATTTCCTTCTTCGTCAAGATAAGTTCCCGCCGGAACATAGGTACCGTCAGTTGTTTGTTGGTTCTGAGTAGTTACTACTTTATTTTCCTCTAAGTTACCTAAATTTTTGTAATCAACACCATTCCACAACGAATATGGCAGTGTGAATTTTCCTGTTACTGAAAATTCCGAACCGTACGTAGGATAAATTGGGTTCAAACCTTTACTGCTTCTTGAAAGTCCAAGCGTATAGGTTAAGTTTCTCGATGCCCCGTTACCAAAGGTAAATAGACCGGAGAAATAATTATTTAAATCATAATATTGGAACGATACCGCCTGAGATAAGACAAAGTAATCATCCGGAACTCTTAGTTTTTTGGCTAATCCAACAGATACCGAAGTGATGTTGAAACTCTGACTTCTCGTTACGTCACGTGTCGAATAGTTGTATAAAAACTGTTTACTGTGTGATAATGAGGCGGAGAAGCTTACCGGTTTTTTTCCTCCGAACCAAGGCTCGGAAAAGGAAAGACTGTATGTCTGGAAGTAAGAGCTACCTTGTAAACGAAGGGACATTTTTTGTCCGTCACCCATAGGAAGTGGTTTGTATGCATCTTTGTTTAAAAGGTTTCTTGCCGAGAAATTGTTAAATGACAGTCCTAAAGTTCCAATGAAACCGCCACCGCCATAACCTCCCTGAAGTTCTACCTGGCTGGAACCTTTTTCTACCACATTATAATTGATATCCACTGTACCGTCTGCGCCATTTGGCTTTACATCCGGTTTTAAGGATTCCGGGTCAAAAAAGCCCAGTTGCCCTAATTCACGAAGACTTCGCATTACATTGTCCTTGCTCCATTTTTGACCTGGTCTGGTACGCAATTCACGATAAATTACGCGGTCATTGGTTCTGTCGTTTCCGGTTACGGTAACGTTGTTGAAATAAGCGATTGGCCCTTCGGTGATTCTGATTTCGAAATCGATAGTGTCATTTACCGTCTTTACTTCAACGGCATTAATATTTGAGAATAAGTAACCATTGTTTTGGTACAAATTGGTTAAGTCTTCGCCATCGGGTTTGGTTTTATCGGCAATACGCTCCTGAAGCATTTTTCCATTGTAAACATCTCCTTTTTTGATGCCTAAAATCTGATCCAAGGCTCTATTGGTATATATCGTATTACCTAAATAGCGAATGTCTCCAAAATAATATTTTCTTCCTTCTTCAAGGGTTATTTTAATGTCGACGGTGTTTTTCTTATCGTTATAGGTAACCGTTTCGTTGGTAATACGTGCATCACGGTACCCATTTTCTTTATACTTGTCAATTACCGAAACTAAATCTTCGTTGTATTTTTCCTTAATGAATTTTGAAGATTTAAGGATTCGCATTGGATTAAGCAGTCCTTTTACTTTCGTATTGGACATGGCTCTTTTTAGCTTAGCTGTTTTTATTTTGGTGTTACCGATAAAGTCAATGCTTTTAACTTTTACTTTTTTGCCGCGATCAACGTTAATTACCATGTTGACTCTGTTTTCAGTGCTGTCAGGAATGGTATTGATTACGACTTTAGTATTGTAATAACCGTCTTTCTTGTACTTGTTTTCGATGTAATTTTTCGTGGTGGTCAGTAAGTTTTCATTAACAACTTTATCTTTTTTAAGATCGTTGTCTTTGATTAGCTCTTCTACTTTTCCTTTTTTGACACCCTGGAATTTTACTTCATTCAGTTTTGGCAGTTCATTAATGTTCAGCTCAAGGAAAATGCTGTCATTCTGAATCTTATCCACATAGAAATTAATGTCGTTGAAAAGGCCAAGTTTCCATAACTTTTTGATGGCACTGCTTATTTCATCACCAGGAACGGTAATAGTCTGTCCTTTTTCTAAGCCGGAGAACGTAATTATCGTCTGCGGGTTATAACTCACTTTGCCGGTTACGTCTACATTTGCAAGAATATACTGTTTTCCTGCTTCAGGGATATTGTTGTCTTGGGCATTTACAGCGGAAATACTTCCTAAAAATATAATAGCAAAAACTAGTTTTATAGTTTTTTGAAACATTCTGAAATTATTTAATTTGTTCACTTGTTTTTCCAAATCTTCGTTCTCTTTTTTGATAACTAATAATTGCTTCATATAAATCGTTTTCTCTAAAATCAGGCCACAATACATCAGTAAAATAGAACTCAGCGTAAGCGATCTGCCACAACAAAAAGTTGCTGATCCTGTGCTCACCACTAGTTCTAATTACTAAATCTACATCGGGTAGATTGTGTGTGTAAAGATGCTGATTAATAATTGATTCATCAATATCGGTTATCGAAATTATATTATTTTTAACTTTATCGCTTATGGTTTTTACAGCCGTCAGGATTTCCTCACGGGAGCCGTAACTTAACGCAAGCGTTAAGGTCATTCGTTTATTGTCTTTTGTTTTTTCAATAACATCCATTAATTCTTTTCTCACGGAAGCCGGAAGGTTTTCCAGATTACCGATCGAGTTCAGACGGATGTTATTGCTAAGGAGGGTTTTAAGTTCCCCTTTAAGGGAAGAAATTAAAAGTTTCATCAGGGTGTCCACTTCCAATTTCGGGCGATTCCAATTTTCTGTTGAAAACGCATAAAGGGTAAGATTCTCGATTCCTAATTTCGCACAGGCTTCTACCACCGTACGTACCGCTTTAGTCCCTTTTTCGTGGCCAAAAGCGCGAAGCATTCCTTTTTGTTTTGCCCAACGACCATTGCCATCCATGATGATGGCCAGATGCTGGGGTAATTTATCTTTGTTAATACTATCTGTCAAGTTCATTTATTCTACGCAATAGCATGGATTTTGTCCAAAGGTGTAGGTTAATGTTACTCCGGTAAATACATACCAGTCATTACTATTTAAATTTCCAAATTTCAATGGCGCATATGCCCCGTTTTTAGGGTTGCTGCCGTCTAAATTATCTGTAAAACTATATCGTACTCCGCTTTCCATGCCTAAAATAAAACTGTCTGTGATTCGTGTTTTTATTCCCACAGTCATCGGAATGGCAAACGAATATTTGCTTTCGTCGATTTTTGTCACACCATTCAAAACATACAATTCGTCATAACGAAAATACGACAAACCGGTATGTACATAAGGTGTAACGATCCACCCACTTTCGTGCAGGTTAAAATCAAAAAAATTAAATTCTAAACCGGCCGAAAACTCTTTGATCTCATTTTCAAACCGATAGCCCCGCTTTTTTCTGGCAGATGCATCAGAATCTAAATCGCTTGATGTAATTTTTCCCTGAGTATAAGAAAATCGGTAAGAATGTCTCATACTTCGGTTCCATTTGTACAAAAATCCGAAGCTGAGATCCTTGGGTGCGATATAAGTTGTTGGACCTACATCGCCAATATAATTGCTTCCTCCCAGAAAAACACCCACCTCATGGATTTGGGCTTCCGTTGATATACCGGCCAGAAGAAAGAAAATAACTATAAAGATTTTCTTCATTTTGTTAAAATAGTGTGCAAATATAACAATATTGAATTCTAAACCGCTTTTATTGTTGCATTTTCACGTAGTTAAAAATAATAAATATGTAAATAATCTTTACCTAACGGAGTTTAAAGGGTTTGTAGTATGTTTGGCGAACAAAATTCGATTAATTCCTTTTATCCTCACCCCAAAGCAATTTATTGCGTAGCGTTTTTAAAAAACCCTCCTCGGGAAACTCTACCATGCTGATGGTAAACGGTGCTTTCTTGATGTGGATTTCATTCTCATTCTCGATCGCTTTTGTTCCGGAATCCAGTGATACCAGGAATTGTGGCTCCCTTCCGGATACCTTCAATCTGATTTCAGTGTCATCGCAAATAACTAAGGGACGTACATTTAGATTGTGAGGTGCAATCGGTGTGATTACCAGGCATTTTGATTCTGGCGCAATTACGGGTCCGCCACAGCTCAGGTTGTATCCCGTGGAGCCTGTCGGAGTGGAAATTATCAGTCCGTCTGCCCAGAAAGAAGTCAGGTATTCTCCATCCAGACACGTTTCGATGGTAATCATGGAAGTAGTATTTTTACGGGAAACCGTGATTTCGTTCAGTGCAAAGTTTAAATCATAAATATCGCAGGGATCGGGATAACATTCCAGACTTAAAAGTGTTCGCTGTGAAAGTTTGTAATTCCCTTCAAATAAAAAAGGAAGTAGTTTTTCGATATTTTCCTGCTGTACATTGGCTAAAAAACCTAATCTTCCGGCGTTAATACCCACGATGGGAATATTTTTGCTTTTTACAAATGTAGCCGCGCGAAGCATGGTTCCATCACCACCTATACTGATGAAGAAATCGAAACCGTTGTTAAGTTCCGCATGCGTTGAAAAAGTCGGAATGTCTTTTGTAAAAACATTGTTTTGGGATAGGATAGCATAATAATTAGCTTCAATTACCACTTCGGCATTGTATTTCTGACTGACTGCCAAAATTCTATCGATAATCTCCTTGGTATTATGTTGATAGGCTTGTCCGTAGAGTGCTAATTTCATTTTTATCTGATTACATATTTAAGTATTTATCCAAATAATCCGATCGGTCTTTAAGATTATTGAGATAGGCGTCTTCCTGATGCTCGCTGATGATCTCGTAATTGTATCGGCGGAACGTCTGTATGATGTCGTTCATTCCTCTCAGACTGATTTTTATCGTTATCTGGACTTTCACCAAATCGGAAAAGGAGATGAAAAGCCCTAAAATACGTGCATCGTTGCTTTCTACAATTTGTGTAATCTCACTCATGCTGTATTCGCGGATGCCTTTTTCAACTACAATAACGCCACCGTCTTCTTTTAAGAAAGGGGTTTCGTGGAAGCATTTTATGATGTCGGCGATTTCATAATACCCTATATAAGTATTGGTTTCATCCAAAATAGGCACGATGTTGGTCTCGTTCTTGGCAAAAACTTCCAGCACATCAAGCCAATTCATGGTATTCCGTACAAAAAAGCGTTCGAAAGTATAGCGGAATTCGCTGATTTTCCGGTCACCATCCAGGAGTTCCACATCGTCAGCACTTGCACAACCTATATAGATGCCTTCTTCCAGAACAGGAAAATGGCTGTAGGGGAATTCAAGAAATAAGTCCTGAACCGATTCAACGGTATCGTTCACAAGAATCGGATTCACTTCCTTGTTTATGTAGTCTGTAATTTCAGTCATAATATAAAATCGAAATCGACTGCAAAATAATCAAAAATTAGGACATTTTAGCTTAAATATACTTTGTATTTTTGTAAGTAAATTTTTTTAACATGACAAAATTATCGGTTAACATCAATAAAATTGCGACACTTCGAAATTCGCGCGGGGGTAATGTGCCTAATCTGCTTCAGGTTGCAAAAGATATTCAGCGTTTCGGCGCCGAAGGAATTACAGTTCATCCCCGACCGGACGAAAGACATATCCGCTATCAGGATGCGCGTGATCTGGTGTCGGTTGTTCACACGGAGTACAATATAGAAGGAAATCCGCAGCATAATTTTATTGATCTGGTGCTGGAATGCAAACCGACACAGGTAACTTTGGTTCCTGATGCGATAGGAGCGCTGACTTCCAACGCCGGATGGGACACGGTAAAAAACCAATCCTATTTAAAAGATGTGATTGCCGAATTTAAAAATAACGGTATCCGCACTTCGATTTTCGTCGATCCAATTCTTGAAATGATTGAAGGTGCAAAAGAAACCGGAACCGATCGTATTGAATTGTATACCGAGGAATTTGCCCACCAATACGGATTAGGAAATAAAAAAGGAATTGAGCCGTATGTGGCTTCCGCAGTTTTGGCGAACGAGTTGGGATTGGGAATTAATGCCGGACATGATTTAAGTCTCGACAATATAAAATTCTTCAAGGAAAATATTCCAGGGCTTTTAGAGGTGTCTATCGGACATGCTTTGATCTCGGAATCCTTGTATCTCGGATTGGAAAATGTAGTTAATATGTACCTGCAACGACTGAAATAATGGAATTGTATTCGAGAATAGAAGGAGAAGGGAAGCCGTTGCTGATTCTCCACGGGTTTTTGGGCATGTCGGACAATTGGAAAACCCTGGGAAGTCAGTTCGCCCAACAGGGATTTCAGGTGCACATGTTAGATATGCGAAATCACGGAAAAAGTTTTCATGCGGAAGATTTTACCTATAAAGTAATGGTGCAGGATGTGTACGAATATTGCATTGCGCATCAATTGGAAACGATTCATCTTTTAGGACATTCCATGGGAGGTAAAATTGCTATGTTTTTTGCAGCAACCTATCCTGAAAAAGTAGAAAAACTTATTGTTGCCGACATTGGTCCAAAGTATTACGCACCGCATCATCAGACTATTTTAGCAGGGCTAAACGCTATAGATTTTTCAACCAAACCTTCGAGAGCGGAGGTGGAGTTGGAATTGTCCGAATATGTAAAAGATTTCGGGACAAGACAGTTTTTGCTGAAAAACCTATACTGGATAGAGCCGGGGCAATTAAGTTTCCGGTTTAATCTGGAGGCTTTCAACAGGCACACGGATGTAATTGGTGAAGCGCTTCCTTTCGAAAGTTATTTTGATAAGCCGACACTGTTTCTTCGTGGTGATAAATCGGATTATATTTTGGACTCCGACTTCGAAACCATATTACATCATTTTCCAAAGGCAGAAATTCATACGATAAAAAATGCGGGACATTGGCTGCATGCCGAAAACCCGAATGATTTTTATGATAAGGTTATTTCGTATTTGAAATAATTCCCCTGTTAAATTCATGCTTTGAAAAAATAGTATGAAAGCATAACATTTTTCTTAAAAAAATTGTAAAATCCATATTTTGTTATAAATTTGGGTTGCTGTTTCGCAAAAACCGATCAAAAACTAACACATTTTAACACTATGAGAAAACTATTATCTTTAACATTACTGGCTTTAGCGGGTACGAGTGCGTTTGCAGGAGGATACCGTGTGAGTCTACAAGGACAGAAGCAACTTGCAATGGGACACACAGGTGTTGCTGTTGTAAACAGTGCCGAGGTTTTGTTTTTTAACCCGGCAGGTATGGCTTTCCTGAAAGATAAATTCAATGCCTCAGTAGGAGCAAGCGCTCTTTTTTCAAAAACTAAATTTCAAAATGAAACATACAATTGGCAGAACTCCACTGAAAACATGGGTACGCCATTCAATATCTATGCTTCTTATAAAATAAACAACTGGTTGTCTGCTGGTATTGCCGTTTACACACCATATGGTAGTAAAGTGGAGTGGGATCAGGACTGGCAGGGGTCGCACCTGGTAAACAGCATCGATTTAAAGGCGATTTACATTCAGCCTTCCCTTTCATTAAAAATCAGCGATGAATTTGCTATTGGTGGTGGACCTATTTATGTTACAGGGTCTGTGCAGTTTGACAGAAACCTTAACCGAAGCTTGACCGACGAAAACGGAAACAGATCCGATGTGAATCTTGAAGCTAAAGGAATTACTGCTTGGGGATATACTGCAGGTTTCATGTTTAATCCATGTGATCATATGCGAGTAGGAGTTAACTACCGTTCAGAAATCATTATGGAAGCCAGAGGAGGTGATGCTACATTTAACGATATACCGGCATTTGCTCAAGGAACATATTCTAATACAACTTTTGATGCCGACCTTCCATTGCCAGCTGAGTTGACTGTAGGTTTGTCATACAACATTACCAAAAAATGGATGGTGGCTTTTGACTACAACAGAACTATGTGGAGTGCCTATGAGTCATTGACAGTAGATTTCGATAATTCAGTGCCGACTTCAGTAAATGCAAGAAACTATCAGGATACTAATACTTACCGTGTGGGTACACAGTATGTAGCTAATGATAAGTTTACTTTCAGAGCTGGATGGTATAAAGATGAAAGCCCTATTCAGGCAGGTTATTTTGCACCGGAAACACCGCGTAACGATTCTATGGGTTATACTGGTGGTGTAACCTATCAAATCAACAAGAAGTTAGGTGTTGATGCTTCATTCCTATACTTACATTTTGATGAAATCGATGCGTCGTATGATCATTATACTGAAAATGGACAAACCATTCCATTTGGAGGAACTTACAAATCGAATGTATTCTCTCCGGGTCTTGGATTAACATACAGCTTCTAATTATAAAACTAAGAAAAATGAAAAATAAGTATATATATTTAGCTGTAGTGGCAGCGTTAGGATTAGCATCATGCGAGCCTGAATTTGAAAATGAAGTTACAAATGCATCTTATTCTGCAGGGGATGCCGATTTCTCTACTTATGTAGCGGTCGGAAATTCATTAACTGCGGGTTATATGGACGGTACGGTTTCCCGTGGTGGACAAATGTATTCTTATCCAAACCTTTTGGCACAGCAATTCGCGATTGTTGGAGGAGGTGCTTTCACGCAGCCTTCCTATGCAGATGATGTAAACAACCTTGGTGGGTTAATGCTTGGTGGAGTGCAAATCGGAAGTACAAGATTAGTTATCGATTTCTCTGTCGGTGCTCCTGAGCCTATTGCCGGATCACCTACCATTGAAGTTTCCAGCCTACAAGCGACAGCATACAATAATATGGGTGTGCCAGGTGCTAAATCATTCCATTTACTTACTCCGGGGTACGGAAATCTTGCAGGTGTTGCTGTAGGGACAGCGAATCCTTATTTCGTAAGACATGCAACCAGCCCCGCTGCAACTGTATTGGGCGATGCGGTTTCTAAAAATCCAACGTTCTTCACTAACTGGATCGGAAACAATGATGTATTAGCATACGCAACTTCGGGTGGAACTGGTGTAGACAGAACTGGAAATTTTGATCCGTCAACCTACGGTCCAAACGATATTACGGATCCGACAGTTTTCGCAGGAACATATGATTTGATTATCAATGGAGGAACACATCCTTTGTTAGGTTCTATCACAGGTTTAACATCAAATGGAGCGAAAGGTGTTGTGGCAACAATTCCAAGTGTGACATCTATTCCTTTCTTTACAACAGTGCCTTACAACCCGCTTTCTCCTGCGCTTTTAGGAGGTGAGGCGAATATAAATGCTTTAAATGCGCAGTTATATGGTCCGTTAAAACAGGCATTAACTGCTTTTGGAGCCGGAAGCAGAATCAATTTATTGTCTACAACAGGAAACAATCCTTTATTAATTAAAGATGAATCGTTACCGAATTTATCTGCGCAATTAACAGCTGCCTTCACACCAACACTTGGAGCGGCAACTGCAGCATTTTACGGTTCAATATTCGGTCAGGCAAGACAGGCTACAAATCAGGACTTAGTGCTTCTGACTACGAAATCTGCGATTGGTACAGCACCGGTTGGAGTTCCTGCGCCTTTAGATAAATATGGTGTTACTTATCCTTTGGAAGATAAACACATCTTAATTCCAACGGAAAAAGCGGCTATTGCTACTGCAACGGCAGCATACAACCAATCAATCCGCGCGATTGCAGCTTCTAAAGATTTAGCAGTTGCCGATATGAACGCCATCATGAACCGTCTGGTTTCCGGTTTACGTTTAGACGACGGACAGATTTATACAGCGAATTATTTTGCAGGAACATCTAATATCAGTACTGTTTTATTCTCGTTGGATGGTGTTCATCCAAATCCAAGAGGGTATGCGGTGATTGCTACTGAAATTATCAAAGTGATTAATTCGCATTACCACGCGAAATTACCAATACTTGAAGTAGGTGGTTTCCCTGGAGTTACTATATTAGGTTCAAACTAATAAAAAATATTATCCTTATAAAAGCGCTGAAAATTCAGCGCTTTTTTTATTTTTATGCCATATTTACTATCTATGAAAAATTTACTTATACGTCTGTTACTCACGACTATCCTGATTCTTGTCTTATCAAAATTCCTTCCGGGAATCCATGTCGAAACTATAAAAGCAGCCTTAATCGTTGCGGTGGTCTTAGGTTTGCTGAATACTTTTCTCAAGCCTGTTTTGGTTTTCTTTACACTGCCAATCACTATTTTTACCTTGGGATTGTTCCTTCTGATAATCAACTCCGGTATGGTTTTGCTGGCCGATTACCTGATAGATGAATTTAAAGTCGACACCTTTCTAAATGCGCTGATGTTCAGTGTTGTGCTTTCAGTAAGTCAGTGGATTTTGAATCTGTTTGTAAAAGACTAGATCAACGGGAAACAGGTTAAAAGTAAGATATTTTTTATTTTGTCTGCTTTGCTTTGGCTTCACGAAAAGCAATAAATATAATCGAATGAAATACAATGGGTTAAAAACTTGGTTGGGTTGTAAAAAATATATAATTTTGCAACCCAATTTTAGTATGTAAAAAAATCAAAATAATGAATATTACAAGAAATAATGTAGATGCATTAAATGCGATTGTAACTGTTGAGGTTACTAAAGAAGATTATGCAGGTCAGGTTGAAAAAATTTTAGCAGATTACCGTAAAAATGCCAACATTCCGGGATTTAGAAAAGGTGCTGTGCCAATGAGCCTAATCCAAAAACAATACGGTAAAGCTGTGCTTTTGGATGAGGTGAACAAAATATTACAAAATTCATTAAACAATTACCTTGTTGAAGAGAAGCTTGATATTCTTGGGAACCCGCTTCCGAAGATTACCGAAGATTTCAACTGGGATTCGGATAACTATAAATTTGAATTCGAATTAGGTTTAGCGCCGGAATTCAAAGTGGATTTGACTGCAAAGAATAAAATCACGAAATACAAAATTGTTGCTGACGATAAAATGTTAGACGAACAAGTGGAGCGTATCCAAAAACAATACGGGAAACTAATCTCTAAAGAAAAAGTTGAAGAAGGTGACGATATCAGCGGAACATTCTCTAACGAAGAAAAAGGAATTAACAACACCGTAAATATCAATCTTGATATCTTCAAAAGAAAAACAGATGCTAAGAAATTTATCGGCAAGAAAGTTGGAGATGTAGTTTCATTAAGCACAAAAGGTCTTTTTGATGATGACCACAAATTGATGGATTACCTGAAAGTAGATCACGATGATGTTCATGGATTGGATATCGATGTAGACTTCAAAATCGAAGAAATTAATACTTCAGAAAAAGCAGAATTGAATCAGGAATTATTCGATAAATTGTTCGGACCTGGAAATGTAACTTCTGTGGAAGATTTAAAATCAAAAATTAAGGAAGATGCAGAGGGGCAATTCGCTTCTCAGGCAGATCAGAAATTCTTAAACGATGTTACTGAGTTCTTAATCGAAAGCACAAAATTCGATTTACCGGCAGAATTCCTTAAAAAATGGATTCAAACAGTAGGCGAGAACCCCTTAACACCGGAGCAGGCTGAAGAAGAATACGCAAAATCAGAGAACGGTTTACGTTACCAGTTAATCGAAAGCAAAGTGATTGTAGAGAATAATTTGCAGACTACTTTCGAAGAATTAAAAGCATTCACTTCAGAATTGATCAAAAGACAAATGGCACAATTCGGTCAAATGAACCCGACAGATGCCGATGTTGAGAACATCGTGGCAAGAGTTTTGTCAAACCAGGATGAGGTAAAACGTCTTTCTGAGCAAGTGATGAGCGAGAAAATGGTGAACTTGTTCAAAGAAAAAGTTTCTGCTAAATCTAAGGAAGTTTCGTATCAGGACTTTATTAAAGAAATGTACGGAGAATAATTTTTAGTAAAAAAATAAGTATATTTGAACGTCAGACTATAATATGTCTGGCGTTTTTTTTAACTTACAACAAATCATTTACTATATGAACTACGGAAAAGAATTTAAAAAATATGCCACTAAGCATCATGGGGTAAACAGTTTGTACTATGATAAAATCGTAGGCAGCATGACCCCTTACATTATTGAAGAACGCCAAATGAACGTTGCCTCCATGGACGTTTTCTCCCGTTTGATGATGGATAGAATTATCTTTTTGGGAACAGGGATCGACGATTATGTGGCCAATATCATTCAGGCACAGTTATTGTTCTTAGAAAGTGTCGATTCCTCAAAAGACATCAGCATTTATATCAACTCCCCTGGAGGAAGTGTATATGCAGGTCTTGGGATTTATGACACGATGCAGTTTGTAAAGCCTGATGTTGCTACGATTTGTACCGGTATGGCAGCTTCCATGGGAGCAGTTTTATTATGTGCTGGAGCAGCTGGAAAACGTTCGGCGTTACCACATTCGCGTGTGATGATTCACCAACCGTCCGGAGGAGCACAAGGGGTTGCAACAGATATGGAAATCAATCTGAAAGAAATGTTGAAATTGAAAAATGAGCTGTACCTGATTATTTCAGACCATTCAAAACAGTCATTTGATAAAGTAGCCAAAGACAGTGAGCGTGATTACTGGATGATTGCCGCGCAAGCGAAAGAATACGGAATGATTGATGAAGTTTTGACAAGAAATAAATAATCGGAATTCGGCAATTTTTGCTGACATTTGCGATTGAAAATTATAATTATGGCTAAAGAAGTTTTAGAGTGCTCTTTTTGTGGAAGGAAAAAGCCAGAAACCAATCTGCTGATTGCCGGTATTAATGCGCATATCTGCGATAAGTGTATTGAGCAGGCACATGGCATTGTGTTGGAAGAATTGAAACAAAGCGGAAATTCAGGATTGCTTGCCGATTTGATATTGAGCAAGCCAAAGGAAATCCGTGCGTTTTTAGATCAATATGTGATTGGACAGGATCAGACCAAAAAAGTAATGGCGGTTGCGGTTTACAATCATTATAAGCGTTTGTTGCAAAAGCAGACCGATGATGATGTGGAAATCGAAAAAAGCAACATTATTATGGTAGGCCAAACCGGAACCGGAAAAACATTGGTGGCGAAAACCATCGCAAAAATGTTGAACGTTCCGTTGGCAATTGTTGATGCGACTGTTTTAACCGAGGCAGGTTATGTAGGTGAAGATGTGGAAAGCATTTTAACCCGTTTGCTTCAGGCTGCCGATTATGATGTCGCTAAAGCGGAAAGAGGTATCGTTTTCATCGACGAGATCGACAAAATTGCGCGCAAGAGCGATAACCCTTCTATCACACGAGACGTGTCGGGAGAAGGCGTTCAGCAGGCTTTATTGAAATTGCTGGAAGGAACCGTGGTGAATGTGCCGCCAAAAGGAGGCAGAAAACACCCGGATCAGAAATTTGTTGAGGTAAATACCCAAAATATCCTGTTTATTGCCGGAGGTGCTTTTGATGGCATCGAACGCGTAATTTCTAAACGACTAAATCGTCAGGCGGTAGGATATGGTACTTCAAAAAATGCCGACAATATCGATAAGGACAACCTGTTGCAATACATCATTCCGAAAGACATCAAGGATTATGGACTGATTCCGGAGATTATAGGACGTTTACCGGTATTAACGCATATGGAGCCTTTAGACAGGGAAACATTGCGTGCGATACTGACCGAGCCTAAAAACGCTTTGGTGAAACAATACAAGAAATTGTTTGCCATGGACGATGTTGAGTTTACGATTTCAGATGATGCTTTGGATTTCATTGTAGATAAAGCATTGGAATACAAATTGGGTGCGCGTGGATTGCGTTCGCTTTGCGAGGCGATCTTAACCGATGCTATGTATGATTTGCCAAGTTCTGAGGAAAAAGAACTGTTTATCGATAAAGAATACGCAGAGCATTCCTTAAGTAAAAATTTATTGCAGCGCCTACAGGCTGCTTCATAAAATAAAAAATCCCGAGTGCATCGGGATTTTTTTATGTCTTAATCGAAAAATATTTCCTGGGAGAAATCTAAAATTTCAGATTTGGAGAAGTTGTTTTGGATTTCATCCAATCCTTTAGCCATAAGCAATTCCGTAGTAAATTTTCTGCTGATGCCGTGGATATGACCATCATGAATCAGTTTGAAGAAAAATTTTCCGGCCGGCGTCTTAAATTTCAGGAATGAAAGCGTTTCAATTTTATTTTTCAGGAACAAAATGTCTTTTTCGCATTCTTCTTTGGTTTTATAACTCTGGCTCGTCAAAAGGGTTTTGCCTTTTCGTGAGTTAAACTCGAATTTGATTAAGCCGTTCTCCTTTTTACTAATCGCGAAAGTCCCCATTCCTTTTGTTGTTTTATAAAAGCCTGCAAAAATATAAAAGTCCCGAATATATCGGGACTTTTTATTTAAGCAACTCGCTCGTTTTGTTTCTTTTTCTGAGTGTCGACTTTTACATAACGCGCTTTACAGTTCCAGCCGCTTGAGCAAGAGGTCAATAAAACGGTTGTGGTAATGGCAGCGACATAAAATGCTTTCTTCATCTTCATTGGTTTATTTGATTATAAATTCTATTCTACGGTTCATTTGATCTTCTTTCTCTGCACATTTCGTGCCACAATTGAATTTTAATTGTGTTTCACCGAAGCCCTGGTGTTGCAATCTTTCCGATGGAATGCCTTTTTTGATTAAATAATCGTAGGCAGCCTTCGCTCTTTTATTAGACAGATTCATGTTGTATGCGGCAGATCCTTTCGCGTCTGTATGGGCATTGATGGCAATTTTCATCTCCGGATTGGTTGTCAATACTTCAAGAATTTTATTTAACGAAAGTTCCGATTCTTTTTTAACCGTCGCTTTGTTGAAGTCGAAATAGATGTTTTCAATTACAATGGTGTTGTCTATGATTTCCGCTTTTGTTTGGGACATAGCGATTTCTTTATTGTAATTGGTGTTTCCTCCGCCCCAGGCTTTAAAAGTCAGTTCGTTTGGCTCGTATCCTTCTTTTATGCTGGAGATAGTGTATTCTGTAAGTGGTTTTACGACTAAAGCAATTCTTCCGTTTTCATCAGAAGTGGTTGTTTTGACGATTTCACCAAATTCATTTTTAATGATAACATTTGTGTTCGGTAGTGCTGTTTTAGAATTCACTTCCACTACAACCGCATTTAACGACTGCTCCAATTGAACCATCTCAAATTTGTATACGTCGAAATCTTCTGCCTGGCCGTTTTTGTTTGAAGAGATATAGCCTTTTGTCGGGCTGCTTAGGATAAAAGCAATTTCGTCATTTTGGGTGTTCAGTGTATTTCCGATGTTAGAACGGTTTACGATAGCATTTTCAGTAATTGAAGCTCTGAAGACGTCATATCCGCCATAATTTTCGTGGCCTTCCGAAGAAAAATAAATATATCGTCCTTCCAGGTAAGGGTATTTTTCGTTTTTAGATGAATTCACTGTCGGACCCAAATTTACCGGGTTTTGTACGGACCCATCGGCAAGAATTTCGGCTACATATAAATCGTAACCTCCAAATCCGCCCGGCATATCGGAAGCGAAATACATTTTCTTTCCGTCTGCCGTAATTGAAGGGGTCTCGATGGAATAGTTCTCATTGTTGATTGTTAGTTCCTGTAAGTCTTTCCAATACCCTTTGATTTCAAGATCTAAAGTAGCTTTGAAAATAGTATATTGTTTTGGATTGTTGGCTTTAGCTCTTGTCAGATAAATGGTTTTCTGATCCGGTGAAAAAGCTACGCCGCCTTCGTTGGTTTCCCCATCAAGCAATTTTGAAAAAACGATTGGGTACGAAAGGTTTCCGAATTTATCGATGTTTACGCAGAATAAATTATTGTTCGGCGTATTGTTGGCGTCCACAGTAACTTTTGCGAAACCTCTTTTCTTGTTGGATAAAATCAGGTACTTATCCATGAAAAAAGTTGATCCTACTTCAGACAGTTCCGAATTGATTCCCGCGTCATGCGTGATGAAATTCAGTCCTGAAGTCTCAAATTTTGAGGTTGTGAAGGCTTTGTTGGTCGTTTTTTTGTTTTGACCTCCTTGTGAAAAGGCTGATACTGAAAGTGTTATGATTGAAATTAACAGTAGAACTTTTGTTCTCATTTTTTGTGATTTGTGTTTGTTTTTAAGCGATTGGTTTAGAATAATATAAAATCGAAGACAAAATTACCCCTTATATTATAGAATCCTTAAATAATCGTTAAACGACACAAAAAATCGATAAGTTACATTTACAACACTAATTCGTTAAAATGTTATATTTGTAAGTGAAAAAATACGAAATGGGTAGAAATGAAAAAAGCTCCATACGCCTAGGCGCATGAAGCTTTTGTACTCAAGGCGGGACTTGAACCCGCACGGACTAATGTCCACTGGATTTTAAGTCCAGCGTGTCTACCAATTCCACCACTCGAGCATTATTTGGAATTTGAGCGAAAAACGGGGTTCGAACCCGCGACCTCAACCTTGGCAAGGTTGCGCTCTACCAGCTGAGCTATTTTCGCATTATGCAATTTGTCAAAAGAACCGCGATACTTGTTTTGTATTGCGAGTGCAAATGTAAAACATAAATTTAATTCTGCAAGTGTTTTGGTTGAAAAAAAACAAACTTTTTTTTAATTCTTTGATAGCGTTTGTGTTACAAAGTGTTTATTTTTTTACCAGCATCCGCTTGATTTCATTAAGCTTCATCAAGGCTTCCACCGGTGTTAGGGTATTGATGTCCAAATTCAGGATTTCGTCTTTAATTTCTTCCAGAAGCGGGTCGTCTAAATTAAAAATGCTAAGCTGCAATTCTTCCTTATCCGATTTAATCCCCGACAACGCCTCGCTCGAATGGTCTTTCTCCAGTTTCTTTAATAATTTTTGCGCCTTTAGAATTACCGTTTGTGGCATTCCTGCCATTTTCGCCACATGGATACCAAAACTGTGTGCACTCCCGCCTTTTACCAGTTTTCGGATGAAAAGCACAGTGTCTTTCAATTCCTTTACCGATACATTAAAATTCTGGATGCGCTCGAAAGTCACTTCCATTTCGTTCAATTCATGATAATGTGTGGCAAATAATGTTTTAGGTTTGTTCGGATGTTCGTGTAGGTATTCCGCAATGGCCCAGGCAATGGAAATTCCGTCGTAGGTAGAAGTTCCGCGGCCGATTTCGTCCAATAAAACCAAACTTCGGTTAGAGATATTATTCAAAATCGAAGCCGTCTCATTCATTTCGACCATAAAAGTGGATTCTCCCATGGATATGTTGTCGCTCGCGCCCACACGGGTGAAGATTTTATCTACAATGCCCATTCGCACGCTCTCCGCCGGAACAAAACTTCCCATCTGCGCCAATAATACAATTAAAGCAGTCTGACGCAAAATAGCCGACTTACCCGACATGTTAGGTCCCGTAATCATGATGATCTGCTGGGTGTCGCTGTCCAGGAAAACATCATTCGCGATATATGGAATGCCAACAGGCAATTGCTTTTCAATTACGGGATGACGCCCATTTTTAATCTCCAGATCGAAGCTCTCATCAATTTCCGGACGGATATAATTGTTTTCAATTGCCAATTGGGTAAACGAGCATAAGCAGTCCAGTTGTGCTACCAGATTCGCGTTGAGCTGCACGGGTTTGATATAAGTGGATATCCAAAGTACCAATTGCTCGAACAATTCCTGCTCCAGCTTATAGATTTTCTCTTCAGCACCTAAAATCTTGGTTTCGTATTCTTTTAATTCCTCGGTGATGTAACGCTCGGCATTGACTAATGTTTGCTTCCGGATCCATTCCGAAGGCACTTTGTCTTTATGGGTATTTCGGATTTCAATATAATACCCGAAAACATTATTGAATGATACTTTTAATGAAGGAATTCCTGTATTGGCACTTTCGCGGGCTTCCAAAGCTTCCAGATATTCTTTTCCCGAAAAAGCAATGGCACGTAATTCGTCCAACTCCGGATGAATCCCTTTAGCAATCGCATTTCCTTTATTGATGGATACAGGAGCGTCGGGATTTAGAGTAGCTTTTATTTTCTCACGCAATAAATCGCAGGAATGCAGGCTATCACCAATCGTTTTCAATGCTTCATTCGAACTTTCCAAAGCTTGCGTTTTCATCGGGATGATGGCATCCAGAGAATTACATAAATAAACGACTTCACGCGGACTCACTTTCCCGGTGGCAATCTTCGAAATCAAACGCTCCAGATCGGAAATCTGCTTGATCTGGTTTTGCATGTTCTGCATTACTTCGTTGTTCGCTTTCAAATAGTCGACTACTTCATGACGGCCTTCGATTTTCTTTGCTTCTTTTAGGGGAAGTGCAAGCCAGCGTTTCAGCAAACGTCCGCCCATTGGGGAAAGTGTCCGGTCAATTACTTCCAATAAAGTAACTGCGTTTGGATTGTAACTGTGGTACAGCTCCAGATTTCGTATCGTAAATTTATCCATCCAGACATAAGCGTCTTCTGCAATTCGGTGGATGTTCGTAATGTGCTGTATTTTGTTGTGCTGAGTTTCCGATAAATAGTATAAAATCGCTCCCGAAGCAATGATTCCTTCCTGAAGTTCTTCAATGCCGAATCCTTTAAGTGAATTCGTCTGGAAATGATTGGTTAGTTTCTCGACAGCATAATCTTCCTTGTAAATCCAGTCTTCCAGAAAAAAGGAATGGAAATCTTCTCCAAAGCTGCTTTTGAATTGGTTCTTATAATGTTTCTGAACCAAAACCTCACTCGGATTGAAGTTCTGCAATAATTTGTCAATGTATTCCTCATTGCCCTGAGCTGTTAAGAATTCACCCGTGGAAACATCCAAAAACGCCACGCCAATCGTTTTCTTCCCAAAATGAATCGAGGCCAAAAAATTATTCGTTTTGGAATGTAATACTTCGTCATTTAAAGCTACACCTGGAGTTACCAATTCTGTTACACCACGCTTAACAATGGTTTTGGTCATTTTTGGGTCTTCCAGCTGATCGCATATCGCAACACGAAGTCCGGCTTTTACCAGTTTTGGCAAATAAGTATTCAGGGAATGATGAGGGAATCCGGCCAAAGCAGTCTCAGAATCCGATCCGGCACCACGTTTAGTTAACGTAATCCCTAAAATTCCGGCCGCACGAACGGCGTCGCTGCCAAAAGTTTCATAAAAATCGCCTACACGAAACAATAAGCAGGCATCGGGATATTTGTTTTTTATCTCGTTGTACTGCTTCATTAACGGGGTTTCCTTCGGCGCTTTTTCTTTTGTTGACATGCTGGAATAGTTTATTTGCAAATATACACGAAGAGGCCCTTTGATGCTATCCGCTCTTAAAAATTAATTAAAATTTCGTCCATTAACATTTTAAAAACTTTTTTTTAATAGATTTGCTTCCTAAACGTTTAAAAACAATTGGTTTATGAAAAGAATACTACTAATGAGTGCGTTTTTCCTTTTTGGAATCACAGCGTCTAATGCACAGGAGATAGCTTCTAATACGAAAGTAAAAACGGAAGTTAAGAAAACGAAGAAAGCTGCAAAAAAATCTAAAAAAGCGGCGATGCCAATGGTAGAAGGTCCCGGAATGGTTTTCGAAAGTGAAACCATCGATTATGGTACTATCGAGCAGAATGCTAACGGACAAAGAGAATTTAAATTCACGAATAATGGGAATAAGCCATTAATCATAATGAGCGCTACAGGATCTTGCGGGTGTACGGTTCCGGATGCTCCGAAAGAGCCAATTGCACCAGGGGCGTCAGCGGTTATCAAAGTGAAATATGACACCAACCGTGTTGGAGGTTTTACTAAGATGGTTACAGTAACATCAAATGCTACTGAAGTGCCAAAAACCTTAACAATTAAAGGAGAGGTGAAAGCTGCTCCTGCTAAAGCGGAGCCTGCAAAAATTCAGGAAGTGAAAAGCTAATTTTTAGCAAATAATAAATACAGAAGCCTTCAAAATGTGTAATTTTGGAGGCTTTTTTAATGCACTATCATGAGAAAACTGACCACAAGCGAACTGGAACGAAAAAATATTGATGAATTTAAACAGGCTGATAAAACGCCGCTGATTATTATATTAGATGACATTCGAAGTCTTCATAATATTGGCTCCGTATTCAGAACAGCGGATGCATTTCTTGTGGAGAAAATCTATTTATGCGGAATTACTGCAACGCCACCTAACAAGGAAATTCATAAAACAGCCTTAGGTGCTACGGATACCGTAACCTGGGAATATGCAAAAGACGTCTTGGAAGTGATTGAAAATCTGAAAAAAGAGAAAGTGAAAGTGTATGCCATCGAACAGGTGGAAAATTCACTGATGCTTAATAATTTTGAGGTTAATGAAAATGAAAAATATGCTTTAATCTTCGGGAATGAAGTGAAAGGTGTAGCGCAGGAAGCTATTCATCTGGCGGATGGGGTAATCGAAATTCCGCAATTGGGTACCAAGCATTCACTAAATGTTTCGGTAAGTGCCGGAATTGTAGTCTGGGATTTATTTCAGAAAATGAATAACTAAGAAGGATAAATTACTTCGACGGAAGTTGTTCCAGTATTTTTAAATAATCTTCCTGATTGTTCACAAAATCCATATCGGAAACATCTACAATTACAACATTTAAATCGGTCTGAGTCTTGATGTAATCAAGGTAGCCCTGGTTGATTTTCTCAAGATATTCTGCCGGGATTTCCTGTTCGTAGGAACGACCGCGTTGCCTGATATTGGTCAGAAGGCGATCCGTATTCTGGTATAAATACACATACAAATCCGGTTTGGGCATTTCCTTATGAATAATGTCGAACATAGTTTTGTAAAGACGGAATTCATCTTCTGCTAAAGTGACTTTCGCAAAAATAAGGGACTTAAAAATGTGGTAATCGGCTACGATAAAATCCTTGAACAGGTCGAATTGCGCAAGATCATCCGACAGTTGCTGGTAGCGATCCGCCAAAAACGACATCTCCAACGGAAACGCATAACGGCTTTGGTCCTTATAGAATTTCGGAAGGAAAGGATTGTCAGCAAAACGTTCCAAAACTAATTTAGCATTAAAATCTTCGGAAATCTTAGCAGATAAAGTAGTCTTTCCGGCGCCGATATTTCCTTCAATGGCAATATAATTATGGTTTTGCAAAGTGAATTTAGCTAAAGGCGCGTCTAAATCCCCAACCACTATACAATCGCTTTTGTCTTCCGTTTCCTTTAGCAGTTCAGTAATGGATTTATTCAGTATTGGATGCATCCAGTCGGTTTTCAGATCCAGCATCGGCAGTAAAACAAACCGGCGCTGTTGCATGTGCGGATGCGGAATATGCAAATGCTGTTGTTCAATAATATCTTCGTTGAAAGCGATGATGTCAATGTCAATGGTCCTTGCCTGATAACCTTCCTGCTCTCCCCGAATCCGGCCAAGTTGCTTTTCGGTCAGGAGGATTTTTTCAAGTATTTTTTCGGCAGAAAATGAAGTATGCAGCAATATAGCGCAATTGTAAAAGGCGGCGCTCTCAAATCCCCAGGATGGCGTCTCATAAAGTTTTGAGGCACGAATCACCGTTCCTATGTTTTTATGTATCAGATCGATAGCGGCCCGGATGTTTTCCAAACGTTCTCCCTGATTACTTCCCAGCGATAAGACAACCTGATTTTGACTCTGCATATGGCAAAATAACTAAAAGAATTTCAGAATTGAAGTATATTTGTGCCAACTGTTGATAACTTATTTTTTTGCTTTCAACTGTAACAAACTTAGCGTTTTGGCTACCTATAATAAAAAATTAAACAGAATGAAATTTTTAGGAAATGTACTGGCAACAGTAGTAGGATTGGGTGTTTTTTTTATAATGCTTTTCTTTGGGATTATCATTGTAGGCGCCCTGTTTGGAGGTGATGGAGATAAAGTACGCGTGAAGGATAATTCAGTGATTGAACTGGATTTGGAGGGAGTACGGTGCGATTACGGCGGTCAGTTCAAATTTACCGATTTTGATTATTTTGAAACAAAACACGATGGTGTGGTTGATGTGTTGAATGCTATCGAAGCTGCCAAAACCGATGATAAAATCAAAGGAATCTCGATTCTGAATAACGAGTCGATGCTTGGTTTGGCGCAAAGCAAGGAAATCCGAAGAAAACTGAAAGATTTTAAAAAGTCCGGAAAATTTGTTGTGGCCTATTCCAATGTGCTTACGCAAAAAGATTACTACTTAAATTCTGTAGCTGATACCGTTTATCTGAATCCTGTTGGAGAACTTGATTTCAAAGGGCTTTCCGCTGAAATTCTTTTCTTCAAGGATTTTCAGGATAAGACGGGCGTGAAGATGGAAGTAATCCGTCATGGAAAATATAAAAGTGCGGTGGAACCGTTTTTAGAAAACGAAATGAGTCCGGCCAACCGCGAGCAAATGACTGTTTTACTGAATTCAATTTGGAGTTCAGTGGTTTCTGATATCGCAAAAAGCAGAAATATTTCTGTGGATAGCCTGAATGCCATTGCAAATTCTCTTGGTGCAAGAACTCCGGAATTGGCGAAAGCTAGACATTTAATCGATAAGATAGCTTACGAGGACGAATACCACAACGGTATCCGCAAGGCATTGAAAGTGGATAAGAAAGAAGAGTATAACAAAATAGATATTCTGGATTATGCCAAGAATGTGGCGACATCGGTTAAGGATTATTCCAAAAAAGATAAAATTGCTGTGGTCTATGCACAGGGTGAAATCGGTTCCGGAGAAGGAGACGTAAGTTATGTAGGGGAAGGCTCCATGCGTCGCGCTTTGGAAGAAGCCCGCAATGACGATGATGTTAAAGCAGTGGTTTTGCGTGTAGATTCTCCGGGAGGAAGCGCTTTGACTTCAGAACTGATCTGGAGGGAAATCGAACTGACTAAAAAGAAAAAACCGGTTGTGGTTTCCATGGGCAATTTGGCGGCTTCAGGAGGTTATTATATCTCGTGTAATGCAAACACTATCTTTGCAGAACCGAATACGATTACGGGGTCGATTGGCGTTTTCGGAACACTGCCGAATTTCACGCCTTTGGCTACAAAAATCGGAATCAATGCGGAACAGGTGAAAACCCATCAAAATGCTTCGGGGTATAGTGTTTTCGAACCTTTGAATGACGATTTCAAGAAATATGTGACGGAAAGTGTTGAAAATATCTACACTGTTTTCCTGAAACGTGTGGCTGCCGGCCGAAAAATGACAACTGCTCAGGTGGATGCCATTGCACAGGGACGCGTTTGGACAGGAACCGATGCTTTGAAGCTTGGGTTAGTTGATAAACTGGGAGGGCTGGATAAGGCAATTAAGCATGCGGCTTCTTTAGCAAAAATTGAAGACTACAGAACGGAAGACTATCCGGAATACGAAAAAACATTTGCGGATCTGCTTCACAATTTTATTGGAGTTTCGATGTTCCAATCGAAGGAAAGCCTTATAAAAGAAGAGCTTGGTGCAGAAAACTACAAAGTTTTGGAACAAATCAGAAGAGTAAATCAGCGCAGAGGGAACCAGGTAATTATGCCTTATGAGCTGAACATTCGATAAATCATATTATATTTACAATTAAACCAACTTATTTATGTTTTCATTAAGTGAGTTGGTTTGTTTTTTGTAGTAATTTCGTAGGATAAATATTTCCCAATATGTTAAAGAAAGTTTTAAAAATTACAGGAATTTCTTTGTTGGTTATCATCATAGTGTTAGCCGCAGTTCCCTTTTTGTTTAAAGACAAGCTTAAAGAGCTGGTAGCAAAATCCATTAATGAAAAAGTCGACGCTAAAGTTGCTTTTGAGGATGTAGGCATAAGCCTCTTTCGAAATTTTCCGAATGCAAGCGTTACCATTGACAAATTGAGCATCATCAATAAAGCGCCGTTTGAAGGCGATACACTTTTTTATTCCGGTGAGGTAAACCTGAAAATGTCGGTGAAAGAACTTTTCAAAGGCGAAGGCGAAGCCATGAATATTGAAGGTTTCTCTTCGAGAGATGGTGTAGTAAATATTATTTTCAATAAAGACGGCATAGGAAATTTCGATATTGCCTTAAAAGACGATAAGCCGGACGATCCTTCTGAAAGTGAACCGTTCGCCATGAATATTCAGAAGTATACCGTGGAGAATCTACTTTTCCGCTATATCGACGAAAAATCAAAAATCAAAATGGTTATCGATAGCCTGAACCATGAAGGTACGGGGAATTTCGCTGCTGAAAAACTGGACCTGAAAACTAAATCGACGGCAAAATTGTCGTTGGATATGGACAAGATGAATTACATGAAAGATGTAATGCTGGATCTTGATGCCGTTTTAGCAATCGATCTTAAAAACCAGAAATATGGATTTAAGGAGAACAAAGCCTTAATCAATCAACTGCCTTTGGAATTTGACGGGTTTATTCAAATGGTGGAAAAAGGACAGATTTATGATCTGAAATTCAAGACGCCAACATCCTCATTTAAAAACTTCCTCGGCTTAGTGCCTGCTGCGTATGCCGGAAACCTGAATGCGGTAAAAACAACCGGAGAATTCAAAGTGGATGGAGTAGTGAAAGGCGAGCTGACGGATACCACAATCCCGAAATTCAATATAGCAATTGCTTCCAATAATGCCTCGTTCCAGTATCCGGATCTGCCAAAATCGGTTCAGAATATTGTTATAGATACTAAAATTATCAACGAAACCGGTTTGATGAATGATACTTATGTGAATCTGGATAAATTGTCTTTCCGGATTGATCAGGATGTTTTCAATGCCAAAGCAAACATCAGGAATATAGCTGAAAATGCATTAGTAAATGCCGAGTTAAAAGGCGTTATCAATCTTGCGAATGTAACCAAAGCTTATCCTGTGAAAATGGACAAGCCGCTTTCCGGAATTTTAGTAGCCGATGTCGTGACCAAATTTGATATGAAATCGGTAGAAACGAGTCAGTACCAAAACATGCAGAATGCCGGAAATATTTCCCTGACCGGCTTCAATTATACCGGACCTGAAATGGCAAAACCGGTTCAGATTTCTAAAGCTGTTGTCGCCTTCAATATGAATCAGATCCGTCTGAACCAATTGGATCTAAAAACTGGAAAATCGGATCTTCATGTAACGGGAACCCTTGATAATTTCTACGGATTCGTATTTAAAGACCAAATCCTGAAAGGGAATTTTAATATGAATTCCAATCAGTTGCTGGTGGATGATTTTATGTCACCTTCCACACCTGCGACTACCAAAACAACTAAAAAAGCGGAGGCTGTAAAAATTCCTGCGTTTTTGGATTGCGCCATTACTGCGAAAGCAAATACAGTGGTTTATGATAATCTAACATTGAAAGATGTTTCCGGTCAAATCATCATCCGCGACGAGGCGGCGACGCTTAAAAATGTAAGGAGCTCCATTTTTGACGGAGTGGTTGCAGTAGATGGAGTGGTTTCTACAAAAGGAAAAACCCCGGTCTTCAGGATGAACCTTGGCATGAGTAAAGTGGATATTGCCAAATCGTTTACCCAGCTGGATATGTTAAAATCACTGGCGCCGATTGCAGGTGTCGTAAACGGCAGAATAAACTCGACAATCAATCTCGCAGGAAACCTGGATGCCGTCGAAATGACACCGGATCTGAAATCGCTTACGGGTGATTTAGTGGGGCAGTTGCTTTCTACAACGGTAAATGCCAATAATTCGAAATTACTGACCGCTTTAGGTTCCAATGTGAAATTCATTGATATCAATAAATTGAACCTGAATGACCTTAGAGCATCCCTGACGTTCAAGAACGGAATGGTGAATCTGAAACCGATGAATCTGCAATATCAGGATATCAAAATGACAATCGGAGGATCGCATGGTTTTGATCAGTCCATGAGCTATAACCTGAAGTTTGATGTTCCGGCAAAATATCTCGGACCTGAAGTCGGGAAACTTATTGCGAAGCTGACTCCCGCAGAAGCTGCCAAACTGGATAATGTTCCTGTAAATGGAATCGTAACCGGGAATTTCAAAAACCCAAAAGTAGCCATCGATTTAAAACAAGCGGTGTCTAATGTCACTACACAGCTGATAAAATATCAAAAAGATAAATTGATGAACCAGGGAGCTTCGGCATTGGGCACGCTATTTGGAGGGCCTAAAGGAGGTAATACGACTGGCACAACGCCAAAAGACTCCACAAAAGTAGTACAGCCAAAAGTGAAAGAAGACGTGAAAAATGCGGCTTCCCAAGCCATCAAAGATTTATTCGGCAAGAAGAAAAAAGAAGAGCCTAAGCAGCCAACACAAACGCCATAAAAAAAGCCCCGATTCAGGGGCTTTTTTTATAATAAGCCTATTTTTACTACATACCCTTCATAAGTACGCACATTAAAAACAGTACCGTCTTCAAAGATGAGGTATTGTCCTTTCACGCCTGCGAGCTTGCCTTTAAAATAAGGCGTTTTATCAAGATTTAAGCTGCTCACTTTCTTCGGGTAAGTCATAACGGGATAGCTAAGCTCATATAATTGTTCAGGAACTTCAGCGAAATAAGGCAGTACTTCCTCAGGAATGAGATTGGCCAGGTTGTTTCTGGTGAAAACTAAATCGACTTCAGGAATTTCGTTTTTCAGCATCTTCTGCCAATTGGTCTTGTCGGCAAAATGATTTTTTAAGGCCACCTCGGTAATTCCTGCCAGATAACGGTTCGGAACTTCCACAATGGCCACGGCATGAACCGCACCCTGATCAATCCATCGGGTAGGAACCTGGGTTTTTCTGGTTACGCCGACTTTAATCTCACTCGATAAAGCCAAATAAACAATATGCGGCTGTAATTGCACTCTTTTTTCATATTCCAGATCGCGATCTTCAATGTCTAGATGGGCAGTGCTCAATTCCGGTCTCATGATCCAATCACCGGCAGCGGCACTCGACATGAAACAGTCATAACAAAATCCCTGACGGAAAATTTTCTTCTTTTTTCCGCAATTTAAACATTGGTAGCCCAGAAAAGTAATTTCCAATTCTTTGCCTAACAGCTGGTTAATATTCAAAAAGCTGTTTTCAAAAACAAGATAATACTGGATTGGGGTTCCAAATTCGGTTTGCATTTTCGTCAGTACGCCTTCGTATGTCATTTGTTTCGGATTTCAGGTTTATTTGACCAAAAAAAATAGTATTTTTGGTTAAGACGTAAAATTATAATTAGTATTTTACAATTCATAATTCATACTTAGAAAAGATGTCGTTAACCATTATAAATTCAATTGCTGCCTGGATTCTTAAAAAACGGATTCACCAGATGGAATTGTTTTTAAAATATCCGAATGAAGTTCAGGAAGAATTGCTTTTCAATCTGATTCGAACTGCCGAAGGTACTGTCATCGGTAAGAAATATGAATTCTCCTCCATAAGGAATTATAAGACATTCACCGAAAGAGTTCCTGTCTCCACCTATGAAGAACTGGAGCCGTTAATAGAACTGACGCGAAAAGGAGAGCAGAACGTATTCTGGAATACCCCGATAAAATGGTTTGCAAAATCAAGCGGAACAACAAATGCAAAAAGCAAATTCATTCCGGTAAGCAACGAAGCGCTGGAAGACTGCCATTATAAGGCAAGTAAGGATTTGTTGTGCCTCTATCTGAATAATAACGAAGAATCGCAATTGTTTACTGGTAAGAGCCTTCGTTTGGGCGGAAGCAAGCAGTTGTATGAAGATAATAATACGTTTTTTGGGGATTTGTCGGCGATTTTAATTGACAATATGCCGTTCTGGGCCGAATTCAGCAGCACACCAAGCAACAAAGTATCCCTGATGAGCGAATGGGAAACCAAAATGACGGCGATTATCAATGAAACAAGAACCGAAAATGTGACAAGCTTTGCCGGAGTTCCTTCCTGGATGATGGTTTTGCTTAACCAGATGCTGGAGCAAACCGGAAAGGAAAGCCTGTTAGAAATCTGGCCGAATCTCGAAGTGTATTTTCACGGTGGGGTAAGTTTTGAACCATACCGCGAGCAATACAAGAAGATTTTGCCAAAGCAGGATTTTAAATTTTATGAAATCTATAATGCATCAGAAGGATTTTTTGCTATTCAGGATCTTAACAATTCTAGTGATTTGCTGCTGATGCTGGATTACGGGATTTTCTATGAATTTATTCCGATGGATACTTTCGGAACTTTAAATCAACGTGTAATTTCTTTGGCGGAGGTGGAATTGGATAAGAATTATGCCTTAGTAATCACCACGAATTCCGGTTTATGGCGCTATATGATAGGGGATACGATCCGTTTTACTTCGCTGAATCCTTACCGTATCCGGGTAACGGGAAGAACCAAGCATCATATTAACGTGTTTGGTGAGGAATTGATGGTAGAAAATACCGATATGGCGCTGGCGAAAACCTGCAAACAGCTGAATTGCGAAGTCATCGATTATACCGTAGCGCCGATTTTCATGGACGGAAAGGAAAAAGGCGCACACGAATGGATGATTGAATTCAGGAGCGCGCCGGAGAATATGGAAGACTTCAGAATGTTGCTGGATGAAACGTTGCAATCCTTAAATTCGGATTATGAGGCGAAGCGATACAATAATATGACATTAAATCCGTTAGTGATGAATGTTGCGCGGGCAAATTTGTTTTATGACTGGCTGAAAGACCAGGATAAATTGGGAGGACAGCACAAAATTCCGCGTTTGTCCAACCAAAGAGACTATTTAGAACAACTGAAAGCAATGCAGTTTTCAGAAATTATATAATGTAAATGAAGATGAAGATGAAAAAAACACTATGCATTTTATTTTTAGGCGCAGTAATTGTGTCTTGCGGACCGAGAAGACTAGGTTGTGGCCCGGGCCGTTGTGAAATTAAGAAACCACAAAAAGAATTTACAAGAGACTGCTAAGTCTCTTTTTTTATTCTCTTAAAGTATAGGCATAAAAAAAGTCCCGATTAAATCGGGACTATTTTTTGCAGTAATGTTTAATTACTTTTTAACTTCTTCAGTAGCTGGAGCAGCTTCAGTAGTAGTAGCAGGAGCTTCAGTAGTAGCAGCAGCAGAATCAACTACTTCAGTAGTAGCTTCAACAGCTTCTTCAGTTACAGGAGCAACTTCTTCAGTTACTGCAGTTTCTTCTTTTGCAGTTTCTTTACATGATACGAAAGAAACACTCATCATAGCTACTAAAGCTAAGCTTAAAACAACTTTTTTCATCTTACTAAATTATAAAGGTTAATTATTAATTCGGAGCAAAGATATAAATTTTTTGGTACGATAAAATAATTTTTTTCTTTTTTTCAAAAAAAATATATTCGCCCAAAATGCACCTGCTGAACGACTTAGATTTCAAAAGAAACAAAAAAAAATTGTAAGGTAAAAATTTCTTTATTTTTTATATCTAATTGATTCACAGAGTCGTCTTTATTTCTTTTTCTTTTTAACGGGTTTTACCAATTTCATCTCTTCAATTAAATTTTTTGCACCGGCATATTTGTCAATTATAAATAACACATAGCGCATATCTACCATAATATTCCTACAGATTGAAGGGTCGTAATGGATATCGCTCATAGTACCTTCCCAAACGCGGTCAAAATTCAATCCGATCAGGTTGCCGTTGGCGTCAAGCGCCGGACTTCCTGAGTTACCACCGGTTGTATGGTTTGTAGCAATAAAAGCTACCGGCATTTTTCCGTTTTTGTCGGCATACTGTCCGTAATCCTTCGCATTATAAAGTTCGATTAGTTTTTGCGGAACATCAAACTCGTAGTCGCCCGGAATGTATTTTTCCATTACTCCGTCAAGGTAGGTCATTGGCTCGTAAGAAACCGCATCGGTTGGCGTGTAGCCTTTTACTTTTCCGTAAGTGACACGTAATGTACTGTTGGCGTCGGGGAAAATGCGTGCTGATTTCGGACTCAGTTCCAAAATACCTTTCATATAAGTACGTTGTAAAGCAATGTTTTTTAAGTTCAGCTCGTCGTATTTTGGAGATACGTTTTTCAAATACGCATCCGAAATAGTCTTAACCAGCTGATAGCCTTTGTCGTTATTTAGTTTTTCGAGAACCGATTTGGTGTCGCCTGCCAGTAATTCCTTCACGCCGGCATAAGAGGTCAACTTCGATTGCCCATAAACTTCTGCAGTAAGTTTTTTGACGTCCAGATTGTTCAGAGAAGCCGGTAAAAACTGGTTTGGTGATTTTGTTGCGTATAATGCAATTAGCTGTTCAAACACCTTTTCATCTACCTCTGCATTAAAATCTTTATAGAGTTCTTCCAGTCCATTAATGGTGTTATTTTTTCTGTCAGTGAAAGATTGCTCTCCTTTAGAATTGTAAACTTGTTCTAATTGATATAAGCGGTACCCCACAGTCAGTAATTCGGTATTTCTTAAAACAACTTCCGTGAAATAATCTCTTGCTAAAGCGTAAGGAGCAATGGCTTCATAATTGGTTTTGAACTCTGCCAATACATTACCATACTCAGCCTGTTTTCCGGCTTTGGCAACTTTGTCCATGAAATCTTTTTCAAACTTTTGCTTAATGGCAACTGCATTTGTTTTCTTAAGCCCTTTTGATTCGCCTATCCATTTTTTCCAGTAATTCGCTACCGAGGCATATTTGGAAGCATATTGGATTTTGATGGCATTGTCTTTACGCATAAACCCGTCCTGAACTTTCAAAGCACGATCGCGGACTTCAATTTTAGCGGGGTTTAGATTGTTTACAATTTGCGCTACGGCATAAGAAGGCAAGTATTCCTGCGTTCTTCCCGGATAACCGAAAACCATAGTGAAATCATTTTCCTGAATGCCTTTGATCGAAACGGGGAAGAAGTGCTTTGGTTTGTATGGGACGTTGTCTTTGGAATAGGCTGCCGGACGATTATTTTTATCGGCATAAATCCGGAATAAAGAGAAATCTCCTGTATGACGCGGCCAAACCCAGTTGTCGGTATCGGATCCGAATTTCCCGATAGAGGAAGGCGGTGCGCCTACTAAACGAACATCCGTGTAGCTTTCTACAACGAAAAGAATGTATTGGTTTCCATCGTAGAAGGTTCGGATTCTGTTTTCCTGCCAGGATTCTTTTGGAAGTGTTTTGCTCAAAAAGGCAATATTTTCCTGGATTTTCTTTTGCTTTTCTGCTTCTGAAGGTAAATTCATCACACCTTCCAGTACTTTATTGGTAACGTCTTCAATTTTTACGATGAACGTTACTTCCAAATCTTTGTTTGGTAATTCATCCTCCATTTTGTACGCCCAAAAACCATTGGTTAAATAGTCGTGATCTACAGTAGAATGGGCTTGGATTTCACCATAACCACAGTGATGATTCGTTAATATTAATCCTTGTGGTGAAATTACTTCCGAAGTACAACCGCCGTTGAAATGCGGAACGGCATCTTTCAGGCTGGAATGGTTCGCAGAATAAATATCATCTGCCGAGATTTTCATTCCCAGATTTTTCATTTCAGTTTCATTCATTCCTTTTAAAAGGGAAGGAATCCACATACCGCCTTGTTGCGCGAATGTGGGTAAAACGAATAAAATAATAAGTAGTTTTAAAAATTTCATTGGTTTGGGTATTAGTGTTTTTATTTTACGATGTATTTCATCAATTTGCGATGTTGTACGCCAAAATCGTGAGCAAGATACAATTTTTGCGCATTTTCATTATGTCCTTCTACTTCAAGGTAGACGATTTTTAATTTTAATGTAAGAGCTTCTGCCTGAATAAAGCGAAGCGTCTCTTTTCCGATTCCTTTGCCACGGGCTTTTTCGATAAGATAGAGTTCATCCAGAAAGGCAATCCTTCCGCCATATTCAAAGCTAAAAACAAAGGTTAAGATCACATATCCGACAATTTCATTCTCACTATAAATCAACCACGCTTTTCCTAAATGCTCCTCCGAAAGAAACTGATGGAACAATCTTTTTGTCTTTATTGTGTCGAAAGGATACTGGTCAATGGCATAAAAATCCTGCATCATAGCAGTAATTACTTCGATGTCAGCCGCTGAAAGCCCTTTAAATATCGCTATCATCCGATCTGATTTAAAATGATGTTCGTCGCGCCTTTGTTCATTTGTACAAAAGTGCTGCAGATATGACCTTTCTCATAACGCTCGTCTTCATTTTGTACCAGTAAATCAAAAGCCTGCGTAAGCTCCTCCTGAGAAGAAATTGAAATGCAGCCTTCCAGATTGACTAAAGCGGTTGCTTCTGCAAAATGGGAATAGTTCGGTCCAATGACGATCGGAAGTCCGAAAGTCGCCGGTTCCAGGATATTATGAACGCCCGGATTTCCAAACCCACCGCCCACATAGGCAATATCGGCATAACTGTATATTTTGGTCAGAATCCCTATAGTGTCGATGATGAAAACCTGATATTCGGATAAGTTCTGAGTTTCTTTTTCTGAAAATAAAACCATTTTCTTCGAAAGGGAATTTTTCAATTGCTGGAGCTGATCGGGTTTGATATTATGTGGTGCAATAATGAATTTTACATTGGCATCCGACTGATTGATATAATTCGCAAGCAAAGCTTCGTCTTTCGGCCAGGAACTTCCGATGACAATCGTTGGTGTATTGTTCTTGAATTTATCGATAAAATCAAGGGAATTGTCTCGTTCCAAAATGGAAACAACACGGTCAAAACGCGTATCGCCGGAAACTTTTACATTGTTGAAACCGATGCCCTGTAATAGTTTTTTTGAGCTTTCGTTCTGAACAAAAAAGTAGTTGAAGCTCTTTAGTGCATTGCGATAAAAACCGCCGTACCATTTAAAGAAGGATTGCTTCTCCCTGAAAATCCCCGAAATAAGATATGTTTTAATGTTCTGTTTCTTAAGTTCGTTCAGGTAATTCGGCCAGTATTCGTATTTGATGAAAACCGCCATTTCGGGATGGGCTAACCTCAAAAATTGCTGTGCGTTTTCTTTCGTATCTAAAGGAAGGTACACTGTGGCATCAGCAACCTGATTATTTTTTCGGACTTCATATCCGGAAGGCGAGAAGAAGGTCACGATAATTTTATGCGAAGGATATTTTTCCTTGATTTTTTCAATAACCGGAAGTCCTTGTTCATATTCCCCAAGTGAAGCGGCATGAAACCAAATTGTTTTATCGGAAGCGCTTATTTTAGACGCCAATGTACTGAAAACGGTTTTTCGTCCTTCAACGAATAATTTGATTTTAGGACTGAACATGGCCACAATTTTCAGTAGAAATCCGGCAATGTGCACCAGTAAATTATAGAGGAAAAACATAACTTTTCTTTTGTTGCGCTAAAATACGGTTTCTTTTTATTATCCTTAAATCATTCTACTTTAATTCGTATTTTTGCTTGTTTTAAATACCTTTTTCAAATGAGAAAATTACAGATGGTTGACCTGAAAAGTCAATACGAAAAAATAAAAGATACTGTCAACGCTTCCATTCAGGAAGTTCTGGATACCACAACTTATATTAACGGCCCTCAAGTACAACAATTCCAGAAATCACTGGAAGATTACCTTGACGTAAAACACGTGATCCCGTGCGCGAACGGAACCGATGCCCTGCAAATTGCCATGATGGGATTAGGATTGAAACCCGGCGATGAGGTAATTACTGCCGATTTTACTTTCGCAGCTACCGTTGAAGTTATTGCGTTATTGCAATTAACACCGGTTTTGGTGGATGTGGAAATGGATACTTTCAATATTTCAATTGAAGCGATTAAAAAAGCGATCACGCCAAGAACTAAAGCGATTGTTCCGGTGCATTTATTCGGAAAGGCGGCCAATATGGATGCCATTATGAAATTGGCGCTGGAACATGATTTATATGTAATCGAAGATAATGCCCAGGCAATTGGAGCGAATTTCACTTCAGGAGACGGAACGAAAAAGAAAGTCGGAACCATTGGTCATGTTGCTTCAACATCGTTCTTTCCTTCTAAAAATCTAGGTTGTTATGGTGATGGCGGTGCAATTTTCACCAATGATGATACTTTGGCGCACACCCTTCGCGGAATCGTAAATCACGGAATGTACGTGCGTTACCATCACGATGTAGTAGGCGTGAATTCCCGTTTGGACAGTGTTCAGGCTGCGGTTTTGAATGCGAAGTTGCCGTTATTGGACACTTATAATAAAGCAAGGAGAGCAGCTGCTGCGAAATACAATGCGGCTTTTGCCAATCATAAAAATATTGTTGTCCCTTCATTTGATTTGAATGGCGACGATCACGTTTTTCATCAATATACTTTAAGAATTGTGGACGCTGACAGAAATGCCTTAATGGAACATCTGCAAAGTAAAGGCGTTCCGTGCGCGATTTATTACCCGATTCCGTTGCACAGTCAGAAAGCTTATGTGGATTCACGTTACAGAGAAGAGGATTTTCCGGTAACAAACCAACTGGTTAACGAAGTGATTTCGTTAGCGATGCATACTGAGCTTGACGAAGAGCAAATTAAATACATCACCGATTCAGTTCTGGAATTTTTTAATCGATAGTTAAGGATGAAGATTCTTGTAACCGGCGGTTTAGGATTTATTGGCTCGCATACCGTTGTGGAATTGCGAAGCGAAGGATTTGAAGTGATCATAGTCGACAATCTTTCCAATTCTTCTTTGGAGGTTTTAGATGGCATTGAGCGCATTTCAGGAATGCGTCCTCAGTTCGAGAATATAGATTTGCGGGATAAAACTGCTGTGCAGGAATTTTTTAAAAAGCATCGGGATATTTCGGGAGTGATTCATTTTGCAGCTTCAAAAGCGGTAGGCGAGAGCGTGGAAAATCCGTTGCTGTATTATGAAAATAATATCCATTCCCTGGTGTATCTTCTGCAGGAATTGCAGCAAAAACCGGAAGCGCAATTTATTTTCAGTTCGTCGTGTACGGTTTACGGTCAGGCCGAAACCATGCCGATTACAGAAAATGCCCCCGTGCAACAATCGATGTCACCCTATGGAAATACCAAACAGATTGGAGAGGAAATTATTAGTGATGTGGCTAAAGTAAGTAATATCGATGCTGTATTATTGCGCTATTTTAATCCAATAGGCGCCCATCCTTCAGCGGAAATTGGCGAATTGCCTATTGGTGTTCCTCAAAATTTAGTGCCTTTTATTACACAAACGGCTATCGGGATGCGTCAGGAATTGTCAGTTTATGGCAATGATTATCCTACGCCGGATGGAACCTGTATCCGTGATTATATCCATGTAGTGGATTTGGCGAAAGCTCATGTGACTGCACTACAGCGTTTGATCAGAAGGGAAAATACCGATAAGGTAGAGGTTTTCAACGTAGGGACTGGAACCGGTAGTTCTGTTCTGGAAGTTATTGCTGCTTTTGAAAGAGTAAGCAACACGAAATTGCCCTATAAAATTGTTGGCAGAAGAGAAGGCGATATCGTTTCCGCCTATGCAAATACCGATAAGGCAAATATAATTTTAGGCTGGAAAGCCCAATTCACCCTGGAAGAAGCCCTGGCAAGTGCCTGGAAGTGGGAACAGAAAATCAGAAAATAACATAAGCTTGAAAAAACAAAAACTCCCAATCGTAAAGACTTGGGAGTTTTTTATTGAAGTTGAGATCGTTCAAATGCATAAAAAAAGCCGATCGTGAAACCGGCTTTAAAAATTACTTTTTAATTTCTTCTTTTGCTTCTTCAGCAGCAGCTTCAACTTTTGCAGTTGCAGTGTCAGCCGTAGCCTCCATAGCCTGAGATGCAGAATCTACTGTTTCGTTCATTTCTGTTGCAGCAGCATCAGCAGCTTCGTCAATTTTTTCTTCTGTTTTTTCTTTACAAGAAACCATCAATGCTCCAACGAACGCTAAAGCTAAAAGTGTTTTTTTCATTTTTTTAAGTTTAAGAATTAATAATTATTTATACTTATTGATAAAGTTAAAATAAAATTTTAATTAAAAACAAAACGGACCAAAAATTTTTAATAAAAAAAGCAATAAACTCCTATTAATTTAAGGAAGTCCGACTTTTATTATGCTGAAATCGTTGCCGCTTCTCTGCTGATTTTGTTCACTAATCCAACCAGTACTTTGCCGGGTCCGACTTCCGTAAACGAAGTAGCACCATCGGCAATCATCTGTTGTACGGATTGCGTCCATTTTACAGGAGCCGTTAATTGGATAATCAGGTTTTTCTTGATTTCCGCAGGATCAGATACTGCTGTAGCGGTAACATTCTGATAAACAGGACAGATAGGAGCAGAGAATTCAGTGGCTTCAATTGCTGCTGCCAATTCCTCGCGCGCCGGTTCCATCATTGGAGAGTGGAAAGCACCACCAACCGGTAAGATTAAAGCGCGTTTTGCACCTGCTGCTTTCATTTTTTCACAAGCTTCTTCTACCGCTTTCAATTCTCCCGAAATTACTAATTGTCCCGGGCAGTTGTAATTTGCAGCAACTACTACACCGTCGATTGAAGCACAGATGTCTTCCACAATTTTATCGTCTAAGTTTAAAACCGCCGCCATAGTTGAAGGCGTAATCTCGCAGGCTTTCTGCATTGCGATAGCGCGTTGTGATACTAATTTCAAGCCGTCTTCAAAAGACAAGGCGCCATTAGCCACTAAAGCGGAAAACTCCCCAAGTGAATGACCTGCTACCATTTCCGGTTGGAAATCTTCCAGGGTTTTGGCTAAGATAACCGAATGTAAGAATACTGCCGGTTGTGTTACTTTAGTTTCTTTTAATTGTTCTGCAGTACCTTCAAACATGATGTCGGTGATACGGAACCCTAATATTTCATTGGCTTTTTCAAATAATTCTTTTGCAACAGCCGAATTTTCATATAAATCCTTACCCATTCCGGTAAACTGAGCGCCCTGACCGGGAAATACATATGCCTTCATTCTCAATTGTTTTAGTTTGAACTGCAAAAATACTATTTTTTTTAGGAGCGCCAACTTTTGGGTTTTTTTGGAGGCGTCTTTCCCGCTTTCCCTTCAATCTGTCATTGCGAGTTTGCGAGGCAATCTCACAAAGCCAGGATTTATGTCCACTCGGGGCTGGGAGGAAATGTCTTTTGTTTCGGTAAAAGAAAAACCCCGCCCATCATTACAATGCACAGGGTTCAACCATCAACCAAAAAATCTATTATTATGAATTATTGTTTTATAAGCTGTAATTCGATGTCTAATTTTACGTCTTCGCTTACTAATACTCCCCCGGTTTCGAGGGCCGAGTTCCAGTTCAGTCCCCAGTCTTTTCGGTTTATTTTTCCTGAAATGTTAATGCCTGCTTTGGTATTTCCCCAGGGATCTTTCATCAAGCCACTGAATTCTGCGGGTAATTTTACAAATTTGGTCACGCCTCTGATGGTAAGATCACCGGCCATTTCGTAATCATCATCATCAATTTTGGTAAAAGAAGAAGATTTGAAGGACATCTTAGGATGATTTTCCGCATCGAAGAAATCGGCGCTTTTTAAATGGGTGTCCCTATCGGCATTTCGCGTGTCGATAGAATTGATATCAGCTGCGAATTCAAAAGTTGCCTTGCTGAGATCGTCGTCTTCAGTAATAATTGTTGCGTCGTATTTTTCAAACTTTCCGGAAACGTTCGTAAACATCATGTGTTTTACTTTGAAACCTATTGCGGAGTGTGTTGGGTCAATAGCCCATTTTGTTGTTGCCATAATTTTATTTTTTTAAATTTTTATATCCATTTTGATGAAGCAAAGGTGCTTTCCTTGTGATCTTCAGTTACTTAACCTAGATTAAGAAATGATTTTTTGAGTTGCAAAGTCGCTGAGTACCTGAGTTGCAAAGTTTTTAAAGAGCCATTGGCACTTCCATCAGCAGGAATTCTGCTTCTGAATTTGCTTTGATTGAAACTTTGTCAGTATTCCAGATTCCGAAACCGTCCCGGGTATTCAATTCCTGCCCATTCACGGTAATGTCGCCGTTAAGTACGAATACATACAAACCGTTTCCTTCTTTTTTGAAGTTGTAGTCCGTTGCGAAATCTTTATCGAATTTTCCCATATGAAACCACGCATCCTGATGGATCCAAACGCCCGCATCATCAGGATTCGGGGATAAAATTTGCTGTAATTTGTTGTGACGTTCCTCTTTTTGTAATGTAATCTGATCATATCTAGGAGTGACATCTCTTTTGTTCGGATAAATCCAAATCTGAAGAAATTTAACCTGCTCATCGGCATTTTTATTGTACTCGCTGTGACGGATTCCCGTTCCGGCACTCATGATTTGGATGTCGCCATTTCGGATCACGGTTTTATTTCCCATGCTGTCCTGATGTTCTAAATCACCTTCAAGGGGAATACTTACGATTTCCATATTGTCATGCGGATGCGTTCCAAAGCCCATTCCACCGGAAACGGTATCATCATTCAATACGCGGAGCACGCCAAAATTCATGCGTTCCGGGTTGTGATAATTGGCAAAACTGAAGGTGTGAAAACTCTGCAGCCAACCATGGTTTGCATTTCCTCGGGTATTGGCTTTGTGTAAAATAACATTTTCCATAATCTTTGAATTTGTGTTTTGAATGTGATTGAATCCGATAGCTTCTTCTTTCTTTTCAGAAATATTTTTGGCTAAAGCGGTTCCTGTAATTATGGCTCCGCTGCCTAGTATAGTTTTTCGGATAAAATCTTTTCGGTTCATAACGTTGATTTTGATAAGACAAAGTTACGTTGGTGCCATAGCAGAAACACTTAACCTAGATTAAGAAAGGTTAGTTTGCAGTCGCAGTTTTCAGTCTACAGTCTCAGTTTACAGTTTCAATGAATGGGTGTCTATAAATGGTACCGACCTAAATGCTTTCGGTACTGAGCTAAAAACTAACTCCTGGATTAAGAAGTGATTTTAATTGTGTTTGGAGTAGTTGTGCGAAGGTTTTATTTTGAGCTAATATTTTGAATTGCCCATTTTAAAAGCCCATTTTTTTCTTTGGGTATGCCTAGTTTTTCAATGCAGTTGCTTCGGTGTCCTTCTACGGTTTTTTCGGATAAAAACAACATTTCCGCAATTTGTTTGCTGGTTTTATGTTGTGCAATAAGTTCGACAATTTTTCTTTCGGATACCGTTAATTTTGCCAATTGATTATTGCAGTTTGTCACATCGGAAATTAGATCATCTTCTAAAAATTCACTCACATATTTATTGCCTTTTGCCACTTCAATTAAACATTTTTCCAATTCGGTTTGGGCATGTTCTTTTAGGATATAACCGAAAATCCCGTATTCCTTTGCTTTTTTGTAAATGGTCATTTCTTTATGCATGGTAAGTAAAACAACCTTGGTTTTCAGTTTGTTTTCCTGCACTTTTTTTGCCACATCAAGTCCGTCCAATCCGGGCATATTAATATCTAAAATGGCAATATCCGGTTGATGCAGCGTAATTAAATTTAGTGCCGAAATTCCATTAGAACAGGTGTCGGTTATTTTATGTCCATAAGATTCTACAAAACTTTTTGTGCCTTGTAAAGTAAATGGATGATCGTCTGCAATTAATATTTTCATACGTAGATGTTATTTGTTTTTTAAAGGAATATGGTATCGCCATTCTTCATTAGTGTTTATGATTTGGAATCACGGCGATTTCATTATTTTTTAATTTCAATGGTAATAACAGTTCCGTTTTTATCCGATACAATTTTTGCTTCGCCGCCGATTGCCCTGCTCCTTTCGATGATATTGTGCAATCCAAAAGCATTTTTCCCGTTTAATGTTTCAGTCACATTAAATCCTTTACCATTGTCTTTTATTTCTACGAAAAGACTGTTATTGTTTTCAGAAATGGTAATTTTTGCAGCTACAGCATTGGCATATTTAATAATATTTGATAATGCTTCCTGTATGATACGGTACAGCTGTAATTCGTCTGCGGTTGATAGCGATTCACTATACTCAAGCTCAGCGGTTACCATAAAATCATTAATAGATTGTGTCCTTTCAACCAATTGTTCGATACTGGACTTTAATCCTATTTTATCAAACATTATAGGATGCAGGTTTCTGCTGATAATGCGGATATCATTTATTATGGAATCGATTTTAGTATTAGTTACCTCATTTTTCTCTTCAAACGAATTTTTCAGACTTAGTAATTCGTGACTCACACTATCATGTAAATCGCTCGCAATACGCTTTCGTTCTTCTTCGGTTTTTTCTAATAACTGTTTGGTATATAATTGAGCGTTTTGTTTTTCCAGTTTTAATTTTTTCTGTTTTTGTCTGGTAATATAAACTGCAGCTGTTAGAAACAGTCCTAAAAATAATGAGGCTAAAAGCGCTATTGTCGTATTTTTATTTAAAATAGTTGTTTTCTGAATGGCAATTTCCTGTTCTTTTTTTTCAGTTTGGTAAATTGTTTCCAACTCAGCTATTTTTTCTCTTGTAGCAATGTTTCCTATACTATCTGCAATAATTTGCTTTTGAGCTTCATAGTGTAAAGCATTTTTAAAGTCGTTGTTTTGAATAGCATTGTTTTGTAATACGCCATAAAACATAGTGACTTTTTCATATTGCTGATTGTTTATTAAAGTAGGTAATGCTTTTTTTATGTCGTCAAAATTGGAATAATCAGGATTGTTTTTTATTTCGTATTGTGCCAGTGTTACTTTGTATTCCTGAGTTAAATCATCCGAATCTATTTCTTCAACGATTGGTTTTACGTCGTCCAGTATTTTTTTAGCTTCTGTTAATTTGTTCTCCTGTATCAGATTCTCAGCTTTGAAATCATACAGTTTAATTTTTAAAATTTTACTGTCATCTTTACTGTCTGTAAAAGCCTGATATGTGGAATCAATCAGTGCAGCTTTTCGGGAATCTTTCATAAAATCATAGATCGAAATTTTATTTATCAAACCTATATAAACATTATAAGTGTTGTCGATACTTTTGTATGCTTTTATGGCTTTATCAGCGTTTTGGATGGCTCTTTTTTTATCTCCGATTGCAGTATAAATGTTGGCATAGTTTGAATACACAAAAGCTAAACCTTTAGGGTTGTCTATTTTACTAAAATATTCAAAAGATTTCTGATTGGAAGCTAAACTCAAATTTTGCTTACCCATAATATAATAGATATAGGATAAATCATAATACGCTCTGGCTGTATTATAACAACTATTGTAGTCATTAGGTTCTAATAGAGTGATATTTTTAAAATGCTCACACGCTTTTTTTAAATTGTACTTGTCGAAATAATAATTGGCTAAATAAGCATCTACAAAAGTGGTTTTTAGCGCAGGGACTTCTTCTCTGTATTTAGCGTCAAATTCTTTGATTGTAGCCATAAAGGGGGCATTAAAATCGTAAGAATCGGCTAGGTATACGCACGCAATATCTAAAACTTCAGCAGCCTGTAAATAATTTTCTTCTTCTATTTTTTGGTTATAATATTTGTGTAGAACCGATAAATAATTTTTGCTTTTTTTGTAATTTTCTACTTTATGTAACCACGCTTTAGTAGCATCTTCTTTAACAGGTTTTTCTTTTTTATAAATAACTTCATTTTCTTTTTTATCGCCACAGCCCAGAAAGATGATTAAAGTTATAATTGATATAATCCGTGAAAATAGTTTTATCATTTCAAATAATTTTCAACAAAAGTATTTAATTAAATCTCATAAAAAAGGGTGCAGTAAAAATCAGGGGTTACCCCCTATATGATTTCGATTTTTGATGTAGGACATTTGTAGCGAATTCAATACAAAAAATAATTATGGAATCAAGAACTTTACTTTTAAACTTTCATTCGGGAAAGATTTTTTCAAAAGCATTAGCACTACTGCTATTTTTTACTTTTTTTAGTGCATTAACAGCACAGTCACAAACATTAGACCAAGAAAATGCTCAAGCAAGTAATTTCGGATACACGTATCTAAGTAGTTCGCAATACCTGGGACAGTCGTTTGTTGCTGGGCAAACTGGTGACTTCGCTGAATTTCATTTCTTAGTTGGGAATTATCCAGGCTATTTTGTTGCTGGAGATTTCCAGCTAAATTTGTATGCTGGTAATGGCAGTGGTGGAACACTATTAGGGACTAAAAATTTTACAATTACAACTTTTCCCGGAGCTAATGCAGAATATACAGTTGTTATGCCTGCAGGAATCGCAATGGTTGCAGGAAATACTTACACTGCCGAATTGAGAGGAATTACAGGTGTTATTGTGCCGAATGTTACAAATGACACTTATACTAACGGCATGCTTTATGGTAACAATACACCTACAACCAATTTAGATTTATGGTTTAAAACTTACATTACAGATCCTTCGGCTAGTGCCTTAAATTTTGATGGGATTAATGATAGAGTGTCTATGCCAAATCAACCCGTTTCTAACCTTACTAATTTTACTTTAGAAGCATGGGTAAATACTTCACAAAATACTGGTGGTCAAACTATTTACTCTGAGGGTAATTCGTCAGACAACAATCCTATGTTTTCTCTAACTAAAATGCCAAATACAACGGGTTTTGAAATTGTATTGCGAAACGAATTTGGCACAGGACTTGTTGCAAGCACAACGGGATATGTACCTTTAAACACTTGGACTCATGTAGCCTTTACAAGAACCTCTGCCACAACGGCAAGTCTATATATTAATGGCGTAAATACTGATAATTTTACCTTTGCAGATCCAGGAAACATTATTGTAAATGTTGCTAATATAGGAGTGCGTCAACGAATTGGTTTTGACGGTTTTTTTAGCGGCTCTATAGACGAATTTCGTGTTTGGAACCGTGCTTTAGGCCAATGTGAAATTCAAAACAATATGAATGGCGAATTACCATCCGGACAAAGTGGTTTATTGGCTTATTATCAATTCAATCAAGGTGTCGCTGCCGGGAATAATACCGGGGTTACAAGTTTAACAGACTCTAGTGGCAATAATTATAACGGTACGCTTACTAATTTTGCATTAAACGGAGCAACATCAAACTGGAGTACTCCCGGAGGTGTTACAAATGGTGTTACAAGTCCGGCATACACCGAGCCTAATGTAAATGCTGTAACAAGTCAGTCAATATGCAATAATTCTGCAACTACACCAATTATCTTTTCGAGTTCTACAACTGGAACAGTATGTGGCATGACAAACGAAGGGGGTAATATCACTCTAACAGCACCCGCAGGAGCAGTTTTTACTTCTATACCTTTTGCTAGTTATGGAACTCCGGACGGTACTTGCGGAAACTATACTATAGGCTGGTGTCACGCTTCAAATAGTGTTTCTATAGTTTCTGGTTTAGCAATAGGACAAAGTAATTTTTCAATTGGGGCAAATAATGGTACGTTTGGAGACCCTTGTAACGGAACTGGTAAACGACTTTATATTGAGGCTGTTTATAACAATACGGCTTTTAATTGGACAAACGATACGCCGTCAATAGGACTGGCTGCAAGCGGTACAGGAAGCATTCCTTCATTTAATGCTATAAATACTGGAAGCACTCCAGTTGTAGCTACTATAACAGTAACGCCAATGGTTAATGGATGCGCTGGAACACCGATTCAATTTACTATAACGGTAAATCCAAACCCTACTGAACCTACAGCAGTTTCGCAAGAATTTTGCGATAGTGCAACAGTTGCGGATTTAATTGCGACTGGAACAAATTTAAACTGGTATGATGTTGCTACTAATGGTACTGCATTATCAGCTTCAACTGCTTTAATAACAGGTACATATTATGTAACACAAACAACAGCCAATTGCGAAAGTGCAAGAACAGCAGTTTCTGTAACTATTACACCAAGCACTTCAAATGCTACAACGGTATCGGCTTGCGATTCCTATACTTGGGCTGTAAACGGAACAACATACAACGCATCTGGAATTTATTCATCAGTGAATGGATGTCATACAGAAACGTTAGATTTAACTATTACACCAAGCACTTCAAATGCTACAACGGTAGCAGCTTGTGATTCTTATGTTTGGGCTGTAAACGGAACAACATACAACGCATCTGGAATTTATTCATCAGTAAATGGTTGTCATACAGAAACGTTGGATTTAACCATAAATTCAGCTACAGAAGTAACAGGGGATGGAACGCAATCGTTTTCAGTTGCCAATTTATCAGAGGCTACCATAGAAGATTTAGTCGTTAGTCCAATAAATGTTACATGGTATGGTTCATTAGCTGATGCTACAGCAGACACTAATGCTTTACCGGCGGGAACACAAATTGTAGACGGAGCAACCTATTATGCGGTTAACGATGAAAATACTTGTTCAAGTACTCCGTTTGCAGTAACAGTAGCGGTTACATTAGGGACTGATAATTTTGATGTTGCCAGTTTCAGGTATTATCCAAATCCAACTTCGGGGATGTTGACTATTAGTTATTCAAAAGAAATTTCCGAAATAACGCTAATCAATTTATTAGGGCAAACATTGTTCACCAAAAAAGCGAATGCTTTAGAGGTTCAAATAGATTTATCAAGTCTTCCAACGGCGACTTATTTAGTAAATATAGTTTCTGAAGGACAAACTAAAACGATAAAAGTTTTAAAAAGAGAGTAACTTTTTTTGGTGATTAAATTGCTAAAACCGTCAGAAATGGCGGTTTTATTTTTTTAATAACCTTGCCTTCATTTTGCTGAAAAATTCAGGAGTAACCCCTATATAAGAAGCAATTTGCTTTTGGGGAAGGCAATGGATTAA
>NZ_CAMLMK010000004.1 GCF_946481155.1 uncultured Flavobacterium sp.
TTTTTACCTTCTTCATTGTCAGCATACTGCACAAAGTTTTTGATAAATCTTCCCGCAAGGTCTTTTGCTTTTTCTGTCCATTCCGAAGCATCAGCATATGTATTTCTTGGATCCAAAATTTCAGTGTTTACACCTTCTAAAGCAGTCGGCACCTCTAAATTGAACAATGGAATTACCTGAGTTTCCGCTCTCTCTAATGAACCGTCTAAGATTCTGTCGATGATGGCACGCGTATCTTTAATTGAAATACGTTTTCCGGTTCCGTTCCAGCCTGTATTTACCATATAAGCCGTTGCGTTGTGCTCTTCCATTTTCTTCACTAACTCTTCTCCGTATTTCGTTGGGTGCAAACATAAGAATGCTTTACCGAAACAAGCTGAGAATGTTGGTTCAGGCTGCGTCACACCTCTTTCCGTTCCGGCTAATTTAGCAGTGAAACCAGATAAGAAGTAATATTTAGTTTGTTCCGGAGTTAATTTAGAAACCGGTGGCATTACGCCGAAAGCATCTGCCGTTAAGAAGATTACTTTTGAAGCATGACCCGCTTTGGAAACCGGTTTTACAATATTTTCAATATGGTTTATCGGATACGAAACACGTGTATTTTGCGTTACAGAACCGTCTTTGAAGTCAATTTTTCCGTTAGCATCTAAGGTAACGTTTTCTAATAATGCATCTTTTTTGATGGCACCGTAGATATCCGGCTCATTTTCTTTGCTTAGATCGATGGTCTTTGCATAACAACCGCCTTCGAAATTGAAAACACCGTCGTTGTCCCATCCGTGTTCATCGTCACCGATCAATTCACGTTTCGGATCAGTAGATAAGGTCGTTTTTCCTGTTCCTGATAGTCCGAAGAAAACTGCAACATCACCGTCTTTTCCTTTATTGGCAGAACAGTGCATTGAAGCAATTCCTTTTAACGGAAGGTAATAGTTCATCATAGAGAACAACCCTTTTTTCATTTCGCCACCATACCAGGTACCACCAATTAACTGGATTTTCTCAGTAAGGTTGAACGCTACATATACTTCAGAATTCAAACCGTGAGCGGCGTAATCTTTAAAGCTAGTTTTAGAAGCATTCATTACGATGAAATCAGGCTCTCCGAAAGTTTCCAGTTCTGCTTCTGTCGGACGGATGAACATATTTTTTACGAAATGTGCCTGCCAGGCCACTTCCATGATGAAACGCACTTTCAAGCGAGTATCTTCATTGGCGCCACAGAAAGCATCCACCACAAATAATCTTTTTCCGGAAAGTTGCTTAACTGTAGTTTCTTTTAAAGCATTCCAGGTGTCTGTAGAAATAGGTTTGTTATCGTTTACTGCTTTTTCAGATGTCCACCAGATAGTATCTTTAGTCACATCATCTTTTACAATATATTTATCTTTTGGAGATCTTCCAGTGAAAACACCTGTCATTACGTTAACAGCGCCAAGCTCTGATAACTGCCCCTTCTCAAATCCTTCCAGGCTTGAATCTAACTCTTCATTATACAAGAAATCATACGACGGATTATAGACAATTTCAACTGTATTATTAATTCCGTATTTCTCTAATGAAATTGTTTTGGTAACATTCATAATTAAAATGTGTTGTTTGTTTGTTTTTAAGAACGCAAAAATAAAAATTTAATTTTAGATATGTTTTTTTTAACCAATTATTCTGCTTTTTTACCCAGAATTTTAGCAAAAAGCACCATCCATCCTAAAATCAGCAATAATCCTCCTACAGGCGTAATCGGCCCTATAATTTTTGTGTTTATTCCGGTGACCGAAGCGGTAGCCAAAAGATAAATCGAGCCGGAAAAGAAAAGCACGCCCACAAGTACCAGCCATAAAATTATTTTCTTCGCCTGCGCGGAAAGAAAGCCCGTCGTTCCGACAAAAAGCAGAAACAAAGCATGATACATCTGATAGCGGACCGCCGTTTCAAAAGTGGCCAACTGGCTTTCATCCAAAACCGACTTAAGTCCATGCGCACCGAAAGCGCCTAAAATAATAGCTACAGCCCCCATGAAAGCAGCAACCGCAATGATTTTCTTATCCATAAATTCAAATTACGCTCAAAGGTACCACTATTTTAAAAAGTTAAATAATAAACTTATCTTCTTTTCTGCTACAAAAGAATATAACAAATTCTTATTTTCGTGAACTTTTTAAAACAAAAACCTCATCATGAGAAATATTCTGATTATCGGAGCGGGTCGTTCGGCGTCATCGCTTATAAAATACCTTTTAGAGAAATCGGACAGCGAGAACCTTCATATTACCATTGGAGATTTATCACTGGAATTAGCTCAGAAAAAAACACAAAACCATAAGAATGCGTCTGCAATCGCCTTAGATATCTTCAACGAAAACCAACGTAAGGAAGAAATCCAAAAAGCTGATATCGTGATTTCGATGCTGCCGGCGCATTTGCATATTGAAGTAGCCAAAGACTGCATTACCTATAAAAAACATATGGTTACCGCTTCTTATATTTCCGATGCGATGCAGGAACTTGATGCGGCAGCAAAAGAAAACAATCTGATTTTCATGAATGAAATCGGACTGGACCCGGGAATAGATCACTTGAGCGCGATGAAAGTGATTGAAGAAATTCGCGACAAAGGCGGAAAAATGATCTTATTCGAATCGTTTTGTGGAGGATTGGTAGCTCCCGAATCAGACACCAATCTTTGGAATTACAAATTTACCTGGGCGCCGCGAAACGTGGTTTTGGCCGGACAAGGTGGTGCTGCAAAATTCATTCAGGAAGGCACTTACAAATACATCCCTTATCATAAATTATTCCGAAGAACGGAATTTCTGGAAGTAGAAGGTTACGGCCGATTCGAAGGCTATGCCAACCGCGATTCCTTAAAATACAGAAGTGTCTACGGTTTGGATGATGCTTTGACCGTTTACAGAGGAACCATTCGTCGGGTAGGTTATTCAAAAGCCTGGGATATGTTTGTGCAGTTGGGAATGACGGACGACACCTATGCGATTGACAATTCGGAAACGATGAGCTATCGTGAATTCGTAAACCTGTTCCTTCCGTACCATCCAACGGATTCGGTGGAAATAAAATTGCGCCACCAACTTAGAATCGATCAGGATGATGTGATGTGGGACAAATTGCTGGAGCTGGATATCTTCAACCAAAATAAAATTATAGGATTGAAAAATGCCACCCCGGCACAAATCCTTGAAAAAATCCTAACCGACAGCTGGACCCTTGAACCGGATGACAAAGACATGATTGTGATGTATCACAAATTCGGTTATGAATTAAACGGCGAGAAAAAACAGATTGATGCCACCATGGTTTGCCTGGGCGACGATCAAACGTACACTGCAATGGCAAAAACGGTAGGACTGCCGGTAGCCATGGCAACATTGCAAATCCTGAACGGCAACATCAAAACGCCGGGCGTTCAATTGCCTTTAAACAAAGAAGTCTATCTTCCTATTTTAAATGAACTGGAAGAATACGGAGTAATCTTCAAAGAGAAAGAGGTATATTACAAAGGTTATAAATAAATAAAAATCCCCCTGCTGTGGCAGGGGGATTTTTGTTATGAAGCTTCTAACATCTTGCGTCGGTTTAGTTCATCCTGAAGTTGGCGACGGAGTTTTTGCTCTCTTTCAATAGCATTTCGCTTGAAGGTTTCAAACTCGTCCTCCACTTCCAACAGTATGTTTTTTGAATTATGGGTAATTTCATTTGCCCTTTTGAATCGCACGGTTAAGAATGCAACTGCAATTAACAAGGTCAATACCAATGTCCACATAATGGCATGGTAAAGCGTTTTACTTAACTCCATCCCGAAAAACAGAAAAGTATCATTTCCGTTAACAGCGGCTAGGGCTTGAATTTTTGCCTCATTAATTTGCGCTCTGAGTTTTTTAATCTCCGAATTCTTGTTTTCAATAGTAGTTCTGGAATTGAAAAGGTCATTTTCATTGCGCGACAAAAGCGTGACGACATCGGAATGCAATTCCTCAAGAGAAGCTGTCTTGACCAGTTTAACATCATTGTAATTGGCCGAGTTGACCAGGATCTGGCTCATCTGGCTTTCAATTGCATTTTTTGAAATGGGTCTTTCAGGTACAGCCTCAATGTTTTGAGCCTGAGCACCGTAGGTCAGCAGCGAAACTATCGCTACAAGACACAATTTGGGAATACGCTTTTTCATTTTACTAGATTTGGGGTTAGTAGTAATCTGATCTGTTAACGGTACCTATAACGGTAAACGCTTTATTTATAGATGCGTAAATTTTTACACGATTGAAAAATTTTAAGTGATTTAGATATTTTTTACTATATTTAAAACCGAATAACTAATATTGCTTACAAATTTTTACAATATGAAATTAAATCACCTGCAGATTGAAATCGACGGTATTGACAAGCAGATTCTTCGCGATTTGATGGAAGACGCCAGAAAACCTATTTTACAGATTGCCAACAAAATTGGAATCTCCGGCGCGGCAATTCATCAGCGTTTGCGGAAGCTGGAACAGGCGGATGTGATTTCCGGGTCGAAGTTTATTGTCAATACCAAAGTTTTGGGCTATAGCACGATGGCGTTTGTCGGTATTTATCTGGACAAAGCCGCCCGAAATCCGGAAGCAGTGCGCGAACTAAAAAAAATACCTGAAGTTTTGGAATGCCATTACACTACGGGGAACTGGAGCATACTGATAAAAATTCTTTGCCGCGACAACGAGCATCTGATGCAGCTGCTAAACAAAAAAATCCAGGCAATTGATGGTGTTTCGCGTACAGAAACTTTTATCTCGCTTGATCAGCAGATTGACAGGCAGATACAATTGTAGTTTGGTTATGTGTTGATTTGGTTATTTGAAAAAAAACTGCAAAAAGAAAAATGGATTCCTCCCTAGCCCCGATTGCAGCGGCACGTAGTAGAGCGGAAAGCGGGAAAACGGACCGCAAAAATGCCCGCACCATCCGCTCCTAAAATCGCAAAAGATGGGAATAAAAAAATCCGCTACTCTCGTAACGGATTCTTGTTTTATAGAGAAACAATTAATTTCTTCTTCCCATGTAAATCATGATATAGTAAAGCAAAGTCCCCAGCGAACCGATGGCTGCCACTACATAAGTTCTTGCCGCCCATTTTAAGGCGTCTTTCGCTCCGGCGTGTTCGGCTTGGTTCAGCATTCGTTTGTTTTCCAGCCAAGCCAGGGCGCGATGACTTGCATCATATTCGACCGGCAAAGTGATCAACGAGAATAAAGTTGTCGCTGCGAAAATGACAATACCAATCAATAGCAGTTGTGGAAACGTATTGATCAACAGAACGCCGGCCAATAAAATCCATTGCACGACATTAGACGCCACTGAAACTACCGGCACCAGTTTGGATCGCATTTGGAGCCAACTATAAGCCGTAGCATGCTGTACCGCGTGCCCGCATTCATGAGCAGCCACCGCAGCCGCAGCCGCATTACGCTGATTGTATACTGCCTCACTAAGGTTTACAGTTTTATCCACCGGATTGTAATGATCGGTCAAACGCCCGGGTGTCGAAATTACGCGCACATCCCTGATCCCGTGATCTGCCAGCATTTTTTCGGCAATCTCGGCACCGCTCATTCCGTTCTGCAGGTGCATTTTGGAATAATGTTCGAATTTACTTTGAAGCCTGCTGCTTACCAGCCAGCTCGCCAGCATGATAAGCCCCATTAATAATAGTCCCATAGTCTTTTTTATAATAAATATGTCACTACTAAGCATCAAATTTAGCTCCAAGACACTGACTGACAGCTTCTTTATGCTATTTTGACAGGTTAAAGTTTTATTAATTTTTTAGCGACAAGGATTTCTTATGCATCGTTAAAACAGACTATGTTTCAAAAGGAAACCCGGATTCTGAAACGAATCCGGGTTTATTATTTGACATTTAACAATATGTCGTTTCTATTTTATCCTACCAGGTTAATGATTTTCCCGGGAACTATAATCACTTTATTAGGCGTTCTGCCCTGCAACTGCTGCTGCGTTCTGTCATCGGCCATCACGACTTCCTCAATTTGTGGCGCGGTTAAGTCTAACGGTAATTTGATGGTGAAACGCATTTTTCCGTTGAAGGAAACAGGGTATTCTTTTTCGCTTTCCACCAAATATTTCGCTTCGAAAATTGGAAACGCTACCGTTGCAATCGAACCTTCGTGACCTAAAGCGCTCCAAAGTTCTTCTGCAATATGAGGGGCATATGGCGAAACCAAAATGGCCAACGGTTCCAAGATCGCGCGGTGACGGCATTTGGCTTGCGCCAATTCATTCACGCAAATCATGAACTGTGACACTGAGGTATTGAACGAGAAATTCTCGATATCTTCAGTTGCTTTTTTGATGGTTTTGTGCAATGATTTGTACATCTCCGGTGTTGGCTCGTCGTTGGTTACGATTAGGCCATTGTCGTCGAAATACAAACGCCACAGTTTTTTAAGAAAACCTGAAACTCCGGTGATTCCCGCGGTATTCCATGGTTTAGCCTGCTCAAGCGGACCTAAGAACATTTCATAAAGTCTTAAGGTATCGGCACCGTATTGCTCGCAGATGTCGTCCGGATTTACTACGTTGTATTTTGATTTGGACATTTTTTCCACTTCACGGCCTACGATGTATTTCCCGTTTTCTAAGATGAATTCGGCATCTTTATAATCGGAATATAATGGATGGGCTTTGAATTTTTCAATATCCAGCTCGTTCGTAACATCATTGATTAATGATAGATCCACATGAATTGGATGAACATTCTCACCGCCTATAAGTCCTTTAGAAATCAGCTTTTTAGAGTCTTCGGTTCGGTAGACAAACGCACTCATCCCCAAAATCATTCCCTGGTTGATCAGTTTTTTGAAAGGCTCTTCAGTTGGGGCAAAACCTCTGTCTTTTAAGAATTTGTTCCAGAAACGGGAATATAATAAATGGCCCGTCGCGTGTTCGCTTCCGCCGATGTATAAATCTACGTTTTCCCAGTATTTAAGCGCTTCCTGGCTTGCGAATTCGTTTTCATTGTGCGCATCCATATAACGCATCCAGTACCATGAGCTTCCCGCCCAACCCGGCATAGTGTTTAGTTCTAATGCAAAAACCGTTTTGTTGTCGATTCTTTCGTTTTCAACCACTTTATTGCTAACAGTATCCCATGCCCAAACCGTAGCGTTGCCTAATGGCGGCTGGCCGTCTTCGGTTGGCAGATATTTCTCTACTTCCGGTAAAACGATTGGAAGATGTTTCGCGTCTATCATTTGCGGCAGTCCGTTCACGTAATAAACAGGAAACGGTTCGCCCCAATATCTTTGTCGGGAAAAAACAGCATCACGCAAACGGTAGTTCACCTTAGCTTTTCCGGCGCCGATTTTCTCTAATTCCTCGATTATTTTTTTCGTTGCTTCTTTATAGTTCAGTCCGTTTAAGAAATCAGAATTCGCAATGATTGTTGTGTTCTTATCATCGAAAGCGGCTTCTGAAATGTCTACGCCTTCAAAAATATTCTTGATGTCCTGCATCCCGTTTTGCCCTTTGAAGAAATTCGCAAACGCATAATCTCTTTCATCACCGCAAGGAACCGCCATTACAGCGCCTGTTCCATAACCCGCCAAAACGTAATCACCAATCCAAACCGGAATTGGTTCTTTGGTAAACGGATGCTCCGCATAAGCGCCGGTGAATACCCCTGAAATGGTTTTCACATCGGCCATTCTTTCTCTTTCCGAACGTTTTGCAGTGGCTTCAACGTAGGCATCCACAGCTGCTTTTTGTCCCGGAGTAGTGATTTTTGCCACCAATTCGTGTTCCGGAGCCAATGTCATGAACGTCACACCGAAAATCGTATCAGGTCTTGTCGTAAATACATCTATACTGCCTTCTGCGTTCTGCAATCTGAATTCTACAGTTGCACCAACTGATTTCCCAATCCAGTTTCTTTGGCTTTCTTTCAGGGATTCGGTCCAGTCGATAGTTTCCAGTCCCTGCAACAATCTTTCCGCGTAAGCAGAAATTCGCATTGACCATTGCGTCATTTTTTTACGGATAACGGGATGGCCTCCACGCTCGGAAACGCCGTTCACGATTTCGTCGTTCGCCAAAACGGTTCCTAAAGCCGGACACCAGTTTACCTCTGTTTCCGCCAAATACGTTAAACGGTATTTTAAAAGTATTTTTTGTTGTTCTTCTGAGGAATAAGCGTTCCATTGTGCTGCGGTGAAAATTTCAACATCATCATCGCAAACCGATTCTACCAAAGCATTCCCTTCCGTCTCGAAAACATTTACCAATTCCGAAATAGCATGCGCCTGATCTGTGCTGGTGCAGTACCATGAATTAAATAACTGGATAAAAATCCATTGCGTGTGTTTGTAATAATCGGCATTGGAAGTACGCACTTCGCGGCTCCAGTCGAAGGAGAAACCAATTTTATCCAACTGCTCGCGGTAACGGGCGATGTTTTCTTTCGTAGTAGTATCCGGATGCTGACCAGTTTGGATGGCATACTGTTCCGCCGGCAATCCGAATGAGTCGTAGCCTTGCGGGTGCAGCACATTGAATCCCTTATGTCTTTTATACCGCGCTACGATATCGGAAGCAATATATCCCAGTGGATGTCCCACATGCAATCCTGCTCCGGAAGGATACGGAAACATGTCCAAAACGTAATATTTTGGATTATCGGAATTGTTCTGTGCGGCAAAAGTTTGGTTTTTTGCCCAGTAGTGCTGCCATTTGGCTTCGATTTCGTTGTGAAAGTATTTCATCTTTGAGTTGCAAAGTTACTGCGTAACTGAGTTTCTAAGTTTATAAAAATTCCTATAGTTTTTCCATTAGCCCCGATGGCAGTGGATCCCGATTTTTCTTCGGGATGGAACGGACAGCGGGAACACGGACAACTGATAAAGCCCGAACCTTTCGCTCCCGACCTAAAAATTGTGTGGCAAATTTACATTATATTATAAGAAAGATAAAACTTTGGCCGTTATAAAGGTTAAAAACGATTTTCTTTATTATTTTTACGGCTTAATTTAGTTTTTATGGCATCATCATTCGATAAGTTTCAAAAAAGACGGCTTATATCTTCCTATTTTTCTGTGGTTTTGAGTATTTTTTTAGTGTTGTTCCTGTTGGGAGCATTGGGTTTGTTTGTAATCCATTCTGAAAAAATATCGAACAGCTTTAAAGAAGATATCCCGATGTCTGTTTACTTTAAAGATGAAGCGAATGATACCGTTTTAAAGGCTTTCGAAGCTAAACTGAAAGGTTCGGCGTTCGTAAAGGATTTTGCTTTTGTGTCAAAAGAAGACGCAGCAAAAAACAATAAAGACATCGTGGGAGAGGATTTCCTGGAGTTTTTAGGAATGAACCCGCTGCCGAATTCTTTTGATATTCACTTAAAAGGCGAATACGTGGAAGCTGCTAAAATCAAGGAAATTGAAAGTGACATCAAGACCAACGAAATGGTGTCGGAGGTGATTTACGATAAGAAATTAGTGGAATTGGCCAACGAAAACATCAAAAGAATCAGTTTCTGGATTTTGGTGATCAGTGCGGTTTTCGGTGTAATCTCTATGCTTTTGATCAACAGTTCGCTTCGCTTATCCGTATATTCGAACCGCTTTATCATTAAAACGATGCAGATGGTGGGAGCTACCAAAGCCTTTATCAGGAAACCGTTTATCTGGAGAAGTATCCGATTAGGATTAATCGGGTCCGGACTGGCTATCATTGCGCTTATCGGATTAACGTTCTATGTAGACAGCCTATTCCCAAGCCTTGGTATCGCTAAGGATTATCTGTCCATGGCTATTATCGTAGGCGGCGTATTGGGTATTGGAATCATAATTACCTTCGTAAGCACTTACCTTGCCACACAACGCTTTTTGAATTTACGAACTGACGATCTTTATTAGTATTCCATATGAAAAATAAACAAGAACCCGACTTTCTTTTTGAAAGCGTAAACTATAAAATTCTTTTAATCGGACTGGCGGTTATCGGCTTAGGATTTATCCTGATGTCCGGCGGCGGCAGCGATGATCCGAAAGTATTCAGCGACGATATTTTCGATTTTCGCAGAATCAAACTGGCACCAACAGTAGTGCTGATCGGTTTCGGGATTACAATTTATTCGATTTTTAAGAAAAGTAAACAATAGTTAGAGGGTCACTCAGTCACTTAGTCAAACTTAGTAACTCAGCAACTCAGTAACTCAGCAACTCCCCAATGGATATTTTTCAAGCTCTTATTCTTGCCATTATTGAAGGTTTAACCGAATATCTTCCGGTTTCTTCCACCGGTCACATGATTTTTGCAAGTTCTTATTTTGGCATTCAGGAAGACGATTTCGTGAAATTATTCCAGGTTTCCATCCAGTTTGGGGCAATCCTGGCTGTGGTAGCTTTGTATTGGAAGAAGTTTTTCGACTTTTCAAAACTGAATTTCTTTATCAAATTGGCCTGCGCCGTTATTCCCGCCTTGGTGCTTGGAAAATTATTCGACGATAAAATCGAAGCGGTTCTCGGAAATCCGATCCCCATCGCCATTGTATTGATTCTGGGCGGAATCGTATTGCTTTTCATTGACAGCCGTTTTCAGCATCCGACAATTGCCAATGAAGAAGACATCACCATAAAAAAAGCCGTAACCATTGGTTTTTGGCAATGTCTGGCCATGATGCCGGGTACAAGCCGTTCCGCAGCTTCGATAATTGGAGGAATGCAGCAGGGATTGACCCGTCAGGCCGCTGCTGAATTCTCGTTTTTCTTAGCCGTTCCCACGATGCTGGCTGTAACTTGTTATTCGGTTTTTCTGAAAACTTATGAGCATTCGCAAATGAAAGGCTATGAGCTGATTTTGCAATCATCCGACACTATAAAAATGTTCCTTATCGGAAATGTGGTTGCTTTTATTGTAGCTGTTTTGGCCATTAAATTCTTCATCGGAATCATTAAGCAATACGGATTCAAGCCTTGGGGCTGGTACCGGATTGTCGTGGGCATTGGTCTTTTGGTTTACTTCACCTATTTAAAATAATACGCTTTGCTGACTCCTGAAGATTACATAAACGGACAAATCCTATTGATCGACAAACCCTTGAAATGGAGTTCGTTTCAGGCTGTGAATAAGTTGAAATATACATTAATCAATAAATTAGGACTTCCGAAGAAATTCAAGATAGGACATGCCGGGACTTTAGATCCGCTGGCATCCGGCTTACTGATTGTGTGCACCGGAAAATTCACAAAACGCATTACGGAATTGCAGGGAATGCCAAAAGAATATACAGGAACGTTTCATATCGGAGCCACGACGCCTTCGTATGATCTGGAAACGGAAATTGATGCAACATTTCCCACAGAACATATTACCCCTGAATTAATCGAAAAAGTACGTCTCAGCTTCATTGGTGAAATCGATCAGAAACCTCCTGTTTTTTCGGCGATAAAAAAAGACGGTAAGCGTTTGTACGAACACGCCCGTGCCGGAGAAGAAGTAGAAATTAAACACCGGAAAACCACCATTCACGAATTTGAGCTGACCCGAATTGAATTACCCGAAATTGATTTTAGAGTGGTCTGCAGCAAAGGGACTTATATCCGTTCGCTGGCTTTCGATTTTGGAGCAGCATTGAACTCCGGCGCCCACTTAACTGCACTACGCCGAACCAAAATCGGAGAATTTGACGTGAAGGATGCTACACTTGTAACCGATTTTGAAGCATCGGTTATTCCAAAGCAAGCATAATTTTTGTAATTTCTTCCATTGTCGACAAACCTTTATCGTGAAGGTACCATTTCTGTAATTCGGTTTTGGCTATTTCATTCACCACTCCGAATTTCTCCTTAAATTCTTTTATCAGTAGGGCTGCACCTTCAGGTCTTGGTCCCCAGGCTGCTAAAACTTCATGATTTTCGGAATCTGTAATGATCAGCTTTGGAATGGATCGCGCACCGTTGGTCAAAAATTCCTGCATCAGGCTGTCATTCTCATCACGAAAAACAATTCGCAACTTAATATTAGCGGCGACCTCATCCATTTTATGCATGATGGGAATCAATTGGGCTGCATCCCCACACCAGCCTTCCGCCAAAACGAGCCAAAGATATTTCCTGTTTAATTTTTCAAGTTTAGTTTTTATTTCATCGGGAACTGAAATCGTCTTCTCCAAACGATTCATGCGGACTTCATTAAGCTGGCTGTATTTCAGTAAATCTTCGGATTGCTCATTACCGGACGACAGACCTTGTCCTAACAATTGATTGAGTTTGCTTCGGTATTCAGAATAACCGAGACTGTTTTTGAGGCTGGTTTCGATTAGCGTTTTCATTTTTTCGGAATTGATCTTACAAAGTTACTCCAAAAAAGAAAATCAGAATACCAATACAACCAGAATTGATAAAGAAAGGGTAATCTTTAGATAACCAAACCTTTACCTCTCGCATTTCCGTAACCTAAAAATAACTTTATCATAAAAGTATTGTTAAATTATGTTAAAAAAATTATATAGTTTTGTAACAAAATCTATAACTATGAAAACCAAGCAAAATTACTGGAGCTTATTACTCCTTTTTCTGATGGCGCAAATCAGCACCGCGCAAACGACTTTACTTCCGACAGGATCCAGCTGGAAATACCTAGCCAACGGATCAAATCAGGGCACAACCTGGAGAGGCACCACTTTTAACGATACCTCATGGCCATCCGGAAATGCGGAACTTGGCTACGGCGATGGCGATGAAGCCACGGTTGTAAGCTATGGGTCAAGTTCAAGTCAGAAATACGTCACTACTTATTTCAGAAAAGTAGTTACCATTGCAGACGTAACCGCTTTTACCAACTATACTTTAAAAGTAAAGCGCGATGATGGTGTGGTAATTTATATCAATGGAACCGAAGTGTACCGCAACAACATGCCAACGGGAACGATTTCATACTCTACCCTCGCGTCTTCTGCGTGCAGCGATGACGGAAGCACTTATTTATCTACAACTTTAGCACAAAATAAATTTGTCTCAGGAGCGAATACAATCGCAGTGGAAATTCATCAAAACGCCCGCAACAGTTCCGACATTAGTTTCAATCTATCATTGGAAGGAAATACGGGAGCGGTAGCCGCAGCAATAAAACACATCCGTTGGGGAAGCAGCAAAAATCCTTTAGAAGGACTTGCCGTTACCTGGAGAAATACCGGAACTGCGGATAAAATAAAATGGGGCTATACTACTGCTTATGAGCAAGGCGAATTTAATGGCGTGATGCGCACAGGTTATGCCGATAAATTCTTCAAATATACGTTCCCTACCGTAACTGCAAGTGCAACAGTTTATTACCAATTGTATGATTCACAGAACGGCGTTTGGACAGCGCAGAAAACATACAAAACAGCACCACCTTTAAACACCACAAATTTCTCTTTCTTAGCCATTGGTGACAGCCGTTCGGGTATGAGTATCTGGAACCAGGTATCGAATTTAGCGCATTCCAAAAATGCCGCATTTACAATTTTCAATGGAGATATCGTTAATAACGGAGGTTCAAATGCCGATTGGGACAGCTGGTTTGACAACGGGAAGACATTCGTAGATAACAACCTGGTTTTCCATTCCCTTGGAAATCATGATGCGGCCAGCGTTCCTGCTTATCAGAATAATTTTGAATTGCCGAAATCGGTTCCAACCACAGGTACAACTCTGTATTATGCCGTTGAATATGGAAATGCCGTTTTCATCTCTTTAAATTCCGAAGATCCGGGAAATAGCACACAATACAATTGGTTAGTAAGCACACTACAAACACATGCGAACAAACGCTGGAAAATTGTCTTCTTCCACAAGCCTTTTTACACTATTGGAAGCCATGCGGGAGAAATGAACTCGTATTTCAATACGTGGTGGAAAGCTTTTGATGATTATGGCGTGGATTTGATTGTAAATGGTCATGATCATATGTATGAAAGAACAAAACCATTAAACAGAAATGTAAGCACAACAAGCCCTGTGGCAAACTACGGAAGCAGCGCTACGGAAGGAAGATGCCAAATCGTTTGCGGAGGTGCCGGAGCACCGCTTTATACCGGTACAGCAACCTGGTTCGTTCAAACTTATCAGAGCAAGTACAATTTCTGCAAAATGGATGTTACTGACAACAGTCTTTGTACTACTGCTTACGACAACAACAATGCTGTTCTCGATTCTTTCTGCATCAATAAAGCAGCTGCAAAATCGGCTAATCAGACCTTTTACCCAATTACAATTGTTCCAAATCCCGCAGTAAATGAGTTCAACATCGAATATTCAGCACCGCAGACAGGTGAGCTTACAATGAAGATTTTCGATATGAACGGCGTTATGGTTTTGGAAGAAAAAGCACAAAAGACCAAAACGGATTTTACGCACAAATGCAATATGGCGAAATACCCTCGCGGTGTTTATAGTCTGGAAATAAGCATTGGCACTCAAAAAGACAATTCGCTGATCGTATTAAAATAAGCATAAAAGCAACTAACAAAACCACTGAACATTTCGCTTCAGTGGTTTTTACATTTTTAAAATATGAAGAAACTAAAAGCATCTATGAAATCAAGGGAACTGGAAATGATTGCCCGTATTGGCGTCTTCGGCACTTTTTTCGGGCATGGAATCATTGCCTTCAACATCAATCCTAAATGGATCCCCCTTCTGACCTGCGTCGGATTCACGGAAGAACAGGCCATTACCATCATGCCTTTTATAGGAATAATGGATATTATTGTAGCGTTCGTTTCCCTGATTTATCCGTTACGGGCTGTACTTATTTGGGCAGCAATCTGGGCATTTATGACTGCTGTGAGCCGTCCATTTTCCGGTGAATCAATATTGGAATTTGTGGAACGGTCGGCGAATTGGTGTCTGCCTCTACTGTTGCTGTATCTGACTAAAAATTCTAAAAAGAAACTTTCCGTTTTAAAAGAAAAAAACAAACAAAATATTCCCGATAATAGGCTTTAGCAAAACCGGTTCTTACCAATAAATCTTTACATTTGTTCAGACGAAATTAGTTTGAAATGATTTTAAATTCAAAATCTGTGGGATTAGTGCTTTCCGGCGGGGGAACCAAAGGACTTGCGCATGCGGGGGTGCTTAAATTTCTGGAAGAACAAAACATCCGTCCGTCGCATATTGCCGGAACGAGTGTAGGCTCAATAGTCGCCGCGCTGTATGCCGGAGGAAAATCACCAGCGGAAATCCTGGAATTTTTCAAATCGATTTATTTTTTCAATTGGAAGCATTTCACTTTTAAGAAGGCGGGCATTGTCGATTCGTATGCGTTCCGATTGTACTTCAATGCGATATTTGGCGAAACCCGGATTGGCGATTTAAAAATTTATACCCACATAACGGCAACGGATTTAGTCAAAGGCAAATTGAAGGTCTTTGGTCCTGAAACCAAAGTTGTCGATGCCGTATTGGCCTCTTCTTCTTTTCCCGGAGTAATTTCTCCTTACGAGATTGACGGCAATATTTACAGTGACGGCGGAATCCTCAATCACTTCCCTACCGATATTCTTCAAGGCCGTTGTGACTCGCTGATTGGCGTCTATGTGAGTCCGATCCAAAAAATCGAAGCCAAGGACCTTTCTTCCATAAAAGCAGTAACTACAAGGGCTTTCAATCTGCTTTCAGCCAATTCTAACATGCACAAATTCAACCTTTGCGATTGGGTAATCCAACCTGATGAATTGTCAGCTTACAGCACCTTTGAAACCAACAGTACCAAAATGGACGTGATTTTCAACATTGGCTACGAAGCGGCCAAAAAATCGTACGAAGAACTTGTTTTATAAAATTTAGTTAACCTATTTCAAAAAAACAGATTATAACTATATTTGCATCACAAAACAAAAAAACATCTCAATGAATCCGGAGACAACGTTCCTATCATTGAAAATTAATTAAAGGCACCAAATGAAATACAATAGAATTCTTCTGAAACTGAGCGGTGAAGCACTAATGGGCGACAGACAATACGGAATCGATCCAAAACGTTTAGCCGAATATGCCGATGAGATTAAACAAATTCACGATCAGGGCGTTCAGATTGCCATTGTGATCGGAGGAGGAAATATTTTCAGAGGTGTCGCAGGAGCCAGCAATGGTATGGACAGAGTACAAGGCGATTACATGGGAATGTTAGCTACGGTAATTAACGGAATGGCTTTACAAGGCGCTCTGGAAAATGCCGGAATGCAGACCCGTTTGCAAACTGCCTTAAAAATTGAAGCGATTGCCGAGCCTTATATCAAAAGAAGAGCGGTACGCCATTTAGAGAAGAACCGAATTGTAATTTTTGGAGCCGGAACCGGAAACCCTTATTTCACTACCGATACAGCTGCCGTTTTAAGAGGAATTGAAGTGGACTGCGATGTGATCCTGAAAGGAACCCGTGTAGACGGCGTATATGACAGCGATCCGGAAAAAAATGCCGACGCCGTGAAATTCAATCACATAACTTTTGATGATGTAATCAGCAAAGGACTGAACATCATGGACACGACTGCTTTCACCTTAAGCCAGGAAAATAAATTACCTATTATCGTTTTTGACATGAATAAAGAAGGAAATTTATTGAAAGTGTGTCAGGGGGAAACCGTTGGAACCACTGTAAATATTTAATATTGATTTATAATAATTAGTATCATGACCGAAGAGATCATTTTTATTTTAGATAGCACTAAGGAATCCATGAACGGTTCCATCGACCATTTAGAAAAATCATTCTTAAACATTCGTGCCGGGAAAGCATCTCCGCAAATGCTGGGAAGCGTTTTCGTAGATTACTACGGTTCGCAGACACCGCTTTCACAGGTAGCTAACGTAAATACTCCTGATGCAAGAACCATTACTGTTACGCCTTGGGAAAAAGCAATGCTGCATCCGATTGAAAAAGCGATTATGGTAGCCAATCTTGGTTTTAATCCAATGAACAACGGGGATAATATCATCATCAGTGTCCCGCCTTTAACAGAAGAGCGCCGTAAAGACCTTGTAAAACAGGCTAAAGCCGAAGCAGAAGATGCGAAAATCAGTATCCGTAACGCCCGTAAAGACGCCAATACCGATATCAAAAAGTTAGAGAAAGAAGGTACTTCTGAAGACATCTGCAAAACTGCGGAAGACGATGTTCAGAAGCTGACTGACGCTTACATCAAGAAAATTGAAGAGCATTTGGCTATCAAAGAAGCTGAAATCATGAAAGTATAATTTAAGTCCCGATTTTTAATCGGGATTTTTTATTGCTACCTTTACGCTGAACAATCACCCCGAAAGTCCGTCTTAATTTTGATGAGAATTTTTCTTTTTTTGGTTTTCCTATGCAGCATTTCAGCGAATGCCCAGCATCCTGTATCCGGAATTGTTCGCAATGAAAGTAGTAACAAACCGTTGCCTTTTGCCACGATATACCTAAGCAACGGAAAAACGATTATCGTTGACGTTGATGGGAAATTCGTTATTGAAAACATTGCTGACGTTACGAATTTCAAAGTTTCCTATACTGGATTTGAGCCCAAAACCATCACCGTAAATCAGAATCAAAAATTCTATGCCGTAAAATTATCGGAGAAAACCTATGAGCTCAGTGAGATGATTATCGGAAATCCTGCTGTGGACCTCATCAAAAAAACCATTGCCGGCAAGAACCGGAACAATCCGCAGAAGAAACTGCACAGCTTTCAGTTTAAGAGTTATAACAAACTCATCATCACTGCCAATCCGGATTCCATCAGCGGGAAAATTGATTCTGTTTTTACTTATGAGAAAATCGGAAACCGACTTGAGAAAATAGACTCCTCAGATTTTAAATTCAAGAAAATCATCCAGAAGCAGCATTTGTTCCAAACCGAAAAAGTATCGCAATTTCAGTTTAAACAGAAGCAGGGACTTAAGGAAACGGTACTTGCCACACGAATGGCCGGTTTTAAACAGCCTATTTACGAATATATCGGTCTGAAACTGCAATCCTATTCGGTTTATGACGATAAAATCGAGCTTTTCGAAACCAAATACCACAACCCCATTGCAGATGATGCCCTAGACCATTACAATTTTAAAATTCTGGACACGGTTTTTCTGGGTAACCGAAAGGCTTATATGGTTCATTTCAAGCATAAGAAAAGAAAAAAAGCCAAACTCGAAGGTATTCTTTATATCGACATGGAGAGTTTTGCTATCGGCAAATCGGTGTACAGGTTTAAAGGTATTCTTGACATCAGCGCCACCAATTATTTCACCTATTTTAAGGAAGAGGACACCTGGTTTCCGGAAAAAAACACTTTTAAAATCATAAAAGGAAGTAATAAGGGCGACATAAAAATTCTTGGCGAGACGATTAAGTTCAATTCCGATGCCGAAGAAGAAGCATCACATAAAAAGAAAACAGCTTCTGACTACGTCTATATCCTTTCCGAATCAAAGAATTTTGACACCGAATTCAATATTCCCGTAAAAATAAAACACTCCTTTATTGCTATTGAAATCAATGAAGACGCTATTTCGAAAAACGAGAATTACTGGACGCCCTTCCGGAAAGATACGCTGGATATCCGCAGTATGTCTACCTATTCAACGCTGGACAGTCTTGTTTCCGTAGAAGGTTATGAGGAGAAAATCAGGATCGGACGAAAGGTTATCAATGGCTTAATCCCCTTGGGAGCCGTAGATTTCGAACTTCGCCATCTTATCAAATACAACAATTATGAAGGTTTCCGTTTCGGTTTGGGCGGAATCACCAACGACCGGTTTTCAAAAATAATCCGCCTTCAGGGCTATGGAGGATACGGCTTAAAAGATAATGGCTTCAAATACAGTCTCGGAGAATCCACCCGTATTGGCAATTTTTCCAACACGTGGATCGGTTTTTCCTATACTGACGATTTACAGGAAATTGGTAGTACTATTTTTGAAATCGACAGAAGAAGATTCCGGTTGTATGATCCGAGGCCCTTCAACTTAACCACCTTCTACAATCATGAAACCTGGAAAGTGTACATTGAAACCAAGATCTTCCCAAAAACGGAAAGCATCTGGCAACTCTCGCAAACGCATATTATTCCCAAATTTAATTATGGTTTTATAGCCGACGATCAATTATTTACAAATTACAATTTAACAATGGCTTCGGTGTCGCTGCAGTGGAATCCTTTCAGCGTTTATATGCAGACTCCGGCCGGACGCCTCGAATCGGAAAAAAAGTTCCCGAAATTCACGTTTCAGTTCTCGAAATCGCTTCCGGGCATTATGGGAAATGATTTAGATTTCGGAAAATTGGATTTCAGGACCGAAGTGGAAAAAAAATACCTGAACGGACAAAAAACATCGTTCCTGTTTCAGGCCGGGATTGCCTTTGGAGATGTTCCCATTACGCATCTTTATAGTGTTTCACCAAATACACAGAACAGGGACGCGATTTTACAACGTTTGAACATTACCGGTAAAAACAGTTTTGAAACCATGCGTTTTAATGAGTTTTTCTCGAGCGAATATGTCGCCCTGCATTTCAAGCATGCCCTGCAAAAAATAAAGCTTTTCAAAAGAGTCAATCCCACAACAGTTCTTGTGACACGAATGGCATGGGGAGATTCGAGAAACCAGTCGAATCACACCGGCTTCACTTACAAAACACTGGAAGACGGCTATTTCGAATCGGGACTTGAATTCAACAATATTTACAGAGGTCTGGGGATTTCCGGCTTTTACCGCTACGGAAAAAACAGCCTTCCCCGCTTTGACGACAATATTGCTGTCAAGTTGAGTTTCGTTTTGGATTTAGGACTTTAGTGCGACGACACAAATTTCAATCCGATGATAGAAGCGATCAGCGTCGTTAAAAAGAAAACGCGCCAGAAATCCGCCGGCTCCTTGAAGAAGAAAATCCCCATCAGCACAGTTCCTACTGCTCCTATTCCGGTCCATACCGCATAAGCCGTACCGATAGGCAATGTCTGTGTAGCTTTATACAGCAAAACCATACTGATGGTAAGGCAGACAAAAAAACCAACCATCCATAGAGTGGAAGTTGTTCCGGTTGTTTCTTTAGCTTTGCCTAAACACGAAGCAAAACCCACTTCAAATAACCCTGCGATAACCAATAAAATCCAGTTCATTTCCGTTGAAATTAATTTTGGAACAAAGATAGCGTTTGAAAGCAGAATCTTTTGCAAAATCTGAGTGACAAAAGGTTAAAATTCATTGTGCTTTTTACTACATTTGCAGGCATTTAATTTTTTATTACAGATGAAACATACTAAAGTTAAAGACCTGCTGAACAGCACACCGGGATTGCATGAAGTAAAAGCAAAAGGATGGGTTAGAACATTTAGAAACAATCAGTTTATAGCGTTGAACGACGGTTCGACTATCAATAATATTCAGTGTGTGGTCGATTTTGAAAACACACCGGAAGAAACTTTGAAAAGAATCACGACAAGCGCAGCCATTTCTGTAACCGGAGTATTGGTAGAAAGCCAGGGTGCAGGACAAAAAGTCGAAATCCAGGTTTCCAAAATCAAAATCTTAGGCGATTCGGATGCGGAAAAATATCCAATTCAATTAAGAAACAAGCCTAGTTTAGAATTTCTGAGAGAACATGCTCATTTAAGAATCCGTACTAATGCTTTTGGCGCGATTATGCGTGTGCGTTCTACTTTATCATTTGCCGTACACCAATATTTCCAGGAGAAAGGGTTTTTCTATGTAAATACGCCAATCATCACCGGATCGGATGCTGAAGGTGCAGGAGAAATGTTCAAAGTTACCGCTTTGCCTTTCGACGGAACACCAAGAACCGAAGACGGAAAAGTAAATTACAAAGAAGATTTCTTCGGAAAGGAAACAAACTTAACGGTTTCCGGGCAGCTGGAAGGAGAAACGTATGCCATGGCTTTGGGTCAGATTTATACTTTCGGACCTACTTTCCGTGCAGAAAACTCAAACACTTCCCGTCACTTGGCGGAATTCTGGATGATTGAGCCGGAAGTAGCTTTCAACAACCTGGCAGACAACATGGATCTGGCGGAAGATTTCATAAAATACGTAATCAAATATACGGTTGACAAATGTGGCGACGATTTGAAATTCCTTGAACAGCGTTTGTTGGACGAAGAAAAATCAAAACCACAGGCAGAACGCAGCGAAATGAGCTTATTAGAGAAGCTGAGTTTTGTAATGGACAACAACTTCAAGCGTGTTTCATACACCGAAGCCGTTGATATCCTGAAAAATTCGAAACCGAATAAAAATAAAAAATTCCAGTACCCTATCGACGACTGGGGTGTTGATTTGCAAAGCGAGCATGAGCGCTTCTTAGTCGAGAAACACTTCAAATGCCCGGTAATCTTATTCGATTATCCAGCTAATATCAAAGCATTCTATATGCGTTTGAATGAAGACGGAAAAACCGTTCGCGCGATGGACATCCTCTTCCCGGGAATTGGAGAAATCGTGGGAGGTTCGCAAAGAGAAGAGCGTTATGATGTGCTTTTAGAGAAAATGAAAGCATTGGACATCGACGAGAAGGAATTATACTGGTACTTAGACACGAGACGTTTCGGAAGCGCAGTGCATTCCGGATTCGGGTTAGGTTTTGAGCGATTGGTATTGTTCGTTACAGGCATGACCAACATCCGCGACGTGATTCCATTCCCGAGAACGCCGCAAAACGCAGAATTTTAACAAAAATTTGTTTATACAATCAGGTTCCAAGTTTCGGGTTTTTAGTAACTTTAGACTTGGAACTTTTACATAAAACCTATTGTAAATGCTCAAACAGAATCTGCAATTTAAGCTCTCACAAAAATTATCGCCTCAGCAAATTCAACTGATGAAGCTGATTCAATTGCCTACGCAGGCTTTTGAGCAGCGCTTAAAGGAAGAATTGGTCGAGAATCCCGCATTGGAATCCGGCAAGGAAGAATCGCTGGAAACCGAGGATTATGAAGCTGAAAATGAGTATGATGACTACGATGATTATGAGGGAGACCCTATAGGTTCCGATGAAATCAACATCGACGAATACCTGAGCAACGACGAAACACCCGATTACAAACTACAGGCAAACAATTACAGCGATGATGATGAAGACCGAAGCCTGCCTTTTGCCGCGCCCGTAAGCTTTCATCAGGATTTAATCAACCAGCTCAACACCTTTATCATTTCGGACGACGAGCGCGAAATCGCCGAATTCCTGGTAGGAAGTATTGACGACATGGGCTACATCCGCCGAAGCGTTCAGGATATTGTGGACGACATGGCTTTCACTCAAGGCATTTACACCGATGAGCAAAATGTAGAGCGTATTTTACACATCATCCATCAGCTGGAACCTACCGGTGTTGGAGCCCGCGATCTACAGGAATGTCTTTTATTACAGCTTCGCTATAAAACACCTACAGATTCCATCAGCCTGGCTATTGCTATCATCGAGCAACAGTTTGATGCCTTTACGAAAAAACATTACGATAAATTACTGCAGAAATTCGACGTTTCTCAGGACCAATTGCGAAAAGCCATAGACGAAATCGAAAAACTGAATCCGAAACCGGGCGGATCTTTCGAAAGCAGTTCTAAAACGGTAGAGCATGTGGTTCCCGATTTTTCCATCCGCGTGGCGGAAGGAGAACTGGAATTGATCCTAAACGGACGAAATGCACCGGAACTGCACGTTTCCAAAGACTATCAGGAAATGCTGCAAACGTATAAGGATTCGAGGGAAAAATCGAATTCACAGAAAGACGCCGTTCAGTTTATCAAACAAAAGCTGGATTCGGCAAAATGGTTTATCGACGCCATCAAACAACGAAACGAAACGCTTTTAGTGACGATGAATGCCATCATGCACTACCAGCAGGAGTATTTTCTGGATGGGGACGAATCCAAACTAAAACCGATGATCCTGAAAGATATCGCGGAAATGATCGGATTGGATATCTCTACTATTTCCCGTGTGGCGAATAGTAAATATGTAGAAACACCTTATGGCACAAAACTGATCAAAGAATTCTTCTCCGAAGCCATGAAAAATGATCAGGGCGAAGATGTGTCAACCATTGAAATTAAAAAAATCCTGAAAACGGTTATAGAGGAAGAAGACAAAAGCAAACCGCTTCCCGACGATAAACTGGTAGATATCTTAAAAGAAAAAGGCTTCCCGATTGCCCGTCGAACCATTGCAAAATACCGCGAATTGATGGATATTCCGGTGGCGCGTATGAGAAAGAAAATTTAGGTACCATGGATTTAAAAAAAATTCTTCCTTTCTTTTCTTATGTTTTTCATCCGCTGTTTATTTCAGTGTATGCTGCCTTATTTTACTTTTTTGTCACCAAGGATTTTTTCTACCGTTATGAAATCATCCTGATCTTATTTCAGATTACTATACTGACAGTCTTCCTGCCGCTATCGATGTATTATCTTTTGAAGTCGCTGGGACTGGCAAAATCAAGTATTATGCTGCATGAAAATAAGGAACGCCGATTACCCCTGGCTTTTCAGGCGATGTTCTATCTGGTTTTGATTCAGCATAGTTTTTCGACCGTTGTAGTCCCGGAACTGTATTACTTTTTTTTAGGAGCCTTAATCAGTACGATTCTAACACTTATTCTTATCGTTCTCCATTTTAAAGCCAGCATTCATATGATCGCCATGACCGGAATGACGCTTTTCATCACGGCAATTTCCATTCATTACGCCATGCAATTTGTCAGCCTGATTGCTTTCTCAATAATAATGATCGGTTTTGTTGCGTCCTCACGTTTACATATGCAGGCGCATTCGATGAAGGAAATAGTGGTTGGAGTTATCGTGGGGGCGGTTCCCCAGATCGCGCTTTGGTATTTTTGGCTATAGGATGTAAAACATCAGTCCGAAATTCAGTGAATTTAATTTTACAGGATCACTGTCGATCGCTTTTGCCGAATTAAAAATAGAACTTAAGCCGTAAGAAGCATACAAATTCCAGGTATTGTAACCCACGGTAATATATGCACCATACTGAAGCCTGTTCAGGTCCTTTACCCCGACAATTTTTTGCTGCTCTTCGGAATTATCAAAAATCGATTTGCTGGCGAAAATATAACTTAGTTTTATTCCGGTATAGACCCTCCAGAACTTATGGCTCTCAAAAGTAGAGGTACGCCAACGGATTTCAACAGGCAAATCGACCATGTGCAGTTCCAGTTTATTTTTATCGAAACTGCCTTCACTTACCACTTCGTAGATATTTCCGGCATCGGTCTGCGTAATCTTAAGATTGTGCTTAAAACTATTGAAGGAATAGCCCAAACCGGCAGCGATAGCAAATGTACGTTTCTTATTTACCGGCATGTCCCTTAAAAATCCGGCTCCAAACCCGGAAGAAAAGCCACGTTGGGAATAGCCCGGAGGTTTTTCCTGTACAAGATTATACGTCAGGTTAGCATAGAACTGGTCCTCTCTGTAAAGGGAATCCACAGGCACCTTAATTTCCGTTTCCTGCGCAAGCATCGGGAAGGAAAACAATAATAAAAGTAACAGCACGGAAATTCTATTCATTACGGGAAATTTTTCGGTACTAAAATACTAAAAAATCGCCAATTGATCCTATTGTAGGAAATAACAACTCCAAAATAAAAGTTTTATCTTTATAGGACGTGAAATCCAACCAGCATGCAATTATCTGAAATCATCATAGCGAAAATTAAGAACGGGGGACCAATTTCCTTTCGGGATTTCATGGAAATGTCACTGTACTATCCGGGATTGGGCTATTATACTTCGGAAAAAGAAAAAATTGGGAACGCTGGAGATTTTTACACCAGTTCTAATCTCACCTCAGTATTCGGAGCGATGATTGGAAGACAGCTGGAAGAAATGTGGCCACTGCTCGGCAAAAAAGCTTTCACTATAGTGGAATATGGCGCCGGAACTGGAAAACTTTGCCACGACATTCTGGATTATCTTAAGGGTAATCCTGAAATGTATGAAAAACTGCGCTATTGCATCATTGAAAAAAGTCCGTCGATGCGGGAAAAAGAAAAAAACCACCTGCATGAAAAAGTCACCTGGCATGCAGCCATTAGTGAGATCCCCGAAATTACGGGATGCGTTATCTCCAATGAGCTGCTTGATAACTTTGCTGTTCATCAGGTCATTATGCGGGAGGAACTTATGGAGGTGTATGTAGATTATCAAAATGGTTTTGTCGAAATGCTCCGACCGGCATCAAAAGAAATCAAAGAATATTTTACCGAATTGAACGTGGTTTTGCCAAAAGATTTTCAGACGGAAGTCAACCTGCAAGCTATCGAATGGATTACAGAAATTGCCCAATCGCTCAAGAAAGGGTATGTGATTACCATCGATTACGGCTATCCTTCTGCAGCCTTATACTCCGAGCAAAAAAGCTGTGGTACACTGATGTGCTACAACAAGCATTCCGTCAACGACCATCCTTACAGCGACATCGGGAATCAGGATATAACGTCGCATGTGAATTTTTCGGCGCTTTGCCACTGGGGTTTCAAAAGCGGGCTCGTTTGCTGCGGATTGACCGACCAGGCTAATTTTCTCCTCGGGCTCGGATTTAAGGAATACCTGCAAAATTCAGCAGACCTTGGCGAAGATCCGCTTATTGCCGTTAGGAAAGAAGCTTTTTTATCTTACACCCTCTTGCTTGATATGGGTAACAAATATAAAGTGCTTATTCAAAGAAAAGACGTTCCTTTTAAGCCGCTTTTGGGATTGCAATAAGCATCGTATCTTAGTAAGTTTACATATAAATATTATGAAACTACTTACAAATACTTCCGATGTTTATATATTTACGCATTATTCATCAGCCAAAAAAACCTCATGAACATAATTGAGCTAAAAGAAAGACCAAACATCTCCGACAATATTACTTTAAACAGAATTTATGTCCAACTGGGAGAATTTTTAAAGCAATTAAAAAATAAAGAGTTGCCTCATGGAATAATTGCAGCTATTAATCAGGATATTGAAGAATTGAATGCTTTGGCTCTTACAGAAAGTGGATTACAGAAAGCAGTCAAACAGAAGCAAACCCGAATCATAAAACTACTTGAAAAGGAACTTAAAATCGTACCCAAAAACTATTATCGTAATCTTTGGCTGATAGTTGGAATGTCTGCTTTTGGATTGCCAATTGGAGTTGCTTTTGGATTAAGCTGGGGCAATATGGGATTATTGGGAATAGGTTTGCCAATTGGCATGGCTATCGGATTTGCATTAGGCGCAGGAATGGACAAAAAAGCGCTTCAGGAAGGAAGACAATTGGATATTGAAATAAAATAGTAAGCTTCGTTTAATATTTACAAATCTGACCTAAATAAAAAAGCCTGACTATCTATGATAATCAGGCTTTTCGCAGAGGAGATGGGATTCGAACCCACGATACAGTTACCCATATACTAGCTTTCCAGGCTAGCTCCTTCAACCACTCGGACACCCCTCTAAATTCAGATTGCGAAATAACGATTTTATTTTGTTTTTCCGGCTATTTTTTTGAAAAAATTTATGATAATTCGCCACGGATCGACGTTTCGAAAATTGTCTTAAACACCGAAGGCGATACTTTTTGCCCTAATAGGTACATCAGTTTGGTAATAGCTGCTTCCGTCGTGATGTCATGTCCCGAAATCACTCCTATTTTCTTCAGCTGCATGCCGGTTTCGTATTTCTCCATATTGACGCTCCCTCCGGAACATTGCGTGACATTCACTATATGTAGCCCGTTTTGGATGGCTTTTTTCAGGATGGCAATGAACCAGGCTTCTGTCGGCGCGTTGCCTGAACCGTAAGTTTCCAGCACAACACCTTTTAAATTCGGGATCGATAAAACTGCTTTTAAAACGCTTTCATTAATTCCCGGGAACATTTTTACAACCACAACATGGCTGTCGAAGTCCTTGTTGACTTTCAGTTTTTTGCCGGTTTTCTTCAGCAACAATTCTTCATTGACTTTCAAATGCACGCCGGATTCCGCCAATTCAGAATAATTGGGCGAAGCGAATGCATTAAAATGTTCGGCACTGATTTTCGTCGTACGGTTACCACGATACAATTTGTATTCGAAATAAAGGCCTACTTCCGAAATGACAGGTTTGTTTTTCTTGCGAAGCGAAGCAATTTGTATAGCCGTAATCAGGTTTTCTTTAGCATCGGTACGCAAATCACCAATAGGTAACTGCGAACCCGTAAAGATTACCGGTTTGGCAAGATTCTCCAGCATGAAACTCAACGCCGAAGCGGAATACGACATCGTATCAGAACCATGCAAAACCACAAAACCGTCAAATTTGTCGTAATGTTCTTCGATGGCATTGGCCATGGCTACCCATTTTTCCGGGTTCATGTTCGAAGAATCTATGGGATTTTTAAAGGAATACGTTTCAATGTCGCATTCCAGTAACTTTAATTCAGGAATATTGTGCAGTAATTCGTCGAAGTTGAAGGCTTTAAGAACGCCGGTCTCGGGATCTTTCACCATTCCGATGGTTCCACCGGTATACACCAATAGTATTTTCGGCTTACTCGACATTCCCGTATTTCATTTTATTGATTACCGGGTTGGCATACATGGCAAGGAAACTGTCGCGGTGAGCATCTGCTTCAGTACCTAAACGCATTTCCAGACGTCTTTCGAAAAGCTGTTTTTCTTTTGCGGTATAATGTGCAGAAAATTTGTCGGTATTGTTAATCAGATCATAAGCGATGAAATTCGTCGGCCACAATTTATAAGTCGACAGTATAGAATCGTCGATTACCTGCGCCAAAGCCTGAATCTGCTTGTTGGTATTGTCATTTTCCGCTTTGATTTTATCGTATTCACCATTTAAAATATCACCCACATGGATGTGGATTCTTTTCTTTTGCCCGATGATTCCACTGATTAGCGTAATGAAATCCTCGTTTTTCTCCTTGATATAAACCTCATCATTGGCTTCAGCCATAATCTGCGGCATTTTCAACGCATCGGTAGGATCGTATTCATAAGAAATCGAAACCGGAACAACACGTATCTTTCGGAAGAAATCCATCACGTTTTTCTCATCGGAAGCCATAGCCACCATTTTCAAAACACCCTGATGTGTAGCATCGTTACCGTCTTTGGTCCTTCCTTCACGCTGTGCAATCCATACCGAACGATTTTCTTTGGAGAGCAGATGATACATGAATTCAGCCATTAACTTGGAGCTTTGCAGCAATTCCCTCGGCGGAAGACCTCGTTTCACTAAGAAGTTTCGGTTTAGCTTGGAAAGTGTCAATAAAAACGATTTCTGCACCAGGTTGTCGCCAATTGCGGAAGCGGTCATTATTTTGCCATGATCATATAAACTCACGTTCAAGAGTGAGGTATCAAGAATAATATCGCGGTGATTGGAAATGAAAAGATAGGATTCGTTCGGATCTAATTTTTCAAAACCGGAAGTAGTCAAACCGTCCGAGCTGCGTTCTAAAACACGCTGGATGGATTGGTATATGAAATTGATCTGGAAATCCCGAATGGAATGCGTTTTTTTGAGTTGCTCCATCCAGACGGATTCCTCAACATCAGGAAAAGTAAAACTCATCAACGCTTTCATCATGGGATGATTAGCAACGTTTTGGATGGCTGTATTTACCTCGCTGTCATAAAACTGGCGAATAGAGTCGAACTTTGACATTAGTTGGTTAGTTAACAATTCACAAAAGAACGAAAATTTTATGAATCCAAGGGAATTTCTTTGTTAAATCCCAAAAACTTCACGAGAATTTTCGGTTGTAATCCGGGCAATTTCTTCAACAGGCAATTGGTAGATTTCAGAAAGCTTTTCCGCCACCAGTTTTACATAACTGCTTTCGTTGCGTTTTCCACGATAAGGAGCCGGAGCCAAGTAAGGCGAATCGGTTTCCAGAACGATGTGTTTGATGTCTATCTGATTCAAAAACTGATCTATCTTTCCGTTTTTGAACGTAACCACGCCACCAATTCCCAATTTCATATTATAAGAAATCGCCTGAAGCGCCTGTTCGTACGTTCCGGAAAAACAATGAAAGATCCCGAACAATTCATCTGATTTTTCCAGTTCCAATACTTCAAAAATCTCGTCAAAAGCTTCCCTGCAGTGGATGTTTATCGGTAATTTGTATTTTTTTGCCCATTGAATCTGCGTTTGGAAAGCGATTTTCTGCATCGGCAAAGTCGTTTTGTCCCAATATAAATCAATTCCTATTTCTCCGATGGCGGCGAATTTCCGTTTTGCCAATTCCGCTTCGACATGCGCTAATTCCGCTTCATAGCCTTCTTTCACATAACACGGATGCAGCCCCATCATCAGGAAAATACTTTCCGGAAATTGCTTTTCCAGATCATACATTTTCTGTGTGTACGAGGAATCGATGGCCGGAATGAAAAAACGCTTTACGCCATTTTGGAGGGCGCGTTCGATCATCTCGGTTCGGTCTTCGGCAAATTCTTCTGAATATAAATGGGTGTGCGTATCGGTAAGTATCATTTTAATAACTAAGTTGCAATGCCGCAAAGTTACAAACTTCCGCTTGCATTACCCGATATTTGATGAATTAGATTATTTTTGACTATGGAGAATCTGCACGAAATATTAAAAAAGAAAGGCTATAAAAAGATCAAATTCAAGGTTTCCAAAACCCAGCATCTTTTGATTAAAGCAAAAATCAACGGCGTTTTGGGAAATTTCATTCTTGATACCGGAGCTTCGAACAGCTGCATCGGTTTTGAAAGCGTGGATCATTTTAACGTGATTGCCGAAGATTCCCCCACCAAAGCCGCAGGAGCAGGAGCCACCGGAATGTATACCCAAATGGCAACCGATAACTTATTGCAATTATCCCACTGGAAAAGCAACGATTTTGACCTGGTTATTTTTGATATGAGTCATGTTAATCTTGCTTTGGAACAGTACAAGGCAAAATCGGTTCATGGTATCATCGGTGCGGATATTCTTTTGAAAGGAAAAGGTATTATTGACTATTACAACCATTGCCTGTATTTAAAATAGTGTAATACTTTTTCTACTTTTTTAAGCAACCTTTTTCAATAATGCTTATCTTTATAGAAAACAAGTATTATGAAAAAGTCGATCATTGCTCTCAGTCTCGGTTTCATCCTATTCGCAGCATGTACGGATAATGATGATTCTATTACCGTTGAAGACAGACCCACTTCCGCGGAATTCCATAATTTGTTTGATCTTGGCCTGCAGCATCAGACGCAAACCTTTCAGATGGATGCGGCACAAACTATCACTTTTACGTCGACCAAAGGCGTTCAGTTCACTGTTAACGGAACCTGTTTAACCCTTAACGGAAATCCGGTCACAGGTCAGGTAGATTTAGAATATGTAGAGGTTTTTGATGGCGGTTCGATGCTGGCCACTAACAAAACTACTATGGGCGTAATGCCTGATGGAGACAAAGCCATGCTGGTTTCAGGAGGCGAGTTTTATATCAATGCCACAAAAAATGGACAGCAACTTGATATTTCATGTCCAATCTCTCTTATTATCCCAACTTCGCTAACCAATCCGGGAGGACTCAACGTCATGACGTTATGGGTAGGTGCCGAAGATGCTGACGGCAATGTAACCTGGGAGGAAGCCGATGATACAGCTGGAGGAAACGGCGTAGGCATTGAAGGCCAGGGACCGAGCGCGACCTATTATGCCTTTGCTTCTGAATTCGGATGGACCAATGTCGATTGCTTTTACAATAATCCAGATCCAAAAACAACTATTTTAGCTTCTGTTCCATCGGGTTACAATAACGAAAATTGTGCTATTTATTTGCATTATGACGGATTAGGAAACGGATTGGCTTATCTCGACACTTACGATTCCAATACAGGATTATTCTCAGAACATTATGGGCAAATACCTATTGGACTGGCCTGTCACATCATCTTTGTTACCGAAGAAAATGGCCAATGGCGCTATGCTATCAAAGGCGTAACGATTTCGGCGAATGCTGTTTATAATTTTACGCTTGCGGAAACTACTGTTGGCTCAGAAAGCCAGCTTATTGCCGCCATAAATGCCTTACCATAAACCAGTTATAGAATAAAACAAAACCCGCTTAAAAAATTAGGCGGGTTTTTTATTTTTAATAAATGTAATACTTTTTTTACTTTTCAAAGCAACCTTTTCATTTTAAGCGCATCTTATTGAAAAAGAAACGCTTATGAAAAAGTCTATCATTACTCTGGGTCTCGGTTTTATCCTATTTGCGTGTGCGGATAAAGATGATAAAATCAGTGCTGAAGACAAACCAACTTCAGCGGAATTTCATAATCTAATTGATAATGCGATGCAACAGCAAACGCAAACTTTTCAGATGGATGCGGAAGATGGGTATGTCACGTTTACTTCCACAAAGGGAGTACAGTTCTCCATTGATGGAACTTGCCTGACACTCAACGGCAATCCCGTTTCCGGATCGGTCGATGTACGGTATGTGGAAATATTTGATGCAGGCACCATGGCGGCAACCAAAAAATCAACCATGGGAACACTCCCTGACGGAAACAAAGCAATGCTCATGTCCGGCGGTACATTTTATATCAATGCTTTTCAGGACGGAAATTCTCTCCAGCTGACCTGTCCTATTACTTTAAGCGTCCCTACAGTTCACACCAATCCTGGGGGAAACCCGCTAATGGCGCTATGGAACGGAACCGAAGACGAGGAGGGCAATGTCACTTGGGCCGCCCATCCCGTTACTGGTGATCATGGGGTCGCTATCGGAGGACAGGGTTCAAGTGCTATTTACACTGCTTTAGTTTCAAATTTTGGGTGGACCAACGTAGATTGTTTTTATTCCAGCCCAGAACCAAAAACTACAATCTTAGCATCGGTTCCGGAAGGCTACAACAGCGGGAATTGTGCAATCTATCTTCACTATGACGGTGTAGGAAACGGCTTGGCAAATCTGGACACCTATGATGCCGGCACCGGTTTATTTTCGGAACATTATGGCCAGATTCCAATCAACTTAGACTGCCACATCATTTTTGTTACCGAAAAAGACGGACAATGGCGCTATGCTATTAAAGACGTAACTATAGCAGCAAATGAGACTTATGATTTCAGCCTGAACGAAACTACCGTGGGCAGTAAAAGCCAACTGATTGCGGCAATAAATGCTTTACCGTAAACCTATTATTCCGAAAAATAAAAACCCGTTTAGCAACTAAGCGGGTTTTTATTTTTTCAGAAATTACTTTTTTTCTTACAATTATAACAAAACAGTGTTTTTTAGTTGGCTTAAATTCAAGTACTTTTATCGTTCTGAAAACATATTTTAAATATATATATATTATGATGAAAAAATACTTTTTAGCACTGTTCTTTTCCTTTTACATTTTTAGCAATGTTTTTGGACAAACATGTGCTGCGCCTACTGCTCTAAACGTGACTAACGTGACAGGAACCAGCGCCGTTTTATCGTGGACTTCGCCGGGCGCGGCAACCCAATGGGAAATTTTAGTTCTAATGGGAACAGATCCGGAACCTACAGGTTCATTTACGCCAAGCATTCCAACTTCTGTTAATCCTTTTACAATTACAGGATTAACACCATGTACATCCTATAAGTTTTATGTTAGGGCAGTTTGCGCACCCGATGTTTATAGTCCGCATGTAGGGCCATTCCATTTTACAACAGGACCCATAACGCCTGGCCAGTCCTGTCCTTTTTCAGCAACTATTTCTGCAACGCAAGACATCCCAACAAGTTCTTTACATGCTAACGTGATTGCAGGAACCCCACCTTTTACGTTTCAGTGGAGCCTTAACGGAAACCCGATTCCGGGCGCAACCAGCCAAAATCTTGCAATTAACGGACAAGGCGGAACCTATCAGGTTATCGTAACCGATTCCGGAAGCCTGACAACGACAGCCAGCATTACGATTCAGGGAATCAGCGTTGTAGCCAATAATGACACAATGACCGTTTATTCAACCAGCAATACTACGGTCAATACGCCATCCGTATTGTCAAATGACCTTCTGAACGGTTACCCGATTAATCCGAACAATATAGGCAATGTGGTTTTAACGCCGTTAACCGTACCTTCAGGTTTTACAATCAATCCAAACGGAACAATAAGTGTTTTATCGGGAACTGCTGGAGGAACTTATACCCTAACCTACCAAATTTGCTCCGTGCAAAGCCCAACTTCATGCTCAACGGGAACAGCGACAGTAACCGTTGCCAATGAAGGCTTTTTACTGAATGCTTTTATCGACACCAATACCAACGGAATTCAGGATTCAGGAGAACTGAGCTTTAATTTCGGCCAGTTCACCTATCAGATAAACAATACAGGAGCAGCAACTACCATTGCCTCATCAAACGGGATGTATTACATTCAGGAATCGAACCCGGCGAACTCCTATGATTTCAGCTTTATCATTAACAGCAATTACAGCAGTTATTATGCCGTTTCTCCTTCAGCTTATAATGATATCAGCTTTATTGCGGGTTCCGGTGTTATGGTACTTAATTTTCCTGTAACACAAGTACCCTATACTGATTTATCAGTCAATATTTTTCCAAGTGGTGCGCCACCAAGACCAGGATTTACTTATACAAATCTAATCCGATACAAGAATAACGGAAATCAGGCAATCACTTCCGGAACGATTACCTTCAGCAAGGATAATGCCGTAACCATTACAAACATTTCGCAGGCCGGAACTATACCAACCGCTACAGGATTCACTTATGATTTTGCGAATCTGCTGCCAAATGAAGCACGGTCCATTTACGTAACAATGCAGGTTCCTACGATTCCGACAGTAACTCTTGGAAATACGCTGACAAATTCCGTTTCCACTACGGTTCCGGTAAATGATATAAATGCAGCAAACAATACCGCTTCGCTAACTCAGGTTATTGTGGGTTCGTATGATCCGAATGACAAAACCGAAAGCCATGGCGATAAAATTGTACATTCTTCATTTACATCTGCTGACTATCTGACGTATACGATTCAGTTTGAAAACACAGGAACCTATCAGGCGGAAAATGTGAGAATCAATGACATTTTGGATATCAAACTGGACGAGACTTCGCTAAAAATGGTCGATGCAAGTCATCCTTACACCTTAAGTCAGGTTGGAACTACGCTGAACTGGAATATGAATGGAATTGACCTGTTACCTTCCGGAAAAGGACATGTAACTTTCCGAATTAAGCCAAAGCCGGGTTATGCTATTGGCGATATTATCCCGAATACCGCTTCCATCTTTTTCGATTTCAACCCCGCCATTGTAACCAATACCTTCACAACGGAATTTGTAGCTACGATGGGAGTTCCGGAATTTACTGATCCGTCTTTAACGGTCTATCCTAATCCCGCGAACGACATTGTAACTATTATTTCAAACGACAAGCAGGTTATTACTACTGTTACGATCAATGACATTTCAGGAAAAACGGTTCAGAATCAAATAGTTACTACCTCAACCGCTGTTATTGACTTATCGAATTTGGCAAGCGGAATTTACTTCGTAAAAGCAATATCGGAAGGTGGCGAAAAAGTGATCAAATTAATCAAGCAGTAATCTTATTTGAATATCCCAAAACAAAAAATCCCGCTTAGAGCTAAGCGGGATTTTTTTATGATAACTGGTAACTACTATAGTTCCAAAGCTTTTTTAGGATTGTTGTCCATTAAGATTTCAACCGGATTTTCCAAGGCTTCTTTCACAGCTACAAGGAATCCAACCGACTCACGTCCGTCGATGATTCTGTGATCGTAAGATAATGCCACATACATTACCGGAGCGATAACGATTTGACCGTTTTTCACCACTGGTCTCTCCACCACATTGTGCATCCCTAAAATACCGGATTGCGGAGGATTGATGATTGGCGTAGATAACATACTTCCGAAAACACCACCATTAGAAATCGTGAAGGTTCCACCTGTCATTTCGTCTACCGTGATTTGACCGTCACGCGCACGGATAGCCAAACGTTTGATTTCCGCTTCCACGCCTCTGAACGTTAAATTTTCAGCGTTGCGAACTACCGGTACCATTAATCCTTTCGGACCAGAAACCGCTACGGAAATATCACAGAAATCGTAAGAGATTTTCTCCTGACCGTCGATCATGGAGTTTACATCCGGATACAATTGTAAGGCACGCGTAACCGCTTTTGTAAAGAAAGACATAAAGCCTAATCCCATTTGGTGTTTCGCTTTAAACTCTTCTTTATATTGGTCACGCAAAGCGTAAATCGCGCTCATATCTACCTCGTTGAAAGTAGTCAGCATCGCAGTTTCGTTTTTGGCAGCCACTAAACGCTCGGCTACTTTACGACGTAACATCGATAATTTTGATCTTTCCGATCCACGGGAACCACCGGTTGGTGTACCCATTGAAGGCACAGCGTTTACTGCATCGTCTTTGGTTACTCTTCCGCCTTTTCCTGTACCAACTATATCCGAAGGCTGGATGTTTTTTTCGTCTAGTATTTTTCTTGCTGCCGGAGACGGTGCATTTGTTGCATATGTTGCTGCTGCCGGAGCCGGAGCCGCTTTTGGAACCTCAGTCTTTGGAGCTTCAGTCGCTTTTTCTGTTGCTGCAGGAGCTGCACCACCCTCTGGTTTTGCTGCATCCGTATCGATTAAACAAACTACTGCACCTACCGCTACTGTATCGCCTTCTTCCGCTTTAAGCGTAATGATACCGCTCATTTCAGCAGGTAACTCTAAAGTTGCTTTATCGGAATCAACCTCAGCAATAGCCTGGTCTTTTTCTACATAATCTCCGTCTTTTACTAGCCAAGTTGCAATTTCAACTTCTTTGATTGATTCCCCAGGTGAAGGGACTTTCATTTCTAAAATCATCCGTATGTAATTTTATAGTGTTGTTATTATCTTATTTGATCAAAAATACAATTTTATTGAAATAAAGTCTTGTCGAAAACCATGGCAATGGCTGCGGCATGACGTTTTTTGGAACGCACGTAACTTCCTGCTGCCGGCGCACTGTATGCCTTCGGAGAAGCTACTCTGAATTTCACTTCATTGAAGTTCATCAGCATGTAACCATATGCACCCATATTTTTAGGTTCTTCCTGTGCCCAAACATAGTCGTCTACATTTGGATATTTGGCGATGATCGCTTTGATTTGCTCCACCGGTAACGGGAACAATTGCTCTAAACGAACGAAAGCGATATCTGTTCTTCCATTAGCTTCTCTTTCCGCCAATAAATCGTAATAGAATTTACCGGTACAGAATACCAATGATTTCACGTCGTTAGCATTTACACCTGCATCATCAATTACTTCTTCAAACTGCCCGTTTGCGAATTCCTCAATTGAAGAAACTGCTAATGGGTGACGCAATAAACTTTTCGGTGTGAAAACGATTAATGGCTTACGGAATTTCGTTACCATTTGTCTTCTCAACAAGTGGAAAAAGTTCGCAGGCGTTGTACAATCGGCCACATACATATTATGGTTGGCGCACAATTGTAAAAAACGTTCCATACGTGCCGAAGAGTGTTCCGCTCCCTGGTTTTCATATCCGTGTGGCAACAACATTACGATTCCGTTCTGGTTGTTCCATTTGTCTTCCGCAGCAGAAATATATTGGTCGATCATAATTTGCGCTCCGTTTCCGAAATCTCCAAATTGTGCTTCCCAGATAGTCAAGGCATTCGGATTGGCTAAGGCGTAACCGTAATCAAATCCTAAAACACCATATTCTGATAAATGCGAGTTATAAATCGAGAAGTTTCCTTTTTTGTTTGGAATATGATTCAATAAGATTACTTCTTCCTCAGAATCCTCTACTTTCACCACGGCGTGACGGTGCGAGAATGTTCCACGTTCTACGTCCTGACCGGAGATACGAACATCGTAGCCTTCTGTCAACAACGAACCGTACGCCAACATCTCACCCATTGCCCAGTCCAGTTTATCGGTTTCGAAGAACATTGTCTTTCTGTCGCCGATAAGCTTTGTGATTTTGCTGATGAATTTTTTGTCGGAAGGTAATTCCGTAATCACTTTTGCGACATCCGTTAAAGTGTTTTTAGCTACTTTCGTGTCGTATTTCTTAAGCATGTCTTCAGCTTCTGCCTGCTCGAAACCTTTCCATTCATTCTGCATGAACGGCGTAATGATTGTTAAATCTCTTTTACGGGATTCTTCAAGACTTTGCTCAAGGTTTGTTTTGTATTCTGCCTCCAATTCCGAAACATAATTCCCGTCGATAGAACCTTCTGCTTTTAATTTCTCAGCATAGATATCTCTCGCATTCTTATGCTTAGAAATTTCTTTGTATAATTTCGGCTGGGTAAAACGAGGCTCATCTCCTTCGTTATGGCCGTATTTTCTGTATCCTAATAAATCGATGAAAACGTCTGTTCCGAATTCCATACGGTAATCCAAAGCGAACAACATGGCGTGAACCACTGCTTCCGCGTCATCAGCATTTACGTGTAAAACCGGCGATAACGTTACTTTTGCAATGTCCGTACAATACAATGACGAACGCGCATCTAAATAATTCGTTGTAAATCCAACCTGGTTGTTCAAAACAACATGGATAGTTCCGTTGGTTTTATAACCGTCCAGTTTCGCCATCTGGATAATTTCGTAAACGATACCCTGACCTGCAACCGCAGCATCTCCGTGTACTGCGATCGGCAATACTTTTGATGGGTTTTCAGGATAATATTTATCTTGTTTAGCACGTGAGATTCCTTCAATAACAGCACCTACAGTTTCAAGGTGTGAAGGGTTCGGTGCTAAATTCACGTTGATTTTTTTACCGTTTTGCGTTTGTCTGTCGGCCGTTAACCCAAGGTGGTATTTTACGTCACCGTCGAACAAAGCATCATCATCGTAATCTTTCCCGTCGAATTCCGAGAAGATGTCCTGTGTCTTTTTTCCGAACACATTCGCCAACACGTTCAGACGGCCACGGTGTGCCATTCCCATCACGAACTGCTCTACGCCTCTGTCAGCAGCAGCTTCGATAAGGAAATCCAAAGCCGGGATAGCCGATTCGATTCCCTCTAATGAGAAACGTTTCTGGCCTACATATTTGGTATGAAGGAAGTTCTCGAAAGAAACTGCTTCGTTTAATTTTTTAAGGATCCGTTTCTTCTGATCCGCGTCAAAATTGGGAAGGTTGTCGTTAACATCAAGTTTTCTCTGAATCCAGTCGATGGTTTTCGGATCCTTGATGTACATGTATTCGATACCTATTGACTCGCAATACACTTTGTTTAAGTGGTTCAGGATATCCTGAAGGGAACAAGGTTTTAGGTTCACGATTTTTGCGGCATCGAAAACCGTATTTAAATCGGCACTCGTCAAGCCGAAATTTTCTATCGCCAAATCCGGGGAATAGCTTCTTCTGTCGCGTACCGGGTTGGTTTTCGTAAATAGGTGACCGCGGGTTCTGTAACCGTCGATCAGCTTTAAAACGTTAAATTCTTTTTGTAATTTTTCGGAAACCAAAGAGCAGTCTGCGCCTCCATTGGCCATATTTTCCAGTTCCTCAGCCATTCCATTGCCAAATTCATTGGCGAAATCAAAGCCTTGGAAAAAACTCCTCCAACTTGGTTCTACGCTATCAGGATTTTGTAAATATTGATCGTATAAATCTGCAAAAAATGCAGTATGTGCTGCGTTTAAAAAGGAAAACCTATCCATAATTCGGTCAAATGACGATTTTGGGTTAAAAAATTTTATCGCAAAAGTACAATTCTTTATAATAATCTTCTAATGTTTTTCATACTTTTATATCATAAATTCTTCTTAATGACGAAGTTCAAAATAAATATATCCAGTTATTTAACAATCCTTTTAAGTTCTTTACTTTTTTTAACAGGATGTCCCTCATTAAAAGCACAGGATACTATTGTTTCCCATCAAAAAAGCGATTTTTGGAGGAATGTTCAGTTCGGTGGCGGACTAGGATTGAGCGTAGGCAATAACTATACCGACATCATGGTTGCGCCCAGCGGAATTTACAATCTAAATGAGTATGTTTCAGTAGGTTTGGGTATGCAGTATGCTTTTGTCAAACAGAAAGATCTATTCCAGTCACATATCTACGGCCCCAGTCTTATTGGCCTGTTTAATCCAATCCCGGAAGCACAACTTTCCGTGGAATTGGAGGAGCTTCGGGTTAACAATACCTACACTCAATTTTCCCCCGACATAAAAGACAATTTCTGGAACACTTCCCTGTTTCTTGGAGCAGGTTATCGGGCCCAAAATGTTACGATTGGTATCCGATATAATATTCTGTACCGGGAAGCTAATAATGTTTACAACCAGGCGTGGCTTCCTTTTGTGAGGGTTTATTTTTAATGATATTTATGAAGCTAAAACACCTATTCTTTGCGGCTTTTTTACTGGTTCTTAGGGCATCCTCAAGTCATGCGCAGGAAACCCTGCTAATTGAAATTTATGGTGATCTGGACAAGGATGGCATTGCTGAAAAAATATCTGTACAGGAATTAAGCGAAGAAGGAGAAGACGGTAAAATCCGATTGCTTCAGATCTTCAAAAAAATCAATAATCACTGGAAAATAATAGCTACCTCTAAAACCGCTATTCTTGGAAGTGAAGGCGGCGGTATGATGGGCGATCCTTTTTTTGACGAACTGATATCCATAAAAAATGGAGTCATCACCATTGAGCATACGGGAGGCTCCAGCTGGAAATGGAGCACTACCCACAAATACCGTTTTCAAAACAAGAATTTCGAACTAATCGGCTACGCAACGCATTATGGCAAATTATGCGAATATTGGGCTGAATTTGATTACAACCTATCCACGGGAAAGATAAAGTATAAAAAAGAACACGAGATCTGCGATCAGCAAACCGGCGAATCGACTATCACAAAAACTGAGAAAGAGATATTTGTCAAGAAATTGAAAAAACTGCCCAATTTGCAGGATATCAATGTGCGGGAAATAAAAATCATCTCCCCAAAATACAAAGAGGAACTTACTTTTTAAAGCCGGTTCCGGAACCAGACTTTCTGCCATTCCCTTTTTAAAATCAGGAAAGCAACCTGTTCGGCAAGTTCGGAGATATCGGAGCCATCGAGCTTTTTGATCTGGTCTTCGGGAACATCAATAATGTAAAGCAAGTTTAAATACTCCGCGAATTTGAACTGAATAAGTCGGTAGATCTTATCGTGCAGCTGTAGTTTCAGGTCAATCGGGGTGATCGAAAGAGGAAAATCCACGCCTTCATTGGCCAGCAAAAAATCCTTATTAATCTGCTCTACTAATTTGAGGTACAGTTCTTCTTTCTGCGCTTCGGAAAGCAGTAAATCAGTGCTCTGTGGGACGATGTACATCATACGTTTCTCATCATTAAATTTTCGCCAAAGGTTTTCAGGATTTCTTTTTTCTCCGGCCCGATATCCATTTTTTCCAGCGTGGCAAAAGCCTTAAAAGTATACTCTTTAATTGCTTCCTGTGTAGCTTCACTGGCCGTTGTCTGATCAAATATAGTTTTCACCGAAGTGATCTTATCCGTATTATCGTTTGGCTGAATCGAGAATAAATGCAGCAATTGCTCTTTTTCTTCCTCTTTGGCAAATTCGATCGCTTTCAGGTACAAATAGGTCTTCTTGTTCTCGATGATATCGCCGCCCACCTGCTTCCCGAAGGTTAATGGATCTCCAAACGCATCCAGAAAATCGTCCTGCAGTTGGAAAGCAATGCCGAGATTCAATCCAAAATCATAAATCAGGTTTGCATTTTCTTCCGAAGTTTCGGCTACTATCGCTCCCATTTTCATTGCTGCACCCACTAAAACCGCTGTTTTATACTCGATCATTTTCAGGTATTCCGGAATGGTTACATCGTCACGGCTTTCAAAATCCACGTCCCATTGTTGTCCTTCGCAGACTTCCAATGCCGTTTTACTGAACAATTTCGCCAAATCCCTGAAGATTTTAGGTTCGTATTGCTCAAAATATTGGTACGCCAAAATCAGCATCGCATCTCCCGAAAGAATTCCCGTATTGATATTCCATTTTTCGTGAACGGTTTCGTTTCCGCGGCGTAATGGCGCATCGTCCATAATATCGTCATGGATAAGCGAGAAATTATGAAAAACTTCCACGGCGGTTGCGGCGGCCAAGGCTTTCTTATAATCGGCATTAAACGTTTCGGCGGCCATTAAGGTCAGCACCGGACGCATTCTCTTCCCGCCCAACGACAAAATATATTGAATGGGTTCGTATAAATTTTTTGGTTCCCTGTCGATGGAAATACTTGAAAAATGCTCGGCAACAAACGCCTGGTATTCAGAAATGGAATGCATGCAACTAATTTTTTGCTAAAGTACTTCAATTTACACAGTTTTTCAAACTATTACTAAATGTTAATTTTATCTTAAAAACTAGGAAACTTTTTTAGTGTTTAAAGTTTCCTTTCTACATTTGCATAGAAATTAAAGGTTAAAAAAATGATTACAGCACTTATAATACTAGCATTCGCATTTCTTTCCATAGCTTTATTTCTACAGCGACCTCAATTTGGACAAACCCCAAAAGGGGAACGATTGGAAAGAATCAAAACTTCTGTTAACTATGCCAACGGAACATTTCAAAATCAAAGCCCTACGCCCGATTTAACAGAAGGCGCCACTTTCTTTTCAGTGATGAATGCATTTTTATTTACTAAAAAAGAACGCAACAAACCTTCCGGAGCTATTCCTTCAATAAAAACAGACTTGCATAACTTAAATCCAGAACAAGACATGTTGGTTTGGTTCGGGCATTCCTCCTATTTTCTCCAGATTGATGGGAAGAAAATTTTAGTCGATCCTGTTTTAAGTGGCTCTGCATCACCAGTTTCCTTTACAACAAAAGCATTTAAAGGAACTGATCTATATGCTGCCGAGGATATTCCGGAAATTGATTACCTGCTTATTACCCACGATCATTGGGATCATCTTGATTACAAAACAATCAGAAAACTAAAACCAAGAATCGAAAAAGTGATCTGTGGCTTAGGAACCGGGGCTCATTTAGAGCATTGGGGCTTTTCACCGGAGCAAATTATTGAGAAAGACTGGAACGAAAAGATTTTTCTCGACATTGGCTTTTCCATTACCACCGTTCCCGCACGACATTTTTCGGGACGCGGATTAAAACGCAACAAGTCGCTTTGGATGTCGTATGCCCTGGAAACCCCTTCAATGAAAATCTACATTGGCGGTGACAGCGGTTATGATAACCATTTTGCAAAAGCCGGGGAAGATCTTGGGCCTTTCGATTTGGCTATTCTGGAAAACGGCCAATACGACAAAAGCTGGAAACATATTCACATGATGCCTGAGGAAGTGCTTCAGGCTGCGGAAGACTTAAATGCGAAAAAATTATTCCCTGTCCACTCCGGAAAATTTGCCTTAGCACTTCACGATTGGGATGAGCCGTTGTCAAAAATTAGTGCATTGAGCAAAGAAACCGACCTTCCGCTACTGACGCCCCGCATTGGTGAAATTGTTCAGCTGAAACAAGACCAAAAATTTACAAAATGGTGGTCTTACGCTAACTAAATCAAAACAAATTGTTACAAAATTGTAAGTTTTTACCTAAATGTTAAATAAATGTGAAAACAAAGGAAACTATTTTTGTGTTAAAAGTTTCCTCTATAAATTTGCGTACTTAAAGCCCGACAAAATACAATGAAAGAGAAAATAATCCGCAAAGCCAGCGACATGTTTTTAAAACTCGGTTTTAAAAGCGTGACCATGGACGATATTGCCGGCGAGATGTGTATCTCAAAGAAAACCATCTACAAATATTTCTGCAATAAGGAAATCCTGATTGAGGAAACCACTGCAAAAATCCACACTGATGTTCATGAAAAAATAGACGTCATTGTTGCCGAAAACTACAATGCGATTGAAGAAAATTTTGAAATCCGAAAGATGTTCAAGGAATTATTTAAATACTATGATACTTCTCCGCTCTATCAGCTAAAAAAACATTATCCCGCCATTTACGAAAAGATTATCAGCGAAGAAGTCCGCGCCTGTGATGTGTATTTTGAACAAAATATCCTTAAGGGAATTCAGGAAGGAATGTACCGGAAAGATCTTGATGTCAAAACAGCAGTGCAGTTTTATTACACGTTGATTTTCAGCATAAACGAAAATACCATGTCTGAAAAAGAAGCGCAGGAACTGGAACTGCACGCCTTAGAATACCATACCAGAGCCATTGCCACGCCAAAAGGCATCATCGAACTAGAGAAACAATTATCAACCCACAATATATAATCCATGAGAAATGCCTTTATCATACTGTTGCTGATCGGGTTTTTACCCAAGATCGAAGCGCAGGAAAAAACACAAAACTTTACGCTGCAGCAGGCCATTGAGCACGCTGTTCAAAACAATTACACCTCCATAAATGCCGGACGTGATATTGAAGCAGCCAAGAAGAAAAAATGGGAAACCACAACTATTGGCTTGCCGCAAATTGACGGCACTGTGAGTTACCTGAATAATTTCAAAATTGCAACCAACCAGATTATTATCGACGGGCAACCGGTAACGTTACAGTTTGGTAATTACAATACGATGGACGCCGGTGTGAAACTTAGCCAGTTGATTTTCAATGGTTCTTATCTTGTAGGATTGGAATCGGCAAAAACCTACCTGAAGATTTCGGAAAACGCGAAACTGAAGACCAATCAGGAAGTTAAGGAAATTACCATACAATCTTATGGCAACGTACTTTTAGCCGAAGAAACCATCAAGATCCTTGAAAAGAACAAAGGCATTCTGGAAAAAACCACCAACGATACCCAACAGATTTTCAAAAACGGACTGATTGAAGAGGAAAATGTTGAACAATTGCAGATTACGTTAGCTTCGGTAAACAGTTCCTTGGATTATGCCAAACGAATGAAAACCATTGCGACCAATATGTTAAAACTGGTAATGGGAATCCCTTTGGAACAGGAAATCATCCTAACGGAAAAACTGGATACGCTAACGGAACAAAATATTGATTTGGCACTTTTGCAGCGTCAGTTTGATGTAAAAAACAACATCGATTATCAGATTGGCGAAAATGTAACGGAATCAAAACGCTTGTTAGTAAAATATGAGAAAAGCAAAGCATTGCCTTCTTTAGGAGCTAATGTAAACTTTGGCTACAACACTTTTGGCAACCGCTTTACCATGTTCGATTCCGATCAGCAATGGTATAATTATTCCAATCTGGGTGTCGCTTTAAACATTCCGATTTTCAGTTCTTTAGGAAGAAGTTCGAGAACACAGCAAGCCAAAATCGCTTATGACCAAGCCAAAACCAACTTAACCGAAACCGAGCAAAAGCTTCAATTAGAGTACCAGAAAGCGAAAAGCGATTATGAGTACAGCATCGAGCAGCTGGCTACATCCAAAAATACCCTGCGATTAGCGGAACGTATCGAAGGCAAGCAACAGGTCAAATTCAAGGAAGGACTTTCCACGAGTTTCGATTTTACTGAAGCGCAACGCCAATTATATACCGCACAGCAAAGTTATCTGGAAGCGATGATTAATGTCATCAACAAAAAAGCCTTATTAGAAAAAATCAGCAACAATCAATAACAACAGTATGAAAAAAATAATAACCTTAACCCTGGCAGCACTATTTTTAATTGCCTGCGGAAACAAAGAAAACACCAGTTCCACCGATGCCTTAATCGATGCGAAAAACATAAAAGGACTAAAGGAAAAAAGAGTTTCCCTACAAGCCGAATTATCTAAAATCGATGCTGCTTTAGCCGACATGGATTCTATTAAAGAAGAAGTACTGGTAGAAGTCGCTCCCGTAATGGATACGACATTTAGCCATTATGTTGAAGTACAGGGAAATGTAGTAACCAGAGAAAATATCCTGATCCAGCCGGAATTCTCAGGAACACTTACCGCTTTAAATGTGAAAGTCGGTCAAAGAGTGAGCAAAGGCCAGGTTTTAGGCCGCGTGGACGATGCGGGAATGGGACAGCAATTGGCCCAGGTACAAACGCAATACGAATTGGCGAAAACCACTTATGAAAGACAAAAACGTTTATGGGAACAAAAAATCGGATCTGAAATCCAGTATTTACAGGCTCAGACACAAATGATCAGTCTGCAGAAACAAGTAAACCAGATGCGTGCTCAACTTGCGAAAACCGTTATCAAAGCGCCTTTCACCGGCGTAATCGATGAAGTTTTCGTTGAAAGAGGTCAGGTTGTTGCGCCAAGCCAGCAAGGCTTAATGCGTATTGTGAATTTAAGCAACATGTATGTTACAGCTTCTGTTCCGGAAAGCAATATCGGTAAAGTGAAAGTTGGTACCGAAGTGGAAGTCTTCATCGCCTCCATCAACAAGACCATCAAAGGAAAAGTACGTCAGGCAGCGAATTACATAAACCCGAACAACAGAAGTTTTGACATCGAGGTAGCGGTTTCCAATGCGGATAACCTGCTTCGTCCAAATCAGGTAGCGAAACTTAAAATTGTGGACTACACGAAAGCAAACACTATGGTAGTTCCGGCAAACATTGTTCAGGAAGATGCGAAAGGAAACAAGTATGTGTACCTGGTAGCAAATTCCGACGGCAAAACCGGCATTGCCAAAAAAGCCATCGTAAAAATTGGCCAGACTGCTAACAACCAAACTGAAATCCTTGACGGATTAACCAGCAAAGACATTGTGGTTACAGAAGGCGCTAACACCGTTTCCGAAGGAATGAAACTGAATTTTTAATAATTTAAAATTCATAATTAATTTAATATGAGCCATCACCAACAAAAAGAATTCAGCATATCGAGTTGGGCCGTAGACAACCGTGTTACAGTATATATTTTCACTTTTATAATTGTAATCACCGGAATTTACGCCTACATCACTATGCCTCGAGAAGATTTCCCGGAAATCATCGAGAACAAAATATACATTTCTTCGGTTTTCCCTGGTAACTCGGCGGAAGACGTCGAGAAGCTGGTTATTGAACCGCTTGAGAAGAATATTAAAAACATTAGCGGGGTAGAAAAAGTAACGTCTACTTCTTTTCAGGATTACGGAATGATTATCGCCGAATTCGGTGACGATGTTTCCATAGATCAGGCGAAGGAAAAAATCAAGGACAAAGTCGAATTGTCGCAAGCTGATACGGATTGGCCTAATCTTGACAACGGAAGTAAAGTAGAGCCAAGCGTTTTCGAATTGAACATTTCGGAAGAAGTGCCTATTCTGAACATAAACCTTCAGGGCAACTATACGACGCAGCAGCTGAAAAAATATGGCGAATCCCTTGAAGACGACATTGAAGAAATTGCGGAAGTGAAGCAGGTTGACATTTTGGGTGTTGATGACAAAGAAGTTGAAATCGCGATCGACGTTTTCAAAATGTCGGCAGCGCAGGTAAGCTTCGACGATATCCAAAATGCGGTGAAATATGAGAACATGACGCTTTCCGGAGGTAATTTGACTTCACAAGGTTCGCGAAACAATATCCGAATCATTGGGGAAATCTCAGATCCGTCGCAGTTGGAAAACATCATCGTGAAATCGTGGGGCGGAAGTGTTTATTTAAAAGACATAGCGACTATCCGTTTCAAAGAAAAAGAAAAAACTACGTTTGCCCGCGAAAAAGGCGAAGAAGTCGTGATGCTGAATGTTAAAAAACGCTCGGGAGAAAACATGATTTCTGCTATTGAAGCGGTAAAAGAGAGAATAGAAAAAGCTCAGGCTTCGTACTTGCCCAAAAACCTGAAAGTTACTTTGACCAACGACCAGTCGTCACGAGTAGAGCATCAGGTAGATGAGCTATCCAACCACATTATCTTCGGTATTATCCTGGTAATGCTGGTATTGATGTTCACCATGGGATTGCGTAACTCTTTATTTGTAGGCGCGGCAATTCCGCTTTCAATGCTGATGGCGTTCGGTATTTTATCCGCTTTTGGCGTAACCCTAAATACTATGGTATTGTTTGCCCTGGTTATGGGTCTGGGGATGTTGGTGGATGACGGTATCGTGGTAGTTGACAACGTTTTTGCCAATATGAAAAAAGGCATGGCAAGGGTTCCGGCATCGAAAATCGGTATCGGGGAAATAGCATGGCCGGTAATTTCATCAACGGCAACAACTTTGGCAGCCTTCTTCCCGCTGGGATTATGGCCGGGTACCATGGGTAAATTCATGATTTATTTTCCGATGACGCTTTCTGTGGTACTTGGTGCTTCGCTATTCGTGGCGATGATCATTAATGCCTCAATGACGGGAGGTTTCATGGACCTGGAAGATAAAAACATCAACAAAAAATCCTTAATACGTTATTCCATCATCTTTGCTATTGTCGGAATTCTATTCGCTCTTCCGGGTTATTTGGGAGATATGAAACTGTTGCGTGCTTTAGGTCATTTAGCATTCATAAGCATAGGAATGATGTGGCTGTATTACAAATTCTTATTCCAATGGACACAGGATTTCCAGCACAGCTTCTTCCCGAGAATGGAGAAAAAATACCAGGCGTTTTTGGATAAGATCCTAACTGGGAGAAAACCGGTATATGCCTTAATCGGAATCATCGGAATGTTGTTCTTATCATTCATGCTGGTTGGTATTTTCCCCAGAGAAGTATTGTTTTTCCCGAATAACATTCCAAATCAGGTAATCGCTTATATCGAATATCCACAGGGAACTGATATCGAAAAAACAAATAAAGCAACAAAATTCGTAGAGAACCAGATCATCAACACATTAACGAAATACGTCGATAAAGACACTGATAAAAATTATTTAGCGGAATCTATCGTTTCCCAGGTTGGTTTCGGCGCAGGAAATCCTCAGGTAGATGCCGGTTCGCAATCGGAAACGCCGCACAAAGGAAAAGTAACGGTTTCGTTTACGGAGTTTAAATTCCGACGAGGAATCAATACTGCCGATGTGATGGAGGAAATCCGCGGAAAAATCAAAGGAATTCCGGGGGCTTCGGTAACCGTTGAAAAAGATGCTGCCGGACCGCCTTCTGGTTATCCGATCAGTGTGCAGCTTTCGGGTACGGATTATGAAGTGATGCTGAAAGAAGCCGATAAAATGATTGCCTTCCTGAATGCGAAAAACATCCCGGGCATCGAAAAACTGAAAGTCGACATCAATAAGGAAAGTCCTGAATTAGCTGTAAAAGTGGACCGTGTAAACGCGGGAAGTCTTGGAATTTCAACCGGACAGCTTGGATTCACCCTGCGCCGTTCAGTATACGGACAGGAAATCTCTACCTATAAAGAAGGGGATGATGATTACAACATCACCATGCGCCTTCAGGAAGACCAGCGTAAGAATGAAGACATCCTGTTCAATCAGCCGATAACGTTCCGAAACATGAACAACGGTCAGATCATGCAGGTGCCAATTTCTGCGGTAGCGCAAACCGATAAGACCAAAACGTTCAATCAGGTAAAACGTAAGAATTACAAACGAATCATGACCATTTATTCGAATGTAATTACAGGCTACAATGCCAATACGATTACCGCCGATATCAAAACCGCATTAAATAATTATAAGTTACCGGAGGGCGTTACTTATTCGTTCTCGGGCGAGCAGGAAGAACAGGGCAAGAATCAGGATTTCCTTTTCCGGGCTTTATTGTTGGCCTTGGCAGGAATTACAACGATTATCGTATTGCAGTTCAACTCGGTTTCCAAAACATTCATCATCATGTTCACCGTATTGCTTAGTTTCAGTGGGGTATTCTATGGCTATGTGATTGCGCAGATGGATTTTGTAATCCTGATGACGATGATGGGAATCATCTCGCTCGCGGGGGTTGTAGTGAAGAACGGTATCGTGTTAATGGACTTCTTCGTCCTCTTATTAGATAAAAAAGTAGCCGAATTCAATGTGGAATCGCACGATGATTTACCATTACTGGAAGTGAAAAACGTAATCATCGAAAGTGGGAAATCACGTCTTCGTCCGGTATTGTTAACAGCCTTAACGGCGGTATTAGGTTTAATTCCATTGGCAATCGGACTGAATTTCGATTTCTTCTCTCTGATTACCGATCTGAACCCGCATATTTTCATGGGTGGGGATAACGTAATCTTCTGGGGGCCATTGGCATGGACCATTATCTTCGGATTAACTTACGCAACCATTCTGACATTAGTTATGGTACCAGTAATGTTCTATTTGGTAAAACGCACTAAATACTGGTTACGCGACAGAAAGAAAAAAACAATTGAAGCGGAAGCTTAAACACTAGATTGATTTAATTTGTTCTTAAACCGCCGCAGCAATGTGGCGGTTTTTTATTACCGGATAAAAAACAAGAATGGCTGTTACGGAGTAGTAACAGCCATTTTATTATTTGCTATAAGTCTTTTATTTCAGCAATTCATCTAAAACCGAAGCCAATTCTGGAGAAGAAGGTCTTGGCGCATCAGCATTTACCACTTTACCATTCGGATCAATCAATATGAATCTCGGGATTCCCATCACATTAAAATCCTGAACAAATTTTGAATTCCAGTCTTTGTCTGCCAAAAGCTGTACTCCGGTCAATTGTTTGTCGGCTATCATTTTTTTCCATTTTTCCATATCGGTCTGTTTGTCAATAGAAATACTTACAAACTCAATTTTTTTATCGTGATATTTCTTTTCAACTTCCTTTAAAAACGGAATCTCTGCACGACATGGCCCACACCAGGTAGCCCAAAGATCGATGTAAACGTATTTTCCTCTGAAATCTTCCAATTTCGATTTTCCGCCTTTATAATTCACATAATCGAAAGAAGGAGCCATCGTGTTTTTCATCGCATTGCTCATTTCCTGATCTTGTTTCATCCTTTTAAAGGCCATTTTCATTTGTGCGAATTCTGATTCAGTTTCCTTTTTCTGAATAGCTACAAAAGATGCTGCTAATTTTTTATCACCCAAACGTGCCAATTTACTTTTAAGGATTTCATCGGATTTGGTATCGAAATCTGATTCATTGGATGCAAACAACCCGCTGTAATCAACTTTTTCATCCAACAGCATCTCTTTTGCCAAAAAGTTATTTTCTGCCGCACCGCTTCCTTCATAAACTATGGATTCATCAAACTGATTAACATCCATCCTCAATTTTAAGTCAAGACCATTTTTAAGATATAACTTCGTGTATTCCTCACCAATCTGGAGCTGATAGATTCCTTCCTCAACCGCAAAGGTCTCTTTATAGAGGCCATTGTTGCCTTTTATTGTTTTAATCGGTCTTCCATGGGAAGAAATAACCGCCTCATTAGAACTGTTCGCAATATTCGCAGTAAACGTGACAGCATCTTTGCTTTGGCCGCAAACCGATAGTGCCGACAATAATGGTACAATAAGTAAAAAAATTTTCTTCATAGTTAGTTAGTTTTTAGAATTTTTAGTATCCAAATGTATTTTTTTAATCATTATGCATAATTTTCCGGTTTAAACTTTAAAAAAAAATTAACACTATTCATAAATTTTCACATAAATCTTAAAAACAAGAATGGCTGTCACTACTCTGTAACAGCCATTCTCCTTTAAAGACACTGGGTTTTGAATCCTATCGTAAACAGATATAATCTTTTTTGAAATTCAAATCGTGATTAATTTCTGTTCACTATCGCGTCTCTAAACCATTATTTCATCTAGAAATCAAGGTCTAAAACCATATACTAATTTACGACAATTTTAGATTTTAAAAAACTTTTGAGGCTTCATTGGTGCCTTAAACTGCTAAAATTAACACTTGTTTGGCAAAAGCGGTTGTCTTTTTAACCTCTTTTTAAATTTTATAACCAGGTTTCAAAGTCGGAAAATAAAACTTAAATTTGCATCAAATTTTATTAGAATGTACAGAAGTCATAACTGCGGCGAATTGAACGCCTCAAACATCAATACTGAAGTTACCCTTGCCGGATGGGTGCAGAAATCACGCGATAAAGGTTTTATGATCTGGGTGGATTTACGTGACCGTTACGGCATTACGCAATTGATCTTCGACGAAAGCCGTACGGACAAAACTGTTTTCGAATTGGCAAAAACGTTGGGTCGTGAATTCGTAATCCAGGTTAAGGGAACGGTTATCGAAAGGGAATCCAAAAACCCGAATATGGCAACCGGAGATATTGAGATTTTGGTATCACAGATGACTATTCTTAATGAGGCGATTACGCCTCCCTTCACTATTGAGGATGAAACCGATGGTGGTGAAGACATTCGTATGAAATACCGTTACTTAGACATCCGAAGAAATCCGGTAAAAAACAGTCTTTTGTTCCGTCATAAAGTAGCACAGGAAGTTCGTAATTACCTTTCCGCACAAGATTTTTGTGAGGTTGAAACTCCATATCTTATCAAATCAACTCCTGAAGGCGCACGTGATTTCGTGGTGCCTTCGCGTATGAACCCAGGGCAGTTTTATGCTTTGCCACAATCACCGCAAACCTTTAAACAGTTATTGATGGTGGGTGGAATGGACAAATACTTCCAGATCGTGAAATGTTTCCGTGATGAGGATTTAAGAGCCGACCGTCAACCCGAGTTTACACAGATTGACTGCGAAATGGCTTTTGTGGAACAGGAAGATATTTTGGATACTTTCGAAGGATTGACAAGACATTTATTAAAAGAAATAAAAGGCATCGACGTAGAGAAATTCCCAAGAATGACATACGATCACGCCATGAAAACCTATGGAAATGACAAGCCGGACATCCGTTTCGGAATGGAGTTTGGCGAGTTGAATGCTGTAGCGCAACATAAAGATTTCGGCGTATTCAATTCCGCGGAATTGGTAGTCGGAATAGCTGTACCTGGCGGAGCTGCCTATACCAGAAAAGAAATTGACGCTTTGATTGACTGGGTAAAACGCCCTCAAATTGGAGCTTCGGGCATGGTTTACTGTAAATTGGAAGCCGACGGAAGCCTAAAATCTTCAGTAGACAAATTCTACGATCAGGAAGACCTGAAAAAATGGGCAGAAGCCACTGGAGCGAAACAAGGCGATATCATTTTCGTATTGTCCGGTCCGGAACACAAAACAAGAACGCAATTGAGTGCGCTTCGTATGGAAGTAGCAACTCGTTTAGGCTTGCGCAAACCTGACGAATTTGCACCACTTTGGGTGGTCGATTTCCCATTATTGGAATTTGATGAAGAAAGCGGACGCTATCATGCGATGCACCACCCGTTTACGTCACCAAAACCGGAGGACATGCATTTATTAGCCACTGATCCGGGGAAAGTACGCGCAAATGCGTACGACATGGTTTTAAACGGAAATGAGATTGGCGGAGGTTCGATCCGTATCCATGATAAAGCCACGCAGCAACTGATGTTCAAATATTTAGGCTTCACCGAAGAGGAAGCGAAAAACCAGTTCGGTTTCCTTATGGATGCATTCCAGTTTGGAGCACCGCCACATGGAGGTCTTGCTTTCGGATTGGACCGATTAGTAGCCATTTTGGGCGGACAGGAAACGATCAGGGATTTCATTGCCTTTCCGAAAAACAACTCAGGAAGAGACGTAATGATTGATGCTCCATCGATTATTGACGACAAGCAACTGGATGAACTTTCCATAAAACTCAACCTAAAATAATACATAAAAAGCGACCTTAAGGGTCGCTTTTTTATTTAATTGTTACTTAATTAACTTTTCCGCAACGTTTTCGAAACATAATCGGTTTTTTTTAAAAATTTTTGTCAAAAACTTGTTTGCTTGATAAAAAATTATATCTTTGGAATATTATTAATTATTTTTATTTACAGAATGCGAACAGGTAAAGTAAAATTCTTTATTGAATCTAAAGGATATGGATTCATTACAGACGACGAAACAGGTAATGACATTTTTGTTCATGCAACTGGTCTTAAAGCGGAAGGTTTAAGCGAAGGAACAAAAGTATCTTACGTAGAAGAAGAAGGAAGAAAAGGTAAAGTAGCTGCTGATGTAGTTGTTATCGAAGACTAATATATATTATTTTTTGATTACCTAGAAAAGTTAACCGCTCCAAATTGGGGCGGTTTTTTTTGTTAAGAATTTTCTTAAAAGCACTGACAACGCTACGTTAATTATTTGTAATTAGTCTAAATATGTTTTACATTTATAGGTAGTATATCAACAAAATCATTAAAAAATTAGGTTGTGTTTAAAGTTTAGGAATGTATATTTGTGGATTCTTTCATAAAAAAGAAATTTAGCCATGCAAACAAACCAAATCGATTACATTCCTATTGCAATGCAATTACTTCTGGCTGTGGGATTTGTGGTGACAACCATCATGATTTCCGGCTTTTTGGGACCGAAAAGACATTCTAAGAATAAAGACAAAAACTTTGAGTGCGGAATCGAGTCTGTAGGTAACGCTCGTGTTCCTTTCTCAGTTAAATATTTCCTGGTTGCCATTCTTTTTGTGCTTTTCGACGTCGAGGTGATTTTTATGTACCCTTGGGCAGTGAATTTCAAGGAAATGGGCTTGGAAGGATTAGCAAAAATGGGGATCTTCATGGCACTTCTGGTAATTGGTTTTTACTATGTTATCAAGAAGAAAGGTTTAGAGTGGGAATAAAAAATTAAGAAAATGAGCGATTCATCAAAATATAAAACGGTAGACGCTCCGGAAGGATACGCCGGAGAAGGTTTTTTTGCTACCAAACTAAGCGATGTGGTAGGATTAGCCAGAGCAAATTCATTATGGCCATTGCCTTTTGCTACTTCTTGCTGCGGAATTGAGTTTATGGCCACCATGGCATCGCATTATGACGTGGCACGTTTCGGATCCGAGCGTATGAGTTTCTCTCCGCGTCAGGCCGATATGTTGCTGGTTATGGGAACCATCGCAAAAAAAATGGCACCGATTTTACGCGAAGTATACGAACAAATGTCAGAGCCAAAATGGGTTATCGCCGTGGGAGCATGCGCTTCATCAGGAGGTATTTTTGACACGTATTCCGTACTTCAGGGAATCGACAAAGTAATTCCGGTAGACGTTTACGTTCCGGGCTGCCCGCCAAGACCTGAGCAAATCTTAGACGGCATCATGCGTCTGCAGGAAATCGTGAAAAACGAATCCGTAAGAAGAAGAAGCTCTGACGAATACAACGATTTATTAGGTTCTTATAACATCAAATAAAAATGGCTTTAGAAACCTCAGTAATACAAAATAAGCTTATTGAAAATTTCGGATTAAAAGTTTCCGATTTTGTTCAGATTCACGATATTTTCACTTTCGAAGTAAACTCTGAATCCATAGTGGAAGTAATGCAGTTTCTTAAAGAAGACAGCACACTTCGCTTCAACTTCCTGACCGATCTTTGTGGGATTCATTTCCCTGCTTACGAAGAAAACCGTCAGTTTGCTGTTGTTTACCACATGCACAATTGGGTAGACAACGTTCGCATCCGAATCAAATGCTATTTAAATGGCGAAAACCCTGAAATCGATACCGTAACCAATTTATTCCTGAGCGCTAACTGGCAGGAGAGAGAAACGTACGATTTCTACGGAATTATCTTCAAAGGACATCCGCAGTTAAAGCGAATCCTGAACATGGACGAAATGACTTCTTTCCCAATGCGCAAAGAATTCCCTCTTGAAGACGGCGGAAGAACCGATAAGGATGACCGTTTCTTCGGAAGAACAACAAAAAATTGCTAATAGAACCCTGAAATACAAACCCATGTCAGACCTATTATTACCACCGGAAAAACGCTACGCCAACATCATCAATCAAAGAAGAAATGAAGATGGCAGCGAGCTTTCTATACTGAATTTAGGCCCTACACACCCTGCAACCCACGGAATTTTCCAGAACATTCTTTTAATGGACGGAGAACGAATCGTGGATGGCGAAGGAACCGTAGGCTACATCCATAGAGCTTTCGAGAAAATCAGCGAAAACAGACCCTTTTACCAGATTAATGTATTGACCGACCGTATGAACTATTGTTCTGCGCCTATCAACAACATGGGCTGGTGGATGACCTTAGAAAAAGCACTTGGCATTGAAGTACCGAAAAGAGTACAATATCTTCGTGTCATCATCATGGAATTATCCCGTATTACGGACCATATTATCTGTAACTCGGTTTTAGGTGTGGATACCGGAGCCTTAACAGGTTTCTTATACGTATTCCAGTTCCGTGAGAAAATCTACGAAATCTATGAGGAAATCTGTGGTGCGCGTCTGACAACCAATATGGGAAGAATCGGCGGTTTTGAAAGAGAATGGAGCCCCGAAGCCTTCAGAAAAATAGACAAATTCCTTGAAGAGTTCCCTCCTATCTGGAAAGAATTCGAAAACCTGTTGACGCGTAACCGAATTTTCATGGACCGTACTATCAATGTAGGCCCGATTTCTGCGGAAAAAGCGATCAGTTATGGTTTCACAGGACCAAACCTTCGTGCTGCCGGCGTTGATTATGACGTTCGTATTATGCAGCCTTATTCCTCTTATGAAGATTTTGAATTCAACATCCCGGTTGGAAAATCGGGAGATACTTACGATCGTTTCTGCGTTCGTAACCAGGAAGTCTGGGAAAGCTTAAGCATCATAAAACAAGCCTTGGCTAAGATGCCGGAAGGTCCTTATCATGCTGACGTTCCTGATTATTACCTTCCTCCGAAAGAAGATGTGTACACCTCCATGGAATCGTTGATTTATCACTTTAAAATTGTGATGGGAGAAGTCCCGGTTCCTTTAACGGAAGTATATCATCCGGTAGAAGGCGGAAACGGAGAACTAGGGTTTTACTTAATTACCGACGGAAGCCGTACACCCTACAGACTACATTTCAGAAGACCTTGTTTTATATATTATCAGGCATTTAACGACATGGTTAAAGGACAGATGCTTTCCGATGCGATTGCAACCCTTTCCAGCTTAAACGTAATCGCCGGAGAATTAGACGCATAATGAATATGGAAAAATATACCTACAAGCAAGAAATAAACATTACGCCGGAACTGCTGGCCCGCATAGAAGAGCTGTGCAGCCATTATCCAGCTGACAAAAGAAAATCTGCCTTACTACCTGTGCTTCATGAAGTTCAGGATGCTCATGACAACTGGCTGAGCTACGAATTGCAGGAGAAAGTGGCAGAAATATTGGGCATTCTTCCGATTGAGGTTTTCGAGGTGGTTTCGTTTTACACGATGTACAACCAAAAGCCTATCGGGAAATACATGTTCGAATTCTGCAGAACGTCTTGCTGTATGATTCGCGGTGCTGAGGATATGATGGATTACACCTGTCAGAAACTGGGCATCAAGGAAGGCGAAACAACTGTTGACGGCATGTTTACCGTTGTAGGCGTAGAATGTCTGGGAGCATGCGGCTACGCACCGATGATGCAGGTGGGTGATTTCTACCATGAAAATCTTACCAAAGACAAAGTAGACGAAATCATCGCGGATTGCAAAGCAGGTAAAATAACTTTACACGATAAATAATACCATGGGAAGAAAGATATTATTAGACAAGATAAATATTCCGGGGATCAAAACCTATGAAGTCTATCGCGCTAACGGTGGCTATGCTTCTGTGGAGAAAGCACTGAAAACGTTAACTCCGGACGAAGTTACCGAGGAAGTAAAGACATCAGGCCTTCGCGGTCGTGGTGGCGCAGGTTTCCCAATGGGACTGAAGTGGAGTTTTATCGATAAAAAATCCGGCAAGCCAAGACATTTGGTCTGCAACGCCGACGAATCCGAGCCGGGTACCTTCAAGGACCGCTATTTAATGGAATACATTCCGCATTTATTAATCGAAGGAATGATTACTTCAAGTTATGCCTTAGGCGCTAATTTGTCGTACATCTATATTCGCGGTGAATACATGTGGGTTTATAAAATCCTGGAAAGAGCTATCGCAGAAGCGTATGCTGCGGGTTGGTTAGGAAAAAACATTTTAGGAACTGATTTCTCATTAGATCTGCACGTGCACTGCGGTGCCGGAGCTTATATCTGCGGTGAGGAAACAGCCTTAATCGAATCCCTGGAAGGAAAAAGAGGAAACCCAAGAATCAAGCCTCCATTCCCGGCGGTTAGCGGTTTATGGTCTAATCCGACCGTGGTAAACAACGTGGAATCTATTTCTGCAGTGCCATGGATCGTAATGAATTCCGGAGAAGAATATGCAAAAATCGGAATCGGACGTTCAACGGGAACTAAATTAATTTCTGCCTCAGGCCACATCAAAAACCCTGGTGTTTACGAAATCGAATTGGGTTTATCCGTCGAGGAATTCATGAACTCCGATGAGTATTTAGGCGGAATGATGAACGAAAGACCTTTAAAAGCCTTAGTGCCTGGAGGTTCCTCGGTGCCAATCTTACCCGCAAATCTTATTTACAAAACAGCAACTGGCGAAGATCGTCTAATGACCTACGAATCCCTAAGTGAAGGCGGTTTTGCCACTGGATCGATGTTAGGTTCAGGCGGATTCATCGTATATAATGACACGGCTTGTATCGTTAGAAACACATGGAATTTCTCCCGTTTCTACCACCACGAATCCTGCGGTCAATGTACGCCATGCCGTGAAGGAACAGGATGGTTGGAAAAAGTATTACATAGAATAGAACACGGACACGGAAGAATGGAAGACATCGATTTGCTTTGGGACATTCAGAGTAAAATTGAAGGAAACACAATCTGTCCGTTAGGTGACGCGGCTTCATGGCCGGTAGCAGCAGCTATTCGTCATTTCCGTGAAGAATTTGAATACCATATCCGCTTCCCAGAAAGAATAAAAAACAGAGATCACTTTGTGAACGAACCTTTTGAAAAAGTAAGAAACTTAGTTTAAAGTTATACGTTGAAGCCTCAAAATCTTCAACAACAAACAAAATAGTTATGAAAGTTACTATAGACGGTCAAGAAATAGATGTAGAACCAGGAACCACCATCCTGCAGGCTGCAAGAATGATTGGAGGCGATTTAGTCCCACCGGCGATGTGCTATTACTCGAAACTGCAAGGCAGTGGCGGAAAATGCCGTTGTTGTTTAGTGGAAGTATCCAAAGGAAGCGAAGCCGACCCAAGACCCATGCCGAAATTAATGGCATCGTGTGTTACAGGATGTATGGACGGAATGGAAGTAAACAGTACCGCATCACCAAGAGTGGAAGAAGCCAGAAAATCGGTAACCGAATTTTTGCTGATTAATCACCCGTTGGATTGCCCAATCTGTGACCAGGCCGGGGAATGCGATCTGCAGAACTTAAGCTTCCAGCACGGAAAAGCACAAACGCGTTTCATTGAAGAAAAAAGAACTTTTGAACCGGAAGATATCGGGGACAAAATTCAATTACATATGAACCGCTGTATCTTGTGTCAGCGTTGCGTGCAGGTGGCAGACCAGCTAACTGACAAACGTGTACACGGCGTAACCAACAGAGGGGATCATGCTCAGATTTCAACCTGCATTTCAACAGCAATCGACAATGAATTCTCCGGAAATATGATTGACGTTTGCCCTGTAGGCGCTTTGACTGATAAAACGTTCCGTTTCAAATCGAGAGTTTGGTTCAACAAACCTTATAACGCACACAGAAACTGTGATAAATGTTGCGGAAAAACGACTTTATGGATGTTCGGAGAAGAAATCCAGCGTGTGACTGCCCGCAAAGACGTATACCACGAAGTGGAAGAATTCATCTGTAACAGCTGTCGTTTCGACCATAAAGAAGTGAGTGACTGGGTAATTGAAGGTCCGCGTAAATTCGAGAAATTCTCTGTAATCAACCGAAACAATTATTCCCTGAATGCGCCTAAGGTTACTATCAATACTGAAAAGCACATTCTTGAAGGACGTGATATGGACATGAAGAAAATCAGTATGCCGGAAGTGCCTTTGGACAATAATTCTGATGCTAAACAATAAGACATGGACAGTGCAATTATCATAGAAAAAGGAATTTTCATCGTAGCTGTTTTTGCGGTTACCATGTTCATGGCGATGTATTCCACTTTAGCAGAACGTAAAATCGCAGCGTGGCTTCAGGACCGTATTGGTCCGAACCGTGCCGGTAAAGGCGGAATCTTACAGCCGCTTGCCGATGGTTTGAAATTATTCTCCAAAGAAGAATTCATCCCGGATACCCCTAACAAATTTTTATTCCTTGTCGGACCCGCTATCTCCATGAGTATGGCGTTGATGACGAGCGCAGTAATCCCTTGGGGAGACAAACTGCATATTGCCGGAAGAGACGTAATTCTTCAGGCGACTGATATTGACGTAGCCTTGCTGTACATCTTCGGAGTATTGTCAGTAGGTGTTTACGGGATCATGATTGGAGGCTGGGCTTCCAATAACAAATTCTCCCTGATGAGTGCGATGCGTGCTTCTTCTCAGATGATTTCTTATGAGGTGGCGATGGGTCTTTCGGTTATTGCTTTAGTGATGATGTCGGGAACTTTAAGCTTACGCGAAATCGCAGCACAGCAATCGGGAATGAACTGGAATGTATTCTATCAGCCGGTAGGATTCATCATCTTCTTAGTATGTTCCTTTGCTGAAACGAACCGAACGCCATTTGACTTAGCAGAATGTGAAGCCGAGCTTATTGGCGGTTACCACACCGAATATTCATCCATGAAAATGGGATTCTATTTGTTTGCTGAATATGCCTCAATGTTCATTTCATCTGCAATTCTGTCAATTCTTTATTTCGGGGCTTACAATTATCCTGGAATGGAATGGGCGGTTGAAAACTGGGGTGTGAACATCGCAAACACTATCGGAATAGCGGTTTTATTTGCTAAAATCTGTTTCTTCATTTTCTTCTATATGTGGGTTCGCTGGACTATTCCAAGATTCCGTTATGACCAATTGATGAATTTAGGATGGAAAATGCTGATTCCGATCGCCATTGCCAACATAGTTATCACCGGAATAGTAATGTTACTAGCCGAAAAATTTTTATAAGAAATGTCATTAGATACAATTTCATTATCAGGAAAGAAAATGGAGGTTTCCAACAAAAAGATGACTTTTTGGGAAAGCCTTTATTTGGTAGCGATTTTAAAAGGACTATTTATTACTATTCGTCACTTATTTACACGAAAAGTAACCATTAAATATCCTGAGGAAAAACGCGCATTAAGTCCGGTTTATCGTGGGCAGCACATACTGAAACGCGATGAGCAGGGAAGAGAAAACTGTACGGCCTGCGGACTTTGTGCCGTTGCCTGCCCGGCAGAAGCCATCACCATGAAGGCTGCCGAAAGAAAACCGGGTGAAGAGCATCTGTACAGAGAAGAGAAATATGCCGAAATCTACGAAATCAATATGTTGCGTTGCATCTTCTGCGGTTTGTGTGAGGAAGCGTGTCCGAAAGACGCCATCTATCTTACAGAATCTAAAGTAATGGTAGCTTCCGCCAGCAAACGTGAAGACTTCATTTACGGTAAAGACAAATTAGTAATGCCTTTGGAAATGGCCTTGCGTAACAGTAAAAACAAAGTAAATTAATCATGGGAGAAATTCTATTTTATATTTTAGCGTCAATTACCCTGGGTGCTGCTTTGTTAACCATTTTCAGCAGAAACCCTATTCACAGTGCCATCTATCTGGTAATCTGTTTCTTCTCTATCGCAGGACATTACCTGTTATTAAATGCTCAGTTTTTAGCCATTGTACACCTTATCGTTTACGCCGGTGCCATCATGATCCTGATGTTGTTTACCATCATGTTGATGAACCTCAACAAGGAAGACGAATCCCATAAATCCATTGCCTCGAAAATTGCCGCCACCATTGCTTTCTGCTTGGTAGGTATCGTTTTATTGGCCGGATTATTAAGAACCAAACCTGTTGTGGAAAGCTATTATTATTCAGGTGAAGACTTCCAGTCAATTAAAGTTCTGGGTAAAGTATTACTAAACGAATATATGGTGCCTTTCGAATTTGCCTCTGTACTATTATTGGTTGCGATGATCGGAGCGGTATTGATTTCTAAAAAAGACAAACAAAAAGCGTAATTATATGGAGACTATTTTAAGAGAGATTGGAGTAGAAACGTACTTGTATTTATCCGCTTTATTGTTCAGTATTGGTGTTTTCGGAATTCTTTTGAGACGAAATGCCATCATCATGTTCATGTCTATTGAAATCATGCTGAATGCAGTAAACCTGATGCTGGTTGCTTTTGCGACCTTCCACCAGGATGCTTCAGGACAGGTTTTCGTATTTTTCTCAATGGCTGTTGCCGCTGCGGAAGTTGCCGTGGGCTTAGCGATTCTGGTTTCCATTTTCAGGAACCTGGGATCGATTGATATTGATAATTTAAAAAATTTAAAAGGATAACCCCTAATGGAGACAGGATTAGTTTTACTCTTATTATTGGCCCCGTTTGTTGGGTTTTTATCTACTATATTTTTAGGAAAACAGCTTGGTAAAAATGGTTCCGGATATCTGGGAACACTGGCGGTAATTGCTTCTTTTGCAGTGACTCTTATGTTTTTCATGCAGGTAAGCGAAACCAAACAGCCTATAAATATTCATTTGTTCGACTGGATTGCGTTGGGCAAATTCAGCATCGGTTTTGATATACTGTTAGACCAATTGTCATTAATCTGGCTATTGTTCGTAACAGGAATTGGGTCGTTGATTCACATCTACTCCATCAGCTACATGCACGATGACGAGAACATGCACAAATTCTTCGGCTACCTGAACCTGTTCATCTTCTTCATGATAACTTTGGTTGTAGGAAGCAATTTGCTGATCATGTTCATCGGATGGGAAGGCGTTGGATTGTGTTCGTACCTTCTAATCGGATTCTGGTACAAAAACCAGGAGTACAACGATGCAGCGAAAAAAGCCTTCATCATGAACCGTATCGGGGATTTAGGTTTCCTTATCGGAATTTTCATCTTAGGCTATATCTTCAATACCCTGGATTTCATGACTATCAAGGATGCGATCCTTACTGGTAAAGGAACATCTGATATGGCATTATTAAGTCTTGCTACTTTATGTTTGTTCATTGGAGCATGCGGTAAATCGGCACAAATTCCTTTATATACATGGCTTCCGGACGCAATGGCAGGACCGACACCGGTTTCAGCTTTAATCCACGCGGCAACAATGGTAACAGCCGGTATCTTCATGATTACCCGTTTAAACTTCCTTTTCGATTTAACTCCGGATGTACAAAGTATCATCGCAGTTGTTGGAGCTATTACGTCTTTAGTAGCGGCTTCCATCGGATTGGTTCAGAACGATATTAAAAAAGTATTGGCATATTCAACCGTTTCGCAATTAGGCTTAATGTTCCTGGCTTTAGGGCTTGGCGCTTATGAAGTTGCCGTTTTCCATGTAATCACGCATGCTTTCTTCAAGGCTTGTCTGTTCCTTGGTTCGGGATCTGTTATCCACGCAATGCACGGCGAACAGGACATGCGAAGAATGGGTGGATTGAAAAGCGTAATGAAAATCACTTTCGTTACCTTCTTAATTGCAACATTAGCTATTTCAGGTATCCCTCCATTTGCAGGTTTCTTCTCTAAAGACGAAATCCTAATGGTGGCGTTCCACAAAAACAAAGCGTTATATGTAATTGCGGCGATTGCTTCAATCATGACCGCCTTCTATATGTTCCGTTTGTTATACCTGACGTTCTTCAAACAATTCAGAGGAACAGAAGAACAGAAACATCATTTGCATGAAAGCCCTGCTTTAATCACCTTCCCTTTAATTGTTTTAGGAGTGCTTTCCGCTGTTGGAGGTGCTTTGAGCATCCCGGGTAACAGCTGGTTAAATCATTTCTTAGCTCCGGTTTTCGCAGAAAAAGCTCATGCAGAGCATCACTTAGATAATACAGCGTATATGCTAATGGGCATTGCCGTTATAGGTGCTTTGATCGGAATCGGAATCGCTTTCTCAAAATACATCAAAAAAGGAGAAGTTCCTGCAGAAGACGAACAAATCACCGGCTTCGCAAAAACACTTTACAACAAATATTACGTGGACGAAGCGTATATGAGCATTATTGTAAAACCAATTTATGCTTTCGCCAAAATCTCACGCGATTATATTGAGAAAGGACTTTCCAACGTGGTTTTCGGTTTCGGAAATGTGACAGAGGAATTGTCGTTACAGGGTAAGAAGTTCCAGAACGGAAACATCGGTTTTTATCTTTTTGCCTTCGTATTCGGACTTTGTTCGGTAGTGTTTTATTTATTCTTCTTACGATAATTTACATATATAATGGACGTAACTATAGTACTTATTCTATTATTAATTGGAGCCTTAGCCACCTATTTCTCCGGAAATGGCATTGCTTCCAAAGTAGCCCTGTTTTTCAGTTTGGCCGCTTTAGGTGCTTCGCTTTTCATCTTAAATCAATTCAGTCAGGGAATCGACAGTGGCTTCACTGCGGTTTGGATGAAGAATCCCAATATCTTATTCTCCTTAAAAGCCGACGGTCTGGCAATCGCGATGGTGCTTTTAACCACGATGTTAATGCCGTTGATTATTTTATCGTCTTTCGGAAATAACTTCAGCAATCCTAAAAACTTCTATGCTTTAGTATTGTTTATGGCCTTTGCGATGGTAGGAACTTTCCTTGCTTCTGACGGATTCTTATATTATATCTTCTGGGAATTATCCCTGATTCCTATTTACTTCATCGCATTGCTTTGGGGTAACGGGGACATGGCCGATCGCAAGAAAGCAGTAATTAAATTCTTTATTTATACGTTTGCGGGTTCGTTGTTCATGCTGGCCGCATTTATCTATCTGTACCAAAAAGCCGGTTGTTTTCAACTTGATATTTTATACAGTTTGAATTTAACGCATAATGAGGAGCTTTGGATTTTCCTTGCTTTCTTCCTGGCGTATGCGATTAAGATTCCGCTTATTCCTTTCCACACCTGGCAGGCAAATGTATACCAAAAAGCGCCGACTGTCGGTACCATGCTTTTATCCGGTATCATGCTGAAAATGGGATTGTACTCGGTTATCCGTTGGCAATTACCAATTGCGCCAAACGCTGCTAAAGAATTACAGTACCTAATCATCGGTTTGAGTATTGCCGGTGTGATTTACGGTTCTGTAGTAGCCTTAAAACAAAAAGATCTTAAAAAATTATTGGCGTATTCGTCTCTGGCACACGTTGGCTTAATCGCAGCGGGTTGCTACACTTTATCTATGGACGGTCTTCGTGGAGCGGTTTTACAGATGATTGCCCACGGTTTTGTTATCGTTGGTTTATTCTTTGCTGCCGAAATCATTTACAGACGTTATGAAACCAGAACCATTAGTGAAATGGGTGGTATCCGTCAGCAAACGCCAAAATTTGCCTCAATGTTCATGCTTTTGGTATTGGCTTCTGTGGCTTTACCGGGAACCTTCAACTTTGTGGGTGAGTTCACTGTTTTATACAGCTTATTTACAGAAAATATTGCTTTCGCAGTTTTAGGCGGAACAACCATCATATTAGGAGCTTTTTACATGTTAAGAATGTTCCAGCACGTAATGTTAGGGGAAACCAATGTAAAAGTTTTTGCAGACGTCAACCTAAGCGAAGGAATTGTAATGGTATTGATCATCGGTTTCCTATTGTTTTTCGGATTGTTTCCGAAACCAATTATCGATTTGATTACACCAAGCATCCAGGAGATTTTAGTACACATTAAATAAATTTAGTCAAAGAGAATGAATACTTTAATAGCAATTGCAGCACTGGGCGTTATCTGCCTTATCGCTGAAATTTTCAACTTAAGAAAAGCCATTGTTCCTGTAACCATTGCTGGTTTATTGGCAATTTTAGGTATGACGATGACTGAATTTGGCGTAAACGAAAGCCACTACAACAACATGATTGTGGTGAACAACTTTACAGTAGCTTTTTCAAGCCTTTTTATTGTACTGACGATATTTTTGGTAACCTTAAGCCCCAATTTCTATCAGGATCAGGCTACGAAGATTTCAGATTTCATTTCCATCAAATTGTTCCTTTTAACAGGAGCTGTTTCCATGGTTTCTTTTGGAAATTTAGCTATGTTTTTCCTTGGTATTGAAGTCTTGTCCATCTCACTTTACATTTTAGCGGGAAGTAACCGCTTAAGCGTAAAAAGCAACGAGGCCGGTATGAAATACTTCCTTATGGGTTCTTTCGCTTCAGGGATTATCCTTTTCGGAATTGCATTGATTTATGGTGCTGTTGGTTCTTTCGACATGAACATGATTTATGAAGCATCTAATTCTGCTACAACAGTAGATTGGTTCTATATCGGGGTTTGTATGATCACGGTGGGAATGTTGTTTAAAATTGCAACTGTTCCGTTCCACTTCTGGGCACCGGATGTTTATGAAGGCGCACCTGCGTTGACAACTGCAACAATGAGTACCCTGGCAAAAGTTACCGCTATGGCTACGTTCTTCAAACTGAACATGGCAATGAACGGCAATATGGACATGGCATACGAACTGGTAATCGTAATTGTTTCTATCGCTTCGATGACCGTTGGTAACATCATGGCCATCCGCCAGAACAATATCAAAAGAATGTTGGCTTTCTCAGGTATTTCCCATGCCGGATTTATGGTAATGGCACTATTGAATTTAGATAACGCAACCGGAAGCCTGTTCTATTATACCGTAGCTTATGCTTTGGCAGGTATTGCAGCGTTCACGGTTATCCTATATGCCTGTAAAGGTAAAAACGACGAAAACATTGAGAATTTCAACGGATTGGGAAAAAGAAGTCCGCTTATGGCGATGATCCTTACGGCATCATTATTATCCATGGCCGGTATCCCGATTTTCTCCGGATTCTTTGCTAAGTTCTTTATTCTGAACCAAACATTACAGGCAGGTTGGTTAATTCTGGTGATTGCCGGGGTGATTAACTCGATGATTGCGGTTTATTATTACTTCCGTGTGATCAGTGCGATGTATACCAAAGAAGCTACAGAAGAAACACAAAAAGTGCCTTTCGAATTTTATATCGTGGCGGTTTTGGCCATGGGATTAAATATCGCGATTGGAGTGTACCCATCGGTCTTGATGGATTTATTCTAAGACTACATTTTTAAAAAATATAGAAGGCTGCTCAAAACGGGCAGCCTTTGTTTATTTATAGCAATCACTGAAATTTAGTTTTTGCATATATCATTAAGATAATTATTCAGTCCGATCTGAAATAAAGTCCCGCAAACCAAATCCTTAAGCTGAATCACTTCTACCTCGGAAACTGCTAATTCCAAACCTGAAAAAGGCGTTTCCAGCAAATACTTATGGCAATGCTTATGCAGCTCGCAATCCGAACATTTTATACTGTTGCAGGTAGCGTCGATGTTTTTGGAAAATTTACAGAGCTCGGAATAGGAAAGGTAAAACCCGGTTTCTTTGAAAACCAGCTGTACTTTCCCGTCCAAAACGCGCTCGTCCTTCACCCAATAAAAAGCGACGCCAAAATCATTCTGGTATAAGTGCTCAATCTCTTTCATTGTATTTGATTTTGAACAAATATAATAAATTATTTAAAATGATTCTAAATAAATATTATCGAATATCCCGAAGTCGGAGTTGTAACGAAACTGTACCGTTCCATTCATTTTCATCAACAGAAAAAACGGCATCAAAAGGTTTCCGATTCTCCGTAAGTCCTATTTTATTAGCCAAGCCAAAGCCTATAGCACCAAAACTTTCCGAACTATTTTGTTTCACATACAACTTCAGATGTTCCTCATCAGCACCAATTTTTTTTCCATAACCGGTATCTTTTAAATTCTTACCCAGGAAAACCGGAGTCATATTCTGTGGTCCGAAAGGCTCGAATTGTTTAAGAATCCTAATGAATTTAGCATTGATATCGGACAATTGCACCTCAGCATCCACAGCAATCTCAGGAGTCAATAAATCCGGGTGAATCGTTTGGGAAACTATAGTTTCAAAGGCATTTTTAAAGTTCGCGTAGTTTTCTTCTTTTAAGGTCATTCCCGCAGCATACATATGTCCGCCAAACTGCTCCAGATGTTCCGAACAGGCCTCAAGCGCATTATAAACATCAAAATCCTTAACCGATCGCGCCGAAGCGGCCAATTTATCACCGCTTTTGGTAAAAACCAGCGTTGGACGGTAGTAGGTTTCCGTAAGCCGTGAAGCCACAATACCGATAACGCCTTTGTGCCAGTCTTCCTGATAGACCACGGTTGTAAAGCGGTTTTCTTCTTTGTTTTCAATGATTTGTTGTAAAGCTTCGACTGTGATTTGCTTGTCAAGATCTTTTCGGTCGGAATTAAACGTTTCGATTTGGGACGCAAATTCTTCTGCCTGTTCCAGATTAAACTCTGTCAGCAATTCCACGGCGTAATTTCCGTGCTTAATACGGCCTGCAGCATTAATACGCGGCGCAATGATGAAAACCACATCGGTAATCGTTAGTACTTTTTGTTTCAAATTCTGAACCAGCGCTTTGATACCCGGTCTTGGAAACGAGTTGATGACTTCGAGTCCGACTTTAGCCAAAACTCGATTCTCGCCGGTAATTGGGACAATATCCGCAGCGATAGCGGTTGCCACCAAATCCAGATAAGGAACCAAATCGTCAATGGTCTGATTTCTATTTTGTGCCAGGGCTTGAATCAATTTGAATCCCACACCGCATCCGCACAATTCATCATAGGGATAACTGCAATCATTTCGCTTAGGATCCAATATTGCCACAGCATCAGGCAATGTATCACCCGGACGGTGGTGGTCGCAGATGATAAAATCTATATTTTTTGCTTTCGCGTAGGCGATATGATCAATGGATTTTATACCGCAATCCAGTGCAATAATCAGGGTAAAACCATTATCATCAGCGAAGTCGATTCCTTTATAGGAGATGCCGTAACCCTCATCGTAACGATCCGGAATATACGTGGCAACATTCGGGTAAAAACTGCGCAAATAGGATGACATTAATGATACGGCGGTAGTTCCGTCTACATCATAATCCCCGAAAACCAATATGTTCTCTTCAGCGGCAATCGCTTTTTCGATTCGCGCCACCGCTCTATCCATGTCTTTCATCAGATACGGATCGTGTAAATCGGCTAAGGTTGGTCGAAAAAAAAGTCTTGCTTCCTCGTAGGTTTCAATACCCCGCTGTACTAATAGTTTGGCAGTGAGTTCGTCAACGTTTAAGGCGGCAGCTAATTGGGCAACTTTTTCGGGATTGGGGGAAGGTTTGAGTGTCCAGCGCATAGAAATAAGGATTTTGGATTATAAAAAAATAAAATGTTGGCTTATATAGTATATTCGACTAAGTCGTATGGTAATGTATTTTGATTTCAATCTTGGCAAACTGACGGAACATCTCCATCACTCCACAGTATTTGTCAACCGATAAATTTACCGCTCTTTCCAGTTTTTTAGCATCAAGTTTTTTTCCGTAGAAATGATACTCCACGCGAACGGTGTGATAGGTTTTCGGATGTTCTTCGGTTAAATCGCCTTCAGTGTCGATTCTGAATTCTTCGACTTCCAGCTTCATTTTTTCAATCAACGACGTTACGTCCAGCCCGGTGCAACCTGCTAAGGCTGACAGCATCAATGCTTTTGGGCGGAAGCCGTTTCCTTCGCCGCCATTGTCCGGTCCGGCATCAATCTGCATCACATCACCGCTCGGGTTATCCGATTCAAACTGCATTTTACCTTTCCAGGTAGTTGTTATTTTATGAGTGTCCATTTATATTTTGAAATCTATTTTGAATAGGTTTTATTTTCCAGGTTTTCCCCCAACGACCACAACAATCTCCCCTTTCGGCGGTTTCGCTTCGAAATGCTTCAGCACTTCTTCGGCAGTTCCGCGAACGGTTTCCTCGTGGAGTTTCGACAATTCTCTTGACACAGAAACCTGTCGGTCGGCACCAAAATATTGGATAAATTCTGCCAAGGTTCTTACCAATTTGTGCGGTGAAACGTATAAAATCATGGTTCGGGTTTCTTCGGCTAAAGCCAGATAACGCGTTTGGCGCCCTTTCTTGTCCGGAAGAAAACCTTCGAAAACGAACTTATCGTTAGGCAATCCGCTGTTGACCAATGCCGGAACAAAAGCTGTTGCGCCGGGGAGGCATTCCACTTCCACCCCATTTTCTACACAGGCACGAGTTAGCAAAAAACCCGGATCGGAAATCGCCGGAGTTCCTGCATCAGAAATCAAGGCAATATTTTCACCGGTCTGCAAACGCTTTACGATGTTTTCCACTGTCTTGTGCTCGTTGTGCATGTGATGGCTTTGCATGTGCGTGGCAATCTCGAAATGCTTCAGTAATTTTCCGCTATTACGTGTGTCTTCGGCAAGAATCAGGTCGACTTCCTTCAAAACCTTAATGGCTCTGAACGTCATGTCGTCAAGGTTCCCGATGGGCGTTGGAACAAGATACAATTTTCCCATTTAGGCAAATTTTTTCTCTACCAGCTCCATGAAACGCGAGCTGAATTCCTCTTTTCCATCCCAACCATTGTAATCGGGCTTAACCAAATCATCGATAAAGCTTTTTGCTTCTTCCAACGAATTGAAAGTATTCAACTGCGACAAAACACGATTTAAATCTTCCCCGCTTCCGCCAAAAAGATGCTTTTCGAAAGCAATCCTGTCGTTCAGGCTCAGCGTAATGGTTTTATTGAATTTATCGTTAAGGGACATTGCCTTGAACTCCGTTTTTTCAAATACCACCTCCTTTTTCTGTGTTTCCTTTGATTTTTCCGCTTTTGGTTCCGCGACAACAATTTCTTCTTTTGGTACTTCAGCAACTGGTTCTTCGACTTTTTCAAAAGTACTTTCCGCAGCTTTTTCCACTTCGGCAGGAACGTGATTTACTTTAACAAAATCGGGCTCTTTATAGGAATCGCCTAATAAATCGGCAAAAGAAATCTGTTTCGGCTTAAGCTCTTTTTCTTCAATCACCTTCGATTCTTCCTCGATGGCTTTTTCTTCTATAATTTCAGTTTCTTCCTGGCTTATTTCTTCATGCGCACGCTCAAAAACGGGCTCAATTATTTCTTCCGGTTGCGGCTCTTCAGCAGATACTACAGGTTCTTCCTCTTCCTCATCCTCTTCTATTTCGCTTTCGTCTATATCTACTAAGCCTACCAATATCTTCTCATCTTCCACCGGAATTTCATCCATAGTATGATCCACCGGAGTTGTTTCTTGTGGAACTTCTGCTTTTGATACTTCTTCTTGTGGAACTTCTGCTTTTGATACTTCTTCCGAAACTTCCGCTATCGTTTCTTTCTTTTCCCCATAAACCGCTTCTATCTTCTCGTCCAGTTCTTCATGCGTCAGCGTAGGTTTTAAAGCCTCGAAGTTTTCTTCATAAAAACGCAAAATCGATAATTTTTCATATAACTTCTGCGCTTCCTGATGCAGTTGGATAACATCTTCCTTGTGTTTCAGCTGTAAAATTCGGTGTGCGATACTGATCAGTTCGGCTTCTAATTTTTTCTTCATAACGTTTGAATTTATATAGCGTAAAGCATTTCTCTTTTTATTTTTTGTCTGAAAATTTTATTCCGTAAAGGGAAAGCGGTGCCCCTTTTCACGCGAAGTTTTATTTTTTTAAATAAGTGTCCGCGAACCCCTGATTTGATAAAAATTTTCTATTTTTGAGGACGACGTAAAATTAAAAATATTTATGTCGGTTTGATTGCATTACAAATCTAAACAGAAAATTTCTGTTACGTCTGAAAATTACAAAATGTTTCTCGAAAATACAGTAAATCATAAAGAACAATTTGGGTGGATTGAGGTAATCTGCGGCTCGATGTTTTCCGGTAAAACGGAAGAACTTATCCGTCGTTTGAAAAGAGCTCAATTTGCCAAGCAGCGTGTGGAAATTTTCAAGCCCGCCATCGATACCCGTTATCACGATGAAATGGTGGTTTCTCACGATTCCAATGAAATACGTTCGACTCCGGTTCCGGCCGCCGCCAATATTGCTATTTTAGCACAGGGCTGTGACGTGGTAGGCATTGATGAAGCACAGTTTTTTGACGATGAGATTGTATCCATCTGCAATGATCTGGCCAATTCGGGCGTCCGCGTTATCGTTGCCGGTCTTGACATGGATTTTAAAGGCAACCCGTTCGGACCAATGCCCGCACTTATGGCAACCGCCGAATATGTAACCAAAGTACACGCCGTTTGTACCCGCACCGGAAACTTAGCGCATTACAGTTTCCGAAAAGCATTAGGCGACAGCTTAGTCCTTTTAGGGGAAACCGAAGAATATGAGCCACTGAGCCGCGCTGCCTATTTCAATGCGATCAAAGAAGCCAAAGAGGAATTCAATTCCATCAACAAAAAAAATCAAGAGTAACTTTGAGTTTACCCATACAAAATATCATCCCAGTCATTCACGCCAAATGGTTTGGGACGGACGAAACCTGTATAATCGACAATGTTTCCATCGATAGCCGTTCACTGCAGAATAATAACGGAACTTTATTCTTTGCTTTGGTTGGACATAACCACGACGGACATCAATATATTCCCGACCTGATTGACAACGGCGTACAAAATTTTGTAGTCAATCGTATTCCCGAAAAAGTTTCCGGCAAAGCCAATTTTCTTGTTGTCGAAAATACGCTCGAAGCTTTACAGCAATTTGCCGCTTTTTACCGCAAACAATTCGATTTTCCTATAATCGGAATAACGGGAAGCAACGGAAAAACCATCGTGAAGGAATGGCTGAATTTCCTGTTGAGCCCCGAATACAATATCATCCGAAGTCCGAAAAGCTACAACTCGCAGGTGGGGGTGCCGCTTTCCGTTATCGGGATTAATGAACGACACAACCTTGGGATTTTCGAAGCCGGAATTTCATTAGTCGGCGAAATGGAAAAGCTGGAAAAAATTGTTCAGCCAACTATTGGGGTGCTTACAAATATTGGTTCAGCGCACAATGAAGGATTTGCCTCCGAAGAAGAGAAAATCGCAGAAAAATTGAAACTGTTCCAGAATACCGAAGTGCTCATTCTTCGGAAAAACGAAAAAACAGAAGCGCTTTTAAATCCTTCCGTGAAAACATTTGCCTGGAGCTATGACAATCCTGCTGCGGATGTTTTAGTTACTTCAAAAGGAAATTCAACATTAGAAATCACCCAAAAAGGGGAAAGCTTCCAAGTCGAGATCCCATTTCATGATAAAGCTTCGGAAGAAAATGCGATAACGTGTTTGATGGTCCTTTTGCATTTTGGTTACAGCCAGAAAACCATTCAGGAACGCATCGCCAATTTGTATCCGGTGGAAATGCGCCTTCAGGTGAAAAACGGCATCAACAACTGCACGATTATCGACGACAGTTATAGCTCCGATTACCAGTCCCTGAAGATTGCCCTGGATTTTCTGGAGCAACATAAAACACATAAGAAGAAAACCGTCATACTTTCGGATATTTTTCAAAGCGGATTTCCTGTAGAGGAATTGTATGCAAAAGTATTCCGATTATTGACACACAATAAAATTGACCGGGTGATCGGCATTGGCGACAGCATTGGCCGTTACCTGAAGGATTATCCGAATCTGATTTCGTTTGCGACGACACATGAATTCTTATCGCAGTTCAACAGTGATGATTTTTCCAATGAAACCATCCTGATCAAAGGCGCCAGAAGCTTCCAGTTTGAGGAAATTGTAGTGTTGCTGGAAGAGAAAACACATGAAACCGTTCTGGAAATCAACCTGAATGCGATCAGTCACAATCTTAATTATTATAAATCCAAACTAAAGCCTTCCACAAAAATGATGGCGATGGTGAAAGCTTTTGGTTATGGAAGCGGCAGTTTTGAAATTGCGAAGTTATTGGCGCATCATAAAGTGGATTATCTGGGTGTGGCTTTCGCCGATGAGGGCATAGCGCTTCGGAACGCAGGAATCACGATGCCGATTATTGTCATGAATCCTGAAAACACAGCCTTTGCGGCGATGGTCGCTTACAATCTGGAACCTGAAATCTACTCGGCATCCGTGCTGAAAAAATTTGTTGCTTTGGCCCAGCAGAAAAACCTGTCTAATTATCCGATTCATTTAAAACTCGATACCGGAATGCATCGTTTGGGTTTTGAAGAAAAAGATTTGAATGAACTTATCGGCTTACTGAAAAACAACAATCTGGTTTCCGTAAAAAGCATTTTCTCGCATTTTTCAGCAAGTGATGATTTGCAGTATAAAGATTTCACATTGTTTCAAATACGCACATTTGATTCAATGTCACAAAAAATAATGTCGGAATTAAACATAAACCCAATTCGTCATATTTTGAATACTTCGGGCATTTATAATTTTGCGGAATATCAGTTTGATATGGTACGTTTGGGTATTGGTCTTTATGGCGTTGGCAATGATCCGGAAGAAATGAAACACCTGGAAAATATTGGCACCTTAAAAACGATCATTCTTCAGGTAAAAGAAATTCCCGTGGGTGACAGCGTTGGCTACAGCAGAAAATTCATAGCAACAAAACCGACAAGAAGTGCCACCATCCCAATTGGATATGCGGACGGCATTCCAAGAAGCTGGGGCAACGAAAGAGGTTATGTTCTAATCAACCATCAAAAAGCGCGAATTATAGGCAATATCTGTATGGACATGCTGATGATTGACGTTACGGAAATAGACTGCAAGGAAGGCGATACGGTAATTGTATTCGGTAAATCCCCTCGTGTCACCGAATTGGCAGAAGTTACCGGCACCATTCCTTATGAAATTCTGACCAGCATTTCCCATCGTGTAAAACGCGTTTTTTATAAAGAATAAACCACTATAGACCAGAAGTCTATAGGTTCGCATACAGATTAAAAGTCCGCAACGGCTGGCGTGCCAATATTTTTTTGCCACAGATTTAAAGATTAGCACTGATTAATCTGTGAAAATCTTTAAATCTGTGGCTTAAAATTTTTAGAAAGTGTAATCACAAAAGCGGTTCATGAGAACCTAAAGAAAATAAACTCTTGATTAAAGCAAAATTTTACTAATTTAGTCTCAAACGAATTTTTAACTAAAACATATTCTATGGGATTTATTTCAGAATTTAAGGAATTCATTGCAAAAGGTAACGTAATGGATTTAGCTGTTGGGGTTATCATCGGAGCGGCATTTGGCAAAATCGTTACTTCCTTAGTGGAAGATGTGATTACGCCTGCTTTGCTGACTCCAGCGCTAAAAGCTGCAAATTTAGAATCTATTGAACAGCTGAAAACCGACGGAGGAATCTTATACGGAAAGTTCCTCGGTGCAATAATCGGCTTCCTGGTTATTGCATTAGTTATATTTCTGCTTATAAAAGGTATTAACAGTATGCGTAAAAAAGAAGAACCGGTGCCGCCGCCAGCAGGACCAACACAGGAAGAATTGTTAATTCAAATTCGTGATTTACTGAAAAAATAACCCGCTGCATTAAATATTTTAACTTAAACCGTCTCAACAGGCGGTTTTTTTATTCCTAAAATAATTCTTGTTATATTTTTTTGTTATCACTTTT